>NZ_SMKN01000031.1 GCF_004348675.1 Micromonospora sp. KC606 | reverse complement strand
GCGGTAGGCGCTGTCCGAAATGTCGCCGCCAGCCTCATAATCAACGAAATGCGGGGCCGGCCGGGGGTGGAGGCAGGCCGGGCCGTGGGCGGTGTCAGGAACGGCGGGCGGACTCGACCGTGAAGGGGGTGCCCTGCTGGCAGGTGGTCAGCAGGTCGGGCTGGGGCTTGCCGGTGACGGTGACCTTCGCTCCCGGAGTCAGCACGTCACGCGGGCCCCCGAGGAGCTGGAACCCGTCGAGCATCAGGCAGCCCGGCTCCACGCCGGCGGTCACCGTGCCGGAGACCTCCACCGCGCCCACGCCCGGTGGCAGCCTCGGCCCGGACGGCTTGATCGGCGACCGGACCGTGGGGGACACGGTGGGTGGCGGGGCTGGGGCGGACGCCGTCGGCGGCGCGGTGCTCGACTCGGCCGGGTCAGGGGCGGGCGCACTGGTCACCGGGGATCCTTCCGAAGGGCTGGGGGTGCCCGCGCCGCCGCAGGCGGTCAGCGCCGCACCGACGACCAGCGCGACGAGAGCCATCCGAGGAGTCTTCATGCCCGATGGGACGCGCCCGGGCCGCGATCCGTTCCGGCCGATCAGCCGCGGGCCGCCGCCGCCTTCATGTCCCGCTTGAGCTCCTGCGGCAGTGAGAAGGTCAGTCGCTCGTTGGCGGTGACCACCTCGTCGACGTCGGTGAAGCCCCGCGCCGCGAGGTGCGCCAGCACCTCCTGCACCAGTTCGTCCGGCACGCTGGCGCCGGAGGTCAGGCCCACCGTGGCGGCTCCGACCAGCCAGGCGTCGTCGATCTCGTGGGCGAAGTCGACCAGATGCCCGGTGCGGGCGCCGGCGTCCAGGGCCACCTCGACCAGGCGTACCGAGTTGGAGGAGTTGCGCGAGCCCACCACGATCACCACGTCACACTCGGGGGCGATTTCCTTGACCACGTGCTGCCGGTTGGAGGTGGCGTAGCAGATGTCGTCGCTGGGCGGCGACTGCAGCAGCGGCAGCCGGGACTTGAGGCGGGCCACCGTCTCCATCGTCTCGTCCACCGACAGGGTGGTCTGGGACAGCCAAACGACCTTGTTCGGATCACGCACAGTGATCTTGTCCACACCGTCGGGGCCGTCGACCAGCTGGATGTGCGCGGGGGCCTCCCCGGCGGTGCCGATGACCTCCTCGTGCCCCTCGTGGCCGATGAGCAGGATGTCGTAGTCCTCTGCGGCGAACCGCTTGGCCTCCTGGTGCACCTTGGTCACCAACGGGCAGGTCGCGTCGATCGCCTTCAGCGAGCGTTCCCGGGCCTGCTCGTAGACCTCGGGGGCCACCCCGTGGGCGGAGAAGATGACGGTTGCGCCCTCGGGCACCTCCTCGTTCTCCTCCACGAAGACCGCACCCTTGGCCTCCAGGGTTCGCACCACGTGCTTGTTGTGCACGATCTGCTTGCGCACGTAGATCGGGGCGCCGTAGAGCTTCAGCGCCTCCTCGACGGTCTGCACCGCCCGGTCCACACCCGCGCAGTAGCCGCGGGGCTTGGCCAGGAGCACGCGCTTGCCGGTCCGGGGAGTCGTCTCAGCCTGAGTCACCCGACCATCGTACGTGCCGCCCCCACCGCCGGCAGGGGCCGCAATCCGTACCACAGCCGGGGCACGGGCCTGGCAGAATGGGCGGACCGGCAGCGCGGGGCCCCGGGAAGCACGGAGGACCCCAGCCATGTGATCCCGGACGCGAGATCGAGCTCATTGCCTGGGCCGGCGCCGACCTGGCCGAGGTGCACGACGCGCAGCGGGAGGCGGCTGCCCCCAGTGTCACCACCGGCGACCCTCCTCCGTCTTCGGGCGGTCGACCCGATGGTGATCGAGGTGTTCCCCTGGCTGGTTGGGCGCGGGCGAAGAGTCACACATGGTAACGAGCCGCAGCGAGCCGAGCGCGCGTTAGCTGCGGCATGTCCGGGTGTTGGCGGCCGTGAAGAACCCGACGGTGCGTGATGCGCCCCGGCCCGCTTGTTTGCGCCGCACGTCTAAATTGGAGGCTCGACCTCAACCGCGGGGGTTCTCATGCCACCACAACAGTTGTCCCGTCGCAACCTCCTACGCGCCACCGCGGCCGGTGGCTTCGTCACCGCCGCTCCCGCGCCGCAACGACCCAACCGGGTTCCGTCGGCCGTCCGGGAGCTCGAAGAGAAGATCCAGGCCGGGATGGAGAGGTACGGCATCGCCGGCGTCGGCCTCGGCCTCTGGTATCGCGGAAAGGAATACGTCCGCGGCTTCGGCGTCACCCGCACCGACGCTCCCGAGGACGTCGACGGCGACACGGTCTTCCGCGTCGCCTCGACCACCAAGACCTTCACCGGTGCGGCCATCATGCGTCTCGTCGAGCAGGGCAAAATCGATCTTGATCGTACGGTCCGGAGCTACCTTCCCGGCTTCCGTACCGCCGATGCTGCGGCGTCGTCGCGGGTGACCGTCCGGCAGACGCTCAACCACACGACCGGCTGGCTCGGCGACTTCTTCCTGGACACCGGCGACGACGCCGGGGCGCTCGCCCGCTACGTCGCCGCGATGGACCGCCTCCCGCAACTCACCCCGCCCGGCCGGGTGTTCGCCTACAACAACGCCGCGCTGTCCCTGGCCGGGCGGTTGATCGAGGTGGTGACGCGGCGCTCGTACGAGGAAGAGGTGCGGCGAGGCCTGCTCGATCCGCTCCGCCTGACCCGATCGGGGTTCTTCCTGGACGAGATCCCCGGCGCCCGGGTCGCGCAGCCGCACGTCTACGACCCGGCCACCGGCGGCATCGTGGTCTCGCCGGAGTCCTGGTGGGTTCCGCGCTCGCTCCACCCGGCCGGCGCGCTCATCTCCAGCGCACGCGACCAGATCCGGTGGGCCCGATTCCACCTGGGCGACGGCGGTCGCGTGCTGAGCGGCCGCTCGATCCGCGCGATGCGGTCCCGTCCCGGCCCCGGCGGCACCCTGTTCGTCGAGCTGGACGGCGCCGGCGTCACCTGGATGCTGCGGCCGACCGCCGAGGGACCCACGGTGGTGCAGCACGGGGGCGACTGGGCCGGGCAGCACAGCGGCTTCCTGATGGTGCCCGCCCGCGACTTCGCCATCACGGTGCTCACCAACTCCGACGCCGGGACCGCGTTGCTCGACGACCTGTTCGTCGACGATTGGGCGCTGCGCCGCTTCGCCGGGGTCAGCAACATCCCCGCGCCCCCGCTCACGCTCACCGACGCCCAGCTCGCGCCGTATTTGGGCCGCTACTCCGGTCAGCAGATCGGCATCGACGGCGCCGTTTACACGCTGGAATTCGAATTCGTCGCCGACAACGGCCGGCTGGTGCTGATGTTCGACGGCCAGGCGGTGGACGGGTTCGCGTTCTACCGCAAGGACCACGTGGTCGACCTGCCCCTGAGAGGCGGCACCGAGGAGGGCATACGCGCGAACTTCGTCCGCGGCCCGGACGGGACGGTCCAGTGGTTCCGTTTCGGTGGCCGACTCTTCCGCCGCGGCGCGCCTCACGCCGCCCGTGGCGGACGGCGGGCCACCACCTTCAACCCGCGGTCGCTCCTGTCCTAGCCGGGCTACCTCGTACGCACCGCCAACGAAGGGCCGTCGTGCCTGTCCGAGAGGGTGTCCCAGGCAAGACTGGAAGACTTACTCGGTGCTGACCGCGCCCTTCCCCGACATAAGCGAATGCCCTGTCATCGGCTACGTTCGGAGAACCCCGGCCACCTCGATCAGCGTGGGCGCCGCCGTCGCGGCAGACGAGGCCGATCCCCGGGTGCTCACCGCCCGGCCCGGTGAGCGGCACGCCCTGTCGGGCCTGGGTCAGGTCGTCGGGGCCTGACCGTAGGGTGGGCGGGTGACCGACGCCCCCCGCAGCACCCCGGAGGAGCCCTGGCCGGTCCGGGTGGTCAGCCAGAAGGTTGGCGCCTGGATCGCCCGGCTCGGCTGGGTCTGGGTGGACGGGCAGGTCGCGCAGATCAGCCGGCGCCCCGGCGCCAGCACGGTGTTCCTCACCCTGCGCGACCCGTCCGCCGACCTGAGCCTGACCGTCACCACCAACCGGGACGTCCTCGACTCCGGCGCACCGGAGCTGCGCGAGGGGGCCCGGGTGGTGCTGCACGCCAAGCCCGAGTTCTACGCGGCCCGGGGTACGTTAAGCCTGCGCGCCGACGAGATCCGCCAGGTGGGGCTCGGTGAGCTGCTGGCCCGGCTGGAGAAGCTCAAGAAGCTGCTCGCCGCCGAGGGGCTCTTCGACCGGGCCCGCAAGCGCCGGCCGCCGTTCCTGCCCCAGCGGGTCGGGCTGATCACCGGCCGGGCCTCGGCCGCCGAGCGGGACGTTCTCACCAACGCCCGGCGACGCTGGCCGGCGGTCGAGTTCCGCACGGTCAACGTGGCGGTGCAGGGGCCGGGCGCGGTGCCGCAGATCGTCGACGCGTTGCGGGTGCTCGACGCCGACCCCACCATCGACGTGATCGTCCTGGCCCGGGGCGGCGGCAGCATCGAGGACCTGCTGCCCTTCTCCGACGAGGCGCTCTGCCGCGCGGTCTTCGCCTGCCGTACCCCGGTGGTCAGCGCGATCGGTCACGAGACGGACGCGCCGCTGGTCGACCACGTCGCCGACGTCCGCGCGTCCACGCCGACCGACGCGGCGAAGCGGATCGTCCCCGACCTCACCGAGGAGGTACGCCTCATCGGCCAGGCCCGCTCGCGGCTGGAGCGCGCGGTGCGCAATCTGGTCGACCGGGAACAGCACCGCCTCGACCTGCTGCGGTCCCGTCCGGTGCTGGCCCGCCCGCAGGTGATGGTCGACCAGCGGGCCGGCGAGGTCGCCGCGATGCGCGACCGGGCGGGCCGCTGCCTTGACCACCGCGTCGGCGCCGCTGCCGAAGATCTGCGGCACACCCTGGCCCGGCTGCGTGCCCTCTCCCCCGCCGCCACGCTCGACCGGGGATACGCGATCGTGCAGCGCGCCGACGGCCACGTGGTGCGTGCGGCGGGCGACGTGGACAACGGCGATCCATTACGGGTACGCCTCGCCGAGGGCGAGCTGGGCGTGACCGTCGAGGCGATGAGGAAGTCGTGATGGGCGAAGCGAAGAACGACGAGCGGCTCAGCTACGAGCAGGCCCGCGCCGAGTTGGCGCAGGTGGTGGAGAAGTTGGAGGCCGGCGGCACGTCGTTGGAGGAGTCCCTGGCGCTCTGGGAGCGCGGCGAACGGCTGGTTGCGACCTGCCAGCGCTGGCTGGACGGTGCGCGGGCCCGGATCGACGCCGCGCGCCAGGCGGCTGAGTCCTGACGCCCGGGTTTCCCGACCGGCCCGAGCGGGCGCTCGATCGACTCCGTTCGACGCGAACGGCGGTGTCCCTGGACGCGGACACCGCCAGTCGCGGCGCATGGAGCCATGCCGTACGGGGCCGCCCGGAATCGGCGGATGCTGACGCCGGTCAGTTGAACAGTTTGTAGAACTCCGGCGGCGCCTCGACCACCTGGCCGGCCGGCGGCTTCTGGGCGGCCGTGGCGTTGCCGTAGTCGGCGTACGTGATCTTGATGTCCTGCGCGGCGTTCTGGCCGGCGGCCGGGATCCGGACGACCAGCTCGCTGAGCCGGCCCTGCGGGTCCAGCTTCGCGGTGAACGGCACCGACTTCGCCTGCTGCCCGAGCGCGGTGATCACCGACGGGTCGAGTGCGCCGGCCTCGGCCGCCTTCGACACGTCCAGCGTGCCGGCGTAACTGCCCTCGCCGGTCTGCCGGACCTCGGTGATCCCCCGGGTCAGCACCTCGCTGCCGGCCGGGTCGATGGCCTCGAAGTCGAAGCCCAGCGCCCGGTTGCCCTTGATCCGGGTCTGGTCGAGGTGCTGGTACTTGCCCAGGTTGAGCTGCTGCGCCCCGGGAACGCTACTGGCGGAGGTCCCGCCGAGTTCCAGCTTCACCCAACTGTCCGGCTTGGCGTGGATCAGGTCCAGCTTCATCATCAGGTCCGAAGACGCGTCGCCGATCATGACGTGCATCTCGGCGCTCTGGCTGGGCTCGTGCACCTGCCCCTCCGCCGTGGAGCCGGCACCGGCCATGGTGAACCGGAAGTTCCCGGTGCGGATCGCGTTGGTCGAGTCCAGCAGAGCCTGCTTGGCGTCGCCGTCGACAACACCGGTGGCCCCGGGTGAGGCGCTGCCGGAGGTGGTGGGGGACGCGGAGACCCCCGCCTCGCCGGTCCCGGTGCTGGTGCAGGCGGTGAGGCCGGGCGTGAGGAGCGTCGCGGCGAAGACCGCCGCGCTGAAGCGCCGAATGGTCACGGAAACCTCTCATCGATCGTCCGGCCCGCGCGAGCGCCGGAGGCGTGGCGGCGGGCCCTGCTCCTGCTCCGCCGCACGAGCCCGTCGGCCGAGAGTACGCGCCGACGAGGTCGCGTACCTCCTGTTCCCGGATGCCGCCTTCGGCAATCCCGCCCGAAGACGGGGGCGTGATCCCGCCACCGGCCACCCCGCGGCGGGTCCGCGGGCAGCAACGGTTCCAGCAGCTTCCACTCCTCATCGGTCAACTCATGCCGTCGCGACACGCCGATCTACCTACCGAACGCCAGACCGATGATCCAGGAGACACGCCCTAGCGGAGGGAGCCGGCGAGCTGACGTAGCTCGCCCTCACGGGCGTCGCCGACGACGAGCACCGTGCGATCCGGTTCGAGCAGCACCAGTGCCTGGTCGTTACCCCGGCCGGTGTACCGCTGCCAGTTGCGCCCACCCAGATCGGTGAGGCCCTGGGGTTGCCCCTGGGCGGTCAGCTCGTGGGGGAGCAGCTTCTCCGGCGGGACGTTGCTCTGCACGAGCTGCACGCCCCGCCCCTCCGGGGTGAGGTAGCCGACGCGCAGGTTCGCGCCGCCGTCGACGGTGCGGTAGCTGGCGCTGACCGTAAGCCAGCCGGAACTCAGCCCGGCGGGTTCGCTGACCGGGAAGGCATCGGCCGACCGGGCCGACTCGTAGGCGGGGTCGGGGTCGACGACGACGGGCTGCTCGCCGCCGAGGAAGCCGCGGTAGAAGGCGAGCAGCAGGGCGATCGGGACGAGCAGCACCAGCAGCGACAGCGCCATGTCCTTCGGCGAGCGCTCGGAGCGGGTCTTCTCCTTCCCGGCGAGCGGCGTTGCCGGCGGCTGTCCCTCCGGCGGGGTCTGGGCGGCGGGTACGCGGTCGGCAGGCTGTGCGGGTTCCACCGGTCCATTCTCGCAGCCCCACGGGCGAGGAGATCCGGCCCACCTTCGCCCCGCTCCGGGTCCGGAGCTGGCATCGTGTGAGGATCAGCGACAAAGCCGGCAGCGGCGACGCCGCACCCTGCCGGTCCACCCCGCAACGTCGCGAGGAGGAAGCCACATGTCGAACACCAGGACGCGGATCCCCCAGGATCTCGACCGCAACCTTGCCCTCGACCTGGTCCGGGTCACCGAGGCCGCGGCGATGGCCGCCGGCCGCTGGGTCGGCCGGGGCGACAAGGAGGGCGGCGACGGAGCAGCCGTCGACGCGATGCGCAAGCTGATCAACTCGATCCCGATGCGCGGGGTGGTGGTGATCGGGGAGGGCGAGAAGGACAACGCGCCGATGCTCTTCAACGGTGAAGAGGTGGGCGACGGCACCGGTCCCGAGGTGGACGTTGCGGTGGACCCGATCGACGGCACCACCCTGATGAGCAAGGGCATGCCGAACGCGCTCGCGGTGCTGGCGGTGGCCGAGCGGGGCGCGATGTTCGACCCGAGCGCCGTCTTCTACATGGAGAAGCTGGCCGTCGGCCCGATGTACGCCGACGCGGTCGACATCAACGCCGGGGTCGCGGAGAACATCCGCCGAATCGCCAAGGTCAAGGGCACCGACGTCTCCGAGGTCACGGTCTGCGTGCTGGACCGTCCCCGCCACGACGACCTGGTGGGGCAGATCCGGCGGACGGGGGCGGGCATCCGGTTCATCTCCGACGGCGACATCGCCGGCGCCATCACCGCAGCCCGGGGCGAATCCGGCGTCGACGTACTGATGGGCATCGGCGGGACCCCGGAGGGGATTACGGCGGCCTGTGCCCTCAAGTGCATGGGCGGGGTCATGCAGGCCAAGCTCTGGCCGCGCGACGCCGAGGAGCGGGAGAAGGCCCTGGCCGCCGGTCACGACCTGGACCGGGTGCTCACCACGGACGACCTGGTCACCGGGGACAACTGCTTCTTCGTGGCCACCGGCGTCACCTCGGGCGACCTGCTGCGCGGGGTGCGGTACCGGGCGGGCGGGGCGTACACGCAGTCGATCGTCATGCGCTCCAAGAGCGGCACGATCCGGGTGATCGACTCGTACCACCGCCTGGAGAAGTTGGCCCTCTACTCGGCGGTCGACTTCGACGGGCGTCCGCTGGCCGAACAGGAGTGAGCGCGACCGGGACGGCCGCCCCGCCGACCGTCCCGGCGTCCCGTCGGATCGCCGGCGTCGGGCTGGCGACCGCGGCGGGAGTCGCCGTGGCGGCCCAGTCCCGGATCAACGGCGAACTGGGGGTACGCCTGGCCGACGGGATCGCCGCGGCGGCGGTCTCCTTCGGGCTGGGTCTGCTGGTGCTGTTGGTGCTGGTCCCCGCCATCCCGGTCGGACGGCGGGGCCTGCGTGAGCTGCACGCGGCGCTGCGCGTGGGGACGCTGCGCCCGTGGCAGTGCCTGGGCGGGGTGTGCGGGGCGTTCCTGGTGGCCACCCAGGGGCTCACCGTCGGCGCCCTGGGGGTGGCGGTGTTCACCGTGGCGGTGGTGGCTGGCCAGTCGGCGAGCAGTCTCGCGGTGGATCGGGCCGGAGTGGGCCCGTCTGGCAGCCAGCGGATCACCCCGGCGAGGCTGGCCGGCGCGGTGCTGACGGTGGTGGCCGTCCTGCTGGCGGCGGGTGACCGACTCGGGGACCCGGGGGCGCTGGCGTCGGCCGCGCTGCCGCTGCTGGCCGGGGTGGGCATCGCCTGGCAGCAGGCGGTCAACGGCCGGGTCCGGGACGCCTCGGGCAGCGCCCTGACCGCCACGCTGGTCAACTTCTCGGTCGGCACGGTGGCCCTGCTCGCCACCTTCGCGGTGGACGTGGCCGTCCGTAGCCAACCCACCGGGGTCCTCCCGGGCGAGCCCTGGCTGTACCTGGGTGGACCGATCGGCATCGTCTTCATCGCCGTCGCGGCGGCCGTCGTCCGGTTCACCGGGGTGCTGTTGTTCGGGCTGGCCACCATCGCGGGGGCAGATCATCGGAGCCGTCCTGCTGGATTTGTTCCTGCCGACCGCGGCCTCGCACCCGGGGCCGGCGACCCTGGCCGGCGCGGCGCTGACCATGGTCGCGGTGCTGGTCGCGGCGCTCGGGCCGCCGCCGCGCCGTTGACGCCGTCCGGCTCAGCGGCACAGCGCCTCCACCGTCTCCTTCAGCGACCGGTCCAGCGGGGTCGGCTCGACGCCGAGGGTGGCGGTCGCCGCGGTCGAGTCCATCAGGAACGGCCGGGTGAACTGGTGGGCGGTCTCCCGCAGCTCACGGGCGAAGGGGTTGACCACGCCGCCGGCCCAGAGCACCGGGTAGGGCATCCGGGTCAGCTTCGGCGCGGGCGCGCCGACCAGCACGGCCGCCCGCACGGCCAACTCCCGCATCGGGACGGCGGGCGGGCTGGGCACGTGCCAGGGGCGTCCCCACGCCCGCACGTCGGTGGCGGCGGCGACCAGGGTGCGGGCGACATCGGCGATGTAGGTCCAGGTGTGCGGGGCGTCCCAGTCGACCGGCAGGAACACCCGCTGCCCGGCGAGCACCCGGGGCAGCACCAGCATCGGCAGGCTGGTGCCGTCGGCGCCCAGGTAGTCGGAGCCGCGTACCTCGGTGACCCGGACCCTGCCGGCCCGGTGGGCGGCGAGGGCGTCGGTCCACATCTGGTTGCGGACCCGCCCTTTGCTGCCGGTGGCGCGCAGCGGGGTCTGCTCGGTCATCGCGGCGTCGACCGGGCCGTAGCCGTAGAGGTTGCCCACGGTGGCGAGGACCGCGCCGGCCCGCTCGGCGGCGGTGAGCAGCGCGCCGGCCAGTGGCGGCCAGTCGGTCGTCCAACGGTGGTACGCGGGGTTGGCGCAGTTGTAGAGGGCCACCGCGCCCTCGGTGAGCGCCGTGAGCCGGGCGGGGTCGGCGGCGTCGGCGGCGACCCGCTCGACGGCCGGGTGCTCGGGGCCGGTGCCGCGCCGGGTGACGATCCGGACCCGCTCGCCCCGCTCGGCGAGGAGTCGGGCGGTGGCGGTACCGACCGGGCCGGCTCCGACGATCACGTGCAGCGACATGGGAACACCTTTCGAAGCAGGGGCAACGATCGAGAGCGCTGCTCTCGTTGTTGTGCTCCCAGCCTGACCACCCGTCGACAGTTCGTCAAGAGCACTGCTCTTTTTTTTGAATAGCGCTCCGGCACGTGGCAGAGTGGATGGCGTGTCCGCTCCCTCCATCCGCGCCCGGGTCCGTGCCGAGATGATCGACGAGATCAAGGCGGTGGCCCGGCGGCACCTGGCCACCGACGGCGCCAACCTCTCGCTGCGCGCGGTCGCGCGGGACATGGGCATGGTCTCCTCGGCGATCTACCGCTACTTCCCCAGTCGCGACGACCTGCTCACCGTGCTGATCCTCGAGGCGTACGAAGCCCTCGGCGACGCGGTGGAGACGGCTGACGCCACAGCCGACCGGCACGACCTGCGCGGTCGATGGCACGCCGTCTGCCGCGCCGCCCGCGACTGGGCACTCGCCCACTCCGCCGAGTACACGCTGCTCTACGGCAGCCCGGTCCCCGGGTACGCCGCCCCCGACGACACCGTCCTGCCGGCCCAGCGCCCCCCACTGACCCTGGTCGGCATCCTCCGCGACGGGCTGGCCGACGGCCACCTCGCCGCACCTGACGACGAGCTGCCCGAGCAGGTCCGCGACGACCTGGCCGAGATCGCCGCCGCCCTGTCCCCGGGCCTGCCCGAGCCGTTGCTGGCAAGGGGCATGGCCAGCTGGACGCACCTGTTCGGGCTGATCAGTTTCGAGCTGTTCGGCCGGCTCGATCGCGCCATCCCGCACCGCGACGCGTACTTCGACCACCAGACCGGCCTGATGGCCGACCTCGTCGGCCTGCCCCGCTGATCGCCGCGGCCCGACAACCCGGCGGCTGCCCTGGTCAGCCGGCGTCGGAGGAGTGGCCGGGAAAGAGGTGCGCGGCGGGGTCGATGACGACCGCCGCGTTGTTGACGGCGGTCGCCGCCTCGCCGAATCCGGTGGCGATCAGCCGCACCTTGCCCGGGTACTCGGTGATGTCCCCGGCGGCGAACACCCGGGGCAGGTTGGTGGCCATCGCGCTGTCCACCACGATGTGCCGGCGGTCCAGGCGCAGCCCCCACTCGGCGAGCGGCCCCAGGTCGGCGGTGAAGCCGAGCGCCGCGACCACCGTGTCGACAGGCAGGGTCTCGGCGGCGCCGCCGCGAACGGAGATCTCGGCGGCGGTCACCGCGACGTCGCCGTGCAGCCGGGTCACCTCGGCGTTGACGATCACCCGTACCGGTGACGCCAGCACCCGGGCGACCGTGCCGGCGTGCGCCCGGAACCGCTCGCGACGGTGCACCAGCGTCACCGATCGGGCCACCGGCTGCAGGGTCGCCGCCCAGTCGAAGGCCGAGTCACCGCCGCCGACGATCAGCACGTCCCGGTCGGCCAACGCGGCCGGCTCCGGTACGAAGTAGACGACCCCGGCGCCGACGAAGCCCTCCGCCACCGGCAGCGGACGCGGGCTGAAGCTGCCCAGCCCGCCGGTGACCAGCACCGCCCCGCAGCGCAGCTGATCACCGCCGGCCAGGCCGAGCACCGGCCGCCCGTCGGCGTACCACAGCTTCTCGGCGCGGCAGCCGAGCAGGTAGTCCGGGTGGTAGGGGGCGGACTGGGCGACGAGGTTCGCCACCAGGTCCCGCCCCTTGACGGCGGGGAAACCGGCGACGTCGTGGATGAGCTTCTCCGGGTACATCGCGGTGATCTGCCCGCCCGGTTCGGGCAGCGCGTCGACCACCGCCACCGACAGCCCGCGGAACCCGGCGTAGTACGCCGCGAACAGGCCCGCCGGACCGGCTCCGATCACCGCGACATCGACCTCGCGCATGGGTACCGTCGCTTTCCGCTCGGCGGATCAACGCGTGCTGGTGCCGACGGTAGGCCGGTCACCCCGGCCGGGCAAGCATCGCCGCCGCGCCGGGCCGGCGAATCGCGGGTCAGGACAGGGTGAGGGTCGACTCGGGTCGGTACGGGTCGTACGGCTCGGGCCTGCGGCGCCGGAACAGGATCGCCGCGACGACCCCGCCGAGCAGCCCGAAGAGGTGCCCCTGCCAGGAGATGCGCTCGTCGGTGGGAAGGATGCCGAGCAACTGCCAGCCGTAGAGCAGGCCGACCAGCAGCACCACGGCGAAGTTCCACCAGCTCCGCTCGACGATGCCCCGGGTGAGCAGGATGCCGAGGTAGCCGAAGATGACCCCGCTGGCGCCCACCACCACCGAGTGGGGCGCGCCGGTGAACCAGACCCCGAGCCCGCTGACCAGGATGATGATCAGGGTGGACCAGAGGAAGCGTCGGGTGCCGGCGGCGAGCACGAAGGTGCCGAGCAGGATCAGCGGGATGCTGTTGCTGTAGAGGTGGTCGAAGCCGTGGTGCAGGAACGGCGAGAAGAAGACCCCGTCGAGCCCCTGGATGCGCAGCGGGATGATCCCGGCTGCCACGTCGAGACCGAGGGCGAGCCCCTGGTCGAGCGCCTCGATGAGGAAGAGGAAGGGCACCACCGCGCACATGGCGACGAAGGCGCGGCCGAGCGACGCGTAGAACGCCTCGGTGCCGAACCGGTGCGGGTCGCCGCCCGTCGGGTGCAGGGTCACCCGTCAAGAGCTATCAGCAATCCCGGCCGACCGCCACCCGGGAGCCCCGGGGACACGACGACGGCGGGGTGGGTGGTCGGGCACCCGCCCCGCCGTCGGCACGCCGTGCGGTCCGCGGTTCTCAGTACCAGCCGGAGCGCTGGCTCTTGGCCCAGGCCCCGCACGGGTTGTCGTACCGGCCCTCGATGTAGCCGAGGCCCCACTTGATCTGGGTGGCGGGGTTGGTCCGCCAGTCGTCGGCGACCGAGCCCATCTTGCTGCCGGGCAGCGCCTGCGGGATGCCGTACGCCCCGGAGGACGGGTTGGCGGCCTTGTGGTTCCAGCCGCTCTCCTTGGTCCAGAGCTTGTCCAGGCAGGGCATCTGATCGATCTTGAAGCCTTCGTCGAGCAGCAGCGCGCAGCCGATCTTCCTGTTGCCGCCGTACTCGTTGCAGGAGGCCGGGATCGGGCCGGTGTACGGCTTGGTCTCGGCCTCCTTGGTTGCCTTCTCGGCCGCCTCGCGGGCCTTCTTGCGAGAGGCGGCGGCGGCTTCGGCCTTCCGGGCCCGCTCGGCCGCCGCCTTGGCCGCCTCGGCGGCGCGCAGCTTCGCCTGGTACTCGACGTTTCGCTGCTTGGCGGACTGGGTCCGGTGCTGGGCCTGCCGCTCCCGCTGGTAGCCGTACTCGGCCTCGTCGACCACGAGGCTGACCTGCGCGGTCAGGCCCTGTTGCTGGACTTCCCGGTCTTCTCCCAGGTAGAAGCCGCCGGCGACGCCCACGGAGAGCAGCGCGACAGCAGCCGTCCGGGCGCCGAACCGGCTCCACAGCCGACTCACGAGGTGTCCCTTCGTCGGGGGCAAGGACGCGGCACAGGCCGGCCGTCACCGGGCGCGGTCGTGCCGCGAGCGCCCCGACCGCAGCGGGTCGCAACCGACGCACCGACCGTCGCCGGGCCCGTCCACCGGTGGGACGAACGATGCTCGGCTATCTCGTCGGGGCGTGGGCGCTCGCAGGACACCATCGCGCACAGTGAGGCTGATGGGAAACCACTAGACCGTTTTGTGATTTGGGCCACAAAGTGAATGCGGACAGGAGGGGACGAAAAACCAGTCAGTGTGGGATGTCCTCCAACAAATCCGTCACCATTGCCGCAATCGGCGACCGCTCGGACCGGCTCAGCGTGACGTGCGCGAAGAGCGGATGACCCTTCAACGTCTCGATCACCGCCGTCACTCCGTCGTGCCGCCCCACCCGGAGGTTGTCCCGCTGGGCGACGTCGTGGGTGAGCACCACGCGGGAGCCCTGGCCGATCCGGGACAGTACGGTGAGCAGCACACCCCGCTCCAGCGACTGCGCCTCGTCGACGATGACGAAGGCGTCGTGCAGGCTGCGACCGCGGATGTGGGTCAGCGGCAGCACCTCCAGGATGCCCCGGGAGGTGACCTCCTCCAGCACGTTCTCGTGCACCACCGCGCCCAGGGTGTCGAAGACCGCCTGGGCCCACGGCGACATCTTCTCCGCCTCCGATCCGGGCAGGTAGCCCAGTTCCTGGCCGCCGACGGCGTACAGCGGGCGGAAGACGACCACCTTCTTGTGCCGGCGGCGTTCCATCACCGCCTCCAGCCCGGCGCAGAGCGCCAACGCGGACTTGCCGGTGCCGGCCCGCCCGCCCATCGAGACGATCCCGATCGACTCGTCCAGCAGCAGGTCCAGGGCGATCCGCTGCTCGGCCGAGCGGCCGTGCACGCCGAACGCCTCCCGGTCACCGCGGACCAGCCGGACGGTCTTGTCCGGCAGCACCCGGCCCAGGGCCGAGCCACGGGCCGAGTGCAGCACCAGGCCGGTGTGGCAGGGCAGGCCAGCCGCGGCGTCCACGTCGAGGGCCTCCCCCGCGTACAGCCGGCCGATCTCGTCCTCGCCCAACTCCAGTTCGGCCATCCCGGTCCAGGTCGGGTCACTGGCCTGGCCGTGCCGGTACTCGTCGGCCTTCAGGCCGACCGAGGCGGCCTTCACCCGCAGCGGCATGTCCTTGCTGACCAGGGTGACGTCCCGCCCCTCGGCGGCGAGGTTCAGCGCCACGGAGAGGATCCGCGCGTCGTTGGACTCGTTCCGGAACCCCGGTGGCAGGACCCCGTCGTCCGAGTGGTTCAACTCCACCCGCAGGGTGCCGCCGTAGTCGTTCGCGGGCACCGGATGGTCCAGCCGCCCGTGCCGTACCCGCAACTCGTCCAGCATGCGCAGCGACTGCCGGGCGAACCAGCCCAGCTCCGGGTGGTGGCGCTTGCCCTCCAGTTCGGTGATGACCACGAGGGGAAGCACCACCTCGTGCTCGGCGAACCGGTGGAAGGCCGCCGGGTCGGACAGGAGCACCGAGGTGTCCAGTACGAAGGCCTGGCCGGCTGGTCGGGGCTCCTCGGGGCCGGCCGGAGCGGCGGCCGTGGTGCGGCGGCTCCGGGTGGCTCGGCGGGTCGTGGCAGTCGCGGCCGGGCTCTGGTCGGCACCTGCGGTCGTGCGGCGATTGGTCACAGGCCTGCTCCGACGGATGCGCACCCGCCATCCGCGTTCCGCCTCCTCCGGCGCCCGGGGACACGGGGTCGGATGCGGAACCCCGTGCGCGAGGTCGCAGTTCCGGGCGGCCGGCTGGCCCGGGAGAACCCCGCGCCATGCCTAGACGCTAGCCGCGTCCGGCCCCCTCGGCTAGGGGTCACGTGGATCTCCCCCGTCCGGAAGAGCGCGGAGCGGGGCGGACCGGCCGGGATGCATGCCCCCTGCGCGCATCCCGGCCGGTGGGGCCACGTCACCGGTCTGACGTGGCCCCGACGGTGCGTGTCCGCCGCGGACGACGCACCGCGTCAGATGGCGGCGATCAGCCCTGTCGCCGCACCAGGGTCCCGGTCGGGTGCTGGCCGGTGACCGGCGCGCCCGGGGCGGTGAACGAGGAGCCGGTGTACGTGGTGCCCTGCCGGGCGGCCGGAGCGGGGACCGTGCCGGTGGGGCCGGGGCCGCCGCCCGCCGGCCCACCGCTCACCGGCCGGCCCGGGCTCACCGACGTCGCCGGCACCCCGCCGACCGGAACGGCCAGCGCCGAGGCGATGGCGGCCTGCGCTTCGCGCCGGCGCCGGTTCCACGCGCCCCGGTCACCGTCGAAGTAGCCCTGCCGGTAGCCGAAGCGGTAGCCGATCCGGTAGCTGAGCTGCCCGTGCAGCCGGCCGGCCGCGTAGCTCGTGGCGCCGAGGACCAGCACGAGGAAGACCGCGAGCAGAGGACTCATCCGGCGTCCCCGGCACGCCACCCCTGCCCGGTCACCGGTCCTCCGGCTCGATGGCGGTCGGATCGGCGACCAGGAGCCGGTCCAGGTCGTCGGTGCCGATCTCCTCGACTAGTTCGACGCTGATCCGGCAGCCGTCCATGACCACCTCGGCGACCGACGAACGCCGGATCTCGCCACCGGCGTCGTAGACCCGGACGCTCAGCTCGGGGCAGCCGAGGTGGGTACGCCAGGCGTTCCACTCGGCCCGATCCCCGACACTCAGTGACAGGTAACGGCATCCCCGGGCGAGGTAGAGGCGCCAGGGCGCGCTCAGCCCCGCGGCCACCCCCTCCGCGACCAGCCCGAAGGCCTGGGCGCGGGTCACGACTTCGGTCACCACGCCCTCCCCGTACCGGGGGCGTGACGCATGTGAGCACCGATCGTCTCATGCACGTGACACACCGTAGATTGTCCCATGGACGTGACAGTATCAGCTTTTCGTCCGGTTTCCCCCGCCCCCAAAGCCACCTATTCTGCCCCGGTGACACCCCTCAAGAGCAGCTCCGGATCGTTTGCTGACGCCCCGGAGGCATCGTCCCGCATGCGTTACACACGGGTGCCCGCCCCCCGCCGTGGGAGCGTTCCCGCGTACGGTCGGAACGTGAACGAGACCGCCCCTGCCCGGAAGATCGCCTTCGCCACGTTCGTCCGCCGGGCCCTCGACGACGCCCGCGCCATGCGCGCCTGGACCGGCACCGAGGTCTCCCGCCGCACCGGCGTCTCCCGCCAGACCATCAACCGCTGGGTCCGCGGCGACTGGGCCAGCGACCCGGAGGTCGACCGGGTGGTGGCCTTCTGCGAAGGGCTCGGGCTCAACCCGGCGACCGCCTTCGCGGCACTGGGCTGGGACCGGGCCGCCGCCACCCGCGGTGTCGCCGGCCCGCCCCCGATGGACCCGGACGTGGAGGCCCTGCTGCGTCGCCTGGTCGACCCGGATGTGTCCGACGCGGAGAAGTTCCACATCCGGGAGACCATCCGTTACCTCGCATACCGCCCGACTCTGCCGGTCGATGACCGAAAACGAGAGGAACGGACCGGGTAGTTCCTCAGATGGCGAAAGAACGACGGGCGGAACCTGATCGTTCCGCCACGAACGCGGAGAAGGCACGCTAGCGTCCCTATTCGTACTGCTTGGGCTCGTCGTCGGCGGGGGACGGGACAAGGCCGAACCCAGCCCTGCGGGACAGAAGGAGGGGTCTGTCCATGACCCTGAAGTGGTGGGCGGTCGTGGTCGCGACGGTGTCGGTGACATCGTGTGTGACCGCCAACATGGTGATCAGCGCGGTCGAGGGCGAGCAGCTTCCTCTGGTCGTCAATGTCTTCGCGGCGACCACCGCCGGCACGGCGGTGGTCCTGGCCGTGCTCGCCGAGTTGCACGAGCGGCTCAACGACCGGGTCAGCGCCCTGACCGAGTTCCTGGTGGCGCGACTCAACGAGATCGAGGCACACACCGGCGACCGGAACACCGGCTTCGTCGAGGGCTACCTGCTCAGCAACAGCCAGGACGCGGCGGTGGTGCCGTTCGGGCGACGGGGCCGGGGAGCCGCCGAACGCTGACCCCCCGTTGTGCCGCGAACGCCCATCCCGGCGGTGTCAAGGTGTCATCTCACAGCCACGAATGACCCGCCCACGCCGGGGTACGCTGTCGCGCGTGCCGCCGTTGAATCTGGGCAACCAGCCGCCGAGGACCCCGTTGGACGCCGAGCACGCGTGGCGTGCCACTGCCGCACGGGTGTCCGACATCGTGCTCTTCTTCGACTTCGACGGCACCCTCGCGCCGGTGGACGACGACCCCACCGCCGTGCAGCCCGCGCCGAAGGTGCTCGCCGCGCTGGAGGCGCTGGCCCCCGTGGTGCAGCGGGTGGCGATCGTCTCGGCACGCCCGGTGGACTTCCTCCGCGACCACCTGGGGGGCCTGGCCGGCATCGACCTCTACGGTTTGTACGGCCTGGAGCACAGCCACTCCGGGGGCCCCACGGTGACCGAGCCCGCCGCCCTGCCCTGGGTGCCGACCATGGCCGAGCTGGCCGACCTGGCCCGCGCCGAACTGCCCGCCGGCACGCTGGTGGAGTACAAGCGGCTGAGCGTCGCGTTGCACTGGCGCACCGCGCCGGGGCTGGGCCCGCAGGTCGAGCGGTGGGGTCGGGCGCAGGCCGAACAGCTCGGCCTGAAGGTGCAGGCCGGCCGGATGGTGCTGGAGCTGAAGCCGCCGGTGGACCGGGACAAGGGCCTGGTCATCGGCGAGGTGGTCCGCACCGCGGGCGGCGCCTGGTACTTCGGCGACGACGTCTCCGACATCAAGGCGTTCGCGGCGTTGCGTGCCCGGGCCGCCGGTGATCCCGACTTCCTCGGCGTCTGCGTGGCGGTGGCGAACCCGGAGACCGGTCAGGAGGTGGCCGAGGCCGCCGACCTCACCATCGACTCCCCCGCCGCCCTCGGCGACTTCCTCACCCGAGCCCTCCACCACCTCACCTGACCCACCTACCCCACCCGGTCCGGTGATCACGCAGTTGGCGGCAGCCCGGGTGGATCCAGGCCGCCGGCAACTTCATGATCGACCAGCGGGGAGGCGCCAGCACGGCGGCGCGGGGGTCAGATCCCGAAGCGGCGCTGCCGGGTGGCGTACGAACGCAGGGCGCGCAGGAAGTCGACGCGGCGGAAGTCCGGCCAGTTGAGCTCACAGAAGTAGAACTCCGAGTGGGCCGACTGCCACATCATGAAGCCCGACACGCGCTGCTCACCGCTGGTCCGGATGATCAGATCCGGGTCCGGCAGACCCCTGGTGTACAGGTGCTCCGAGATGTGGTCGACATCCAGCGAGCCGGCCAGCTCCTCGATGGTGCCGCCCTTCGCCGCGTGCTCCAGCAGCAGCGAGCGCACCGCGTCGGCGATCTCGCGCCGCCCGCCGTAACCGACGGCGATGTTGACCTGCGCGCCGCCGGCGCGTTCCCGGGTGCGCTCCTCGGCGGCCTTGAGAGCATGGGCATGCTGCGCCGGCAGCACGTCCAGCGCCCCGACCATCCGCAGCCGCCAGGGGTTGCCCTCCTCGGCCAGCTCGGTGGTCAGATCCTCGATGATCTGCAACAGCGGGTCCAGCTCCTCCGCCGGACGGGAGAGATTGTCGGTGGAGAGCAGCCACAGCGTCACGTGACCCACGCCCGCGGCGTCGCACCAACGCAGCAGCTCCTTGATCCGCTCGGCGCCCATCCGGTGCCCGTCGTTCGGGTCGACGAGCCCCATCTCCCGCGCCCACCTGCGGTTGCCGTCGCACATCACCCCGACGTGCCGGGGCACCGGCCGGCCTGCGAGCTTCGCCGTCAGCCGGCGCTCGTAGACGGAGTAGAGAAGTTTCCGCAGAGTCATCACCTTGCAGGGTAGCGACCCGGTCCGACGATGGTGAGCTGGGTGGTTAACTCCGGGCCAAGAGACCGGCACCGATCATCGCGAGGGTCCGCGCGTCCAGCCGGCCGTCGCCGAGGCCCAGCTCGACGACCGTCGCGTAGACCCGGTCGTCGCGACGGGCCCCCCGGACGGCGGCGTCGACGATCCGGCGGTGCCGGGCCAGCCAGGCCGCCACCGAGCTGTGGCGCAGGTGGGTACCGAGTCGCCGGCGCAACACGGCGGCGTACCGGTCGGCGGCCCGGCCGGGCGAGCCCGCAGCCGCCGCGCCCGCCAGCGCGCCGGAGAGCAGGGCGTAGAAGATCCCTTCGCCGGTGAACGGATTGATCAACGAGAGTGCGTCTCCGGCCAGCACCGCCCGGCCCCGGCCGGGCGCCGGCCGGTGCGTCGACAGCGGCAGGTGGTGCGCCCGCAGGTCGGTGACCGTCGCCGGGTCGGTGGCCGGCAGCAGCGCGGCGAGCCGGTCGAGCAGGTACGCGCGGCTGAGCGGCTCGCCGCGCAGCACCTCCCCGTACCCGACGTTCGCACGTCCGTCACCGATCGGGAAGGACCAGGCGTACGCCGGCCAGCGCGCGGCCGAGGTGATGATGAGTTGCTCGGGCGGGCCGGGCAGCGCCGGGGCGTACCCCCGGATGGCCAGCGCCAGGTGCCGGTCCGGGTTGACCGGGTGGCCGAGCGCCCGACGGACCACCGAGCCGGCCCCGTCGGCGCCGACGAGTGCCCGGGCGGCGAGAACGCCGTCCAGCACCACCCGGTCACCGCGCAGCTCGACCCGGCGGACCGTGTGCCGGCGCAGCACCGCCCCGGCCCGCACCGCCGCCGCCACCAATCGGGCGTCCAACACCGTCCGGGGCACCGTGTACGCGGGCCGGGGCAGCGCCCTGGCGACCTCTTCCCCGCACGGTCCAACCAGGCGCAACGCCGGCAGCGGAGGGTACCCGGCCACCGCGTCGGCCACCCCCAGCTCGGCGAGGACGTCCAGCGCGTGCGCGGCGACGCCGTCCCCGCAGGCCTTGTCGCGGGGGAAGTCGGCCCGGTCCAGCAACAGCACCCGGGCCCGGGCGCGGCGGGCGGCCAGGGCCGCCGCCGAGCCGGCCGGCCCCGCCCCCACCACGATCACGTCGAACTCGTCGTCCACTCCGCGTCCCTCCCCGGGTTCGCCGCCGTCCCACCCACCGCGCACGCCAGGCCGAGTCTCATCCTGCCCCGCAGGACCACCGACCGGCACGGGCCAGGTACCGCGCCGATCCGGAACTCGCCAGCGCCGCCCCCTCTCGCAGCAACCCGCCCAACTTGCGGCAAACCGTGGCCCGGACACCACGCCATTCTTCACATGCGGCAAACCGTGGCCATCCCGCGACTGGAAAGCACCACTTGCCGCAAACTGAGGGCCGGCGGCCGGCGGCCGGCGGGCGAGGCGAGGGCCGGCGGCCGGCGGGCGAGGCGAGGGCCGGCGGCCGGCGGGCGAGGCGAGGGCCGGCGGCCGGCGGGCGAGGCGAGGCGGGGTGCAGCGGGGGCGTGTTCAGGTGGGAAGCGAGGTGGTTTCGGCGCGGGCGGCGCGGCGCAGGCCGTACAGGGCCAGGACGGCGGCGGCGACCAGCGGGGCGCCGTCGCGGACCAACCCGTCGACGCCGAGCAGCCACCAGCACAGCGGCAGGTCGACGGCGAGCACGCCCAGGGTGATCGCCACCAGCAGCGTGCGGGCCCAGCGCCGGTCGCGCATCAGGAATGCGGTGCAGAAGAGCACCAGGTAGCTGACCGCGATGCCGGCGAGGAACCAGAGCAGCACCGCCGGGACGGCAGCGGGCCGGCCGTCCAGGACGGCGCCGCCGGCGACCAGTGCTGGCACCAGCATCAGCGGGCTGTACGTGAAGGCGGCGACCCGGCTGGTGAGCAGCCAACCGGTGACCGGGGGCCGTTTCGGCGCGATCTCCCGCCAGGAGATCGTCCCGCCGGTGAGGACCAGGCCCCTTCGGTGCCGGACCAGGTGCTCGGCGACCGCGTCCGAGCGGTGGAGCAGCCAGACCAAGGCCGCGCAGAGCGCGGCGAGCAGGGCGAAGCCGAGCAGGCCGGGCAGCGGTGGCACCCCCTCGCGGGGCACCACCAGCCGGCCGACCGCGAAGACGGTGGTGACGGCCAGGATCAGCCCGAGCGGTTTCGCCACGGCACGACCGCGGTTGACGTGCCCGATCAGCACCAGGAATCCCACCGAGCGCAGCATCGCCCAACCGGTGCGTACGGCCAGCCCGAACTCCTGCTCCGGGGCGTACCACCAGTTGAGCAGCTCGACCACGACGGTGGCAGCGGCCGTGGCGGCGAGCAGCGTGGTGAGCGCCCGGACGGCGGACGGCCGCCGGACCTGCGGGGTCGCGGCGGCCGTCCTCATGGGATCCGATGGTGCCCGGTACGGGCAACCGGCACACCTACCGCCGGGGCTGCTCCGCGTCCAGCCGGGCCCGCAGCGCGTCCAGCTCGGCCCAGAGAACGCCCGGCAGCTTGTCGCCGAACTTCTCGAACCACTCGGTGACCAGCGGCAGTTCCTCGCGCCACTCGTCCGGGTCGACCTTGAGGGCGATCCGGACGTCCTCGGGGGTCATGTCCAGACCCTCGACGTCGAGCGCGTCCTGCGCCGGCACCATGCCGATCGGGGTCTCGACGGCCTCGGCCCGGCCCTCGATCCGCTCGATGATCCACTTGAGCACCCGGGAGTTCTCGCCGAAGCCGGGCCAGAGGAAGTCGCCCTCGGCGTCCTTGCGGAACCAGTTGACGTAGTAGATCTTTGGCAGCTTCGACTCGTCGCCGTCGACGCCCTTGCCCATCTCGATCCAGTGCCGGAAGTAGTCGCCGGCGTGGTAGCCGATGAACGGCAGCATCGCCATCGGGTCGCGACGGACCACGCCGACCGCGCCGGAGGCGGCGGCGGTGGTCTCCGAGGAGAGCGTGGCGCCCAGGTAGACGCCGTGCACCCAGTCGCGGGCCTCGGTGACCAGTGGGATGGTGTCCCGGCGGCGGCCACCGAACAGGATCGCGTCGATGGGCACGCCGTTCGGGTCGAAGTAGTCGTCGGCCAGAATCGGGCACTGCGTGATCGGAGTGCAGAACCGGCTGTTCGCGTGCGAGGAGAGGCTTTCGCTCTCCGGCGTCCAGTCGTTGCCCTTCCAGTCGGTCAGGTGCGCCGGCGGATCACCCATGCCCTCCCACCAGACGTCGCCGTCGTCGGTGAGGGCCACGTTGGTGAAGACCGAGTTGCCACGCTCCAGCGTCCGCATCGCGTTGCCGTTGGTCTTCCAGTCGGTGCCCGGCGCGACGCCGAAGAGACCGTACTCCGGGTTGATCGCGTAGAGGCGGCCGTCCGGACCGAACCGCATCCAGGCGATGTCGTCGCCGATGGTCTCGACCTTCCAGCCCGGGATGGTCGGCTCCAGCATGGCGAGGTTGGTCTTGCCGCAGGCGGACGGGAACGCGCCGGCGATGTGGTAGACCCCGCCCGCCGGCGAGGTGATCTTGAGGATCAGCATGTGCTCGGCGAGCCAGCCCTCGTCCCGGCCCATCACGCTGGCGATCCGCAGCGAGTAGCACTTCTTGCCCAACAGCGAGTTGCCGCCGTAGCCGGAGCCGAAGGACCAGATCTCCCGGGTCTCCGGGAAGTGCGAGATGTACTTCGTCTCGTTGCAGGGCCAGGCCACGTCCTGCCGGCCGGCAGCGAGCGGGGCGCCGATGGAGTGCAGCGCGTGCACGAAGTCGGCGTCGTCGCCCATCGCCTCCAGGACCGTCGTCCCCATCCGGGTCATGATGCGCATCGAGGCGACCACGTACGGGCTGTCGGTGATCTCGACGCCGAACATCGGTTTCTCGGCCTCGACCGGGCCCATGCAGAACGGAATGACGTACATGGTGCGCCCGCGCATGCAACCGCGGTACAACTGCTTCATCGTCCGTTTCATCTCCGCGGGCGCCAACCAGTTGTTGGTGGGGCCGGCGTCCGCCTCGTCGACGGAGCAGATGAAGGTGCGCTCCTCGACCCGGGCGACGTCCGTCGGGTCCGTCCGGGCGTAGAACGAGTTGGGCTTCTTCTCGGGGTTGAGCCGGATCAACGTCCCCTTGTCGACAAGCTCGTCGGTGAGGCGCCGCCACTCCTCATCGGACCCGTCAACCCACACCACCCGCTCGGGGGTGGTCAGTTCCGCGACTTCTCTGACCCAGGCGAGCAGCTTGGGGTGGGTCGTCGGGGCCTGATCGATACCCCGCACAACAGCCGGAGCAACCATGACACATCTCCTCGTGGTCGACGCTGACCGATCTATGGGATGCACGAGTCTCGGCGGACGCGGGCCGCGTCGCCTTCGTGGAAACCTGGGATTGCGCTCAGCGTAAACCGGGCGGGCCTTTCAGTCAGTGGGACTGGTTGTGAAGAACTGCACAAGGTTCGGCCCGGTTGCGGCATCGCGAGCTAATACCCGCTTCGGCGCGCAGTTTCACGCAAATCCTGCGGCCAACTGTCGTCACCCCCCAGAAGGACGACGACAGGGGAAGAAACCAGACATCCGGTGACGCCGCCGAAAATCGGACCCGCGGGGAATGAAGGGAACGCGAGGAGTGACAACACAGCCACCGTCCGCCACCGGGGTCGCCGCGGCGCGGCGCGCACCGCGCCCGCGTTCCCGGACGGCTCGCGGTTGCTCCGCGTCCGCGCAGCCCTCAACCGGTACGCTCGGCAGGTGGCCGTGACGACGACCGGAGACCAACCAGGGCCTCCGCAGACCCCCTCGGGTCTGGTCAGCACACTGCTGAACCGTTTCGGTCACCTCGTCCGCGAGCTGAGCAAGTTCGCCACCGTGGGCGGCATCGCGTTCCTCGTGGACTTCGCCCTCTTCAACTACCTGGCCATCGGTCGGGGCGTCCCGCCGGTCACCGCGAAGGCGATCTCGACCCTGGTGGCGGCGACCCTGGCCTTCCTGGGCAACCGGTTCTGGACGTGGCGCCACCGGCTGCGCTCCCATCCGGCCCGCGAGTACGCGCTCTTCTTCTTCTTCAACGCGGTGGGTCTCGGCATCGCGGTGGCCTGCCTGGCGATCAGCCGATACGGCCTGGGCAGCATCTGGCCCGGGGTGTTCCAGACCGCCGTGGCGGACAACATCGCCAGCTTCGTCGTCGGCACCGGCCTCGGGACGCTGTTCCGGTTCTGGTCGTATCGACGGTTCGTCTTCGTGGAAGCGGGAATCCCCCCGGTTCCGGAGGCGGTGGACGACCCACCGTCGAGGGCGTGACCTACCGCCCATCCCGTCCGGCCGGGATCCGCCGGCTCCCGACCACTGCCCTAAGGTGTTCCGCATGCGTCTTGTCCGTCTGCTGCCCGAGCGCTGGCAGAAGTTCATCAACGAGGCGCTCAAATTCGGCATCGTCGGAGGCGTCAACACCGTCATCAATTACGCGGTGTTCAATGCCCTGGCACTCACGGTTTTCGTCAATGGCCAACTGAAGGCGACGGTCGTCGCGACCATCGTGGCCACGATCAGCTCCTATCTGATGAATCGGCACTGGACGTACCGTGATCGCCCGAAAGCGGCGGTTCAGCGCGAATACGTCCTGTTTTTCCTCTTCAACGGCGCGGGTCTGCTGATCGAGCTGGGCGTCCTCGCCGTCGCCAAGTACGGCCTCGGTGTGCACGGCCTGCTCGCGCTCAACGTGGCGAAGACGTGCGGCGTCCTGCTGGCGACCTTGTTCCGCTTCTGGTCGTACCGGACCTTCGTCTTCCAGCCCGTCCCCGCGCACGCCGCGCAGACCTGGCACGGCCTGCCCCGCGACGAGTGGGACACGATGGCCGAGATGGACCCGGTCGCCGAACTGGCCGAGTCGGTCACCGAACTGGAGGAAGCCCAGCCACCCGACCGGCGGGAGCCGGCGACCGCCGCCGAGCCGATGTTCCCGCAACCGAAGGTCCGGCCGGCGGCGCTGGACGCCGGCCTCGGCGGCGCCGTGAGCGCCGACCTGGACGCCGAACTGGCTGCCGAGTTGCACGCCGGCACACGCCGCCCCCGCCGCTGACCCGCTCACCCGCCCGGAAGCTGCCCGGTTGGGTCAGGTGGTCGAGTTGCCCAGGGGATTGCCGTCGCGCACGTCGGTGAGGATCTCGCGCAGCTCGCCGTCGCCCAGCGAGTGCTTGTCATGGTGGGCCTCGACCAGCTCGTAGAGCCTGGTCTGGACCTTGCCGACCTGCGGCACGTCGAGCAGCACCGACTGGCCACGCTCACCCGCCGACTCGATGGTCAGGGTGCCGCAGCCCAGCAGTCGTTCGAGGAAGCGCTGGCTCATCGAGTGATCGTTGATCCGGGCCAACGGGAGGTCGCGCCGTTCCCGGGCGAGCACGCCGTGCTGGAGCAGCACCCGCTCGTCCGTGAAGAGATAGTGCGTGGTGCGCCAGACCAGGAACGGCCAGAGCGCCAACCACAGCACCAGCACCAGCGCCAGCCCGGCCAGCACGTAGAGCGCGATCGTCCCGCCGTCGCCCTCGGGTAGCAGGACCCAGGCCGTCACCAGCGCTGCGACGCCCAGCAGCAGCACCAGGACCGGGCGCACCAGCGCCTTCCAGTGCGGGTGCAGATGCAGGACGACGTGCTCGTCCTCGGTGAGCACGTCTTCGGGGAACGCCACGACAACCTCCTCGGCGGAACCGGACGCCTGACCCTAACCACTCCCCCGCCTCCCCGTATCACCCGCGCGCACAATCCCGCCACCAGTCCGACCGATCATGACGTCGGCGGTGCCGATCCGGACGAAACAGCCCACCAGCTTGGTGATCGACAGGGTTGCTAGGGCTGGTCAGCGAAGGTGGAGGATGTCGGCGGCGGACAGGGAGCGACGGCCCGCCGGTGTGTCGACCAGGAGTTGACCGTCGACATCCACGCCGGTGGCGCGGCCGGACAGCTCCGTGCCGTCCGGGAGCAGCGCCCGCACCTGCCGGTCGAGGGTGGCGCAGGACGCCAGGTAGGCGTCGCGCAGGCCGCTGTGCACCGCGTCGCCGCCCGCGACCCGCCAGCGGTCGTACCAGTCGGCGAGCGAGCGGAGCAGCGCGCGCAGCAACGGATCCCGGTCGGTGGCGGCGGCACCGGCCAACCGCAGCGAGGTCGCCGGCAGCCCGGTCGGGTTCTCCGGCAGCTCGTCGGCGCGCAACGTGACGTTCAGGCCGATGCCGAGCACGATCGCCGGGGGCTGTGCCGGCGCCGCCCCCGGAACCGCCTCGGCGAGGATGCCGCCGCACTTCGCGTCGCCGACCAACAGGTCGTTCGGCCACTTCAGCCCGGCCTCCAGCTCGGCCAGCCGGCCCACCGCCTCCACCAGGGCAACCCCGGCCAGCAACGGCAACCAGCCGTACCCCGTCGCGGGCGCCGGCGGCCAGCCGCGTTCCGCCACGGCCTCCCCTGGTCGCAACAGGACGCTGGTCGCGATACCGGCCCGGGCGGGCGACTGCCAGACCCGGCCCCGCCGTCCCCGCCCGGCGGTCTGCCGTTCGGCGACCACCACCAGACCCTCCGGCTCACCCGCCCGCGCGGCGGCGGCCGCGTCCGCGTTGGTGGAACCCGTCTCGACCCGCAGGTCGAGCCGGCTCCACGGTCCGTGCGGCGCGGTCAACGCGCGGGCCAGCCGCGCCGCCGACAGCGGCGGTCGCTCCAGATCGGTGTACGGGGAACCCGGCATCCCGCCAGCGTACGGGCGGCACTGAGGCGAACTGCACAGCGGCGGCGCACTGAACCATCGTTATATTCCCTGGGTGACTACCGAGACCGGGATCAACATCCACAGCACTGCGGGCAAGCTGGCGGACCTGGAGCGACGGGTCGACGAGGCGGTGCACGCCGGTTCGGCCCGCGCGGTCGAGAAGCAGCACGCCAGGGGCAAGAAGACTGCCCGGGAACGGATCGAGCTGCTGCTCGACACCGGTTCCTTCGTCGAGCTGGACGAGTTGGCCCGGCACCGGTCCACCAACTTCGGCCTGGAACGGACCCGCCCGTACGGCGATGGCGTGATCACCGGCTACGGCACCATCGACGGTCGGCAGGTGTGCGTCTTCGCCCAGGACTTCACCGTGTTCGGCGGCTCCCTCGGCGAGGTCTTCGGCGAGAAGATCGTCAAGGTGATGGACCTGGCCATGAAGATCGGCTGCCCGGTCGTCGGCATCAACGACTCCGGCGGCGCGCGGATCCAGGAGGGCGTCGCCTCGCTCGGCCTGTACGGCGAGATCTTCTTCCGCAACGTGCGGGCCAGCGGTGTCATCCCGCAGATCTCGCTGATCATGGGCCCGTGCGCGGGTGGGGCGGTCTACTCCCCGGCGGTCACCGACTTCACCGTGATGGTCGACCAGACCTCGCACATGTTCATCACCGGCCCGGACGTCATCAAGACCGTCACCGGCGAGGACGTGGCGATGGAGGAGCTGGGCGGCGCGCGTACCCACAACTCGCGCAGCGGCAACGCGCACTACCTGGCCAGCGACGAGGACGACGCGATCGAGTACGTCAAGGCGCTGCTGTCGTACCTGCCGTCGAACAACCTCGACGAGCCGGTGGTGTACGACTCCCCCGCCGACCTCTCCGTGACCGGTGAGGACCGCGAGCTGGACACCCTCATCCCCGACTCGGCCAACCAGCCGTACGACATGCACCGGGTCATCGAGCACGTCCTCGACGACGGCGAGTTCCTGGAGGTCCAACCCCTCTACGCGCAGAACCTGATCATCGGGTACGGCCGGGTCGAGGGCCGCCCGGTGGGCGTGGTCGCCAACCAGCCGATGCACTTCGCCGGCACACTGGACATCGCCGCCAGCGAGAAGGCCGCCCGCTTCGTCCGCACCTGCGACGCCTTCAACATCCCGGTGCTGACCTTCGTGGACGTCCCCGGTTTCCTCCCCGGCACCGGGCAGGAGTGGGACGGCATCATCCGCCGAGGCGCGAAACTCATCTACGCGTACGCCGAGGCGACCGTCCCGAAGGTCACCGTCATCACCCGCAAGGCGTACGGCGGGGCGTACGACGTGATGGGCTCCAAGCACCTCGGCGCGGACCTGAACTTCGCCTGGCCGACCGCACAGATCGCGGTGATGGGCGCGCAGGGCGCGGTGAACATCCTCTACCGGCAGGAACTGGCCGCCGCCGAGGACCCGGCCGCCGTCCGGGCCGACAAGATCGCCGAGTACGAGGACACCCTGGCCAACCCGTACATCGCCGCCGAGCGCGGGTACGTCGACAGTGTCATCCCGCCGCACGAGACCCGTACCCAGATCGTCCGGGCGCTGCGGGTGCTGCGGACCAAGCGGGAGACCCTGCCGCCGAAGAAGCACGGCAACATCCCCCTGTAGCGGCGGACAGGCGACGTCCCCGCGCCCGCCACCGTCGCGGGGACGTCGTCGTCAGCAGCGCGGGTTGGCCGCGTCGCACATCCGTGCGGCGGCGACCCCGGCGAGCCGACGCAGCTCCTGCTCGTCGCCGTCGGTCAACAACGAGACGACGGTGACCAGGTCACCCACCCGGACGATCGCCTGGGTCGTCCGGACCGGACGGCTCCGCGACACCGTCGTGCTCCCGCCCTCCGCCGGCGGGTACACGGTCTGCCGCAGCAGCATCGCTTCGTCACCGGCGAACCCCCGCGCCATCACCTCCCACCGGTGCCACGACACGACGGCGGCCCTCGGCCCCGCCCGGGGGGGCTCCACGGGCATGGGCCAGTCGACGCACACCCGCAGCCACCGGTCGACATCGACGAAGAACCGCGCGGCGGTGTCGGAGCGGAGCCGGAAGAGGTCCTGCGTCAGGTAGAGGCCGTTCGAGGCCCCACTCCGGCTGTTCGCCAACTGCACGCTCTGTGACCGCGAGTACCGGGACGCCGCCCAGCCGGACCAGTTGTCGCGTTCACGCAGGCACCGACCGAGCACATCGTCGAGGACGACCGGTGCCGCGAGACCGGACTCCGTCAGCGGCGGTTCGGTCCGCCGGCGCAGGTCGCGCGGTTGCAGCAGGGCATCCAGCGGGATCTCCGCCCGGCCCGGTGCCGGTGGCACCGCGAGCGACGCCGCCACCGGCGGAGCCACGAGCGGCTGCCGCGCCGACGGCGGCCCGGCCACCGCGAGGCCGGCGGCCGACGCCACCGCCAGCACCGCCGCCGACATCAGCACGGCACGTCGGGACCGCCGCCGGGCCCGGGCGCGCAACTGCGCCGGCTCGGCCCACCGCACGCCGGCCATCTCCCGGCGCAACCGCTCCACGAAGTCCATATCGTCGGACATCAGGCCTCCTCCACGTCGGCGACGGCGAGCAGCCCGGCCAGCGCGGACCGCCCACGGGACAGCCGGGCCTTGACCGTGCCCACCGGCGCCTCGGTCTCCCGCGCCACCTCGGCGACCGGCATGCCGAGCAGGTAGTACAGGGCGAGGGCGGTGCGCTGCTCCTCGGGGAGCCGGCGCAGCGCGGCGACCACCGCGACGGTGTCGATGCTGGGCCCCGGCACACTCTCCGGCGCCCCGTGCCGCAGGTACGCCCTCGCCCGGCTCCGCAGGCTACGCCAGCGGCTGATCGCGATCCGGCTCGCCACCACCCGCACCCACGCCTCCGGGTCGTCGTACCCACGCACCGTCGACCAGCGCTGCCAGGCCCGCACGTACGCCTCCTGCACGGCGTCCTGCGCCTCGGCCAGGTTTCCGGTGAGCACGTAGACGAAGCCGAGCAGCCGTTGCCGGCTGCCCCGGTAGAACTCGTCGAACCCGTCGACGTCCGGCACCTGCTGCCTCCCCGTGGCGGTCTCAGGGGACACGCCTGGCGGGGCCCGTCCGGTTGCCGTGGATCTCGCCGGACCACACCGGCCGGGCCGGGGGCGGGCATCCGGAGGGTGCGCCTGCTCAGCGGGTCAGACCGGCGTCGCTGAGGATCGGGCCGGCCAGCAACGCCGCCCCGACCGCCAGCGCCCCGAGGTTCACCAGGCCGAAGACGGCCACCCAGAACAACGCCGGGAACGGGGTGAGGCGGGCCAACTGGTCGGCGTCGGACTCCGGCATCCGGCCCCGGCTGCGCAGCCGTTGCAGCTCGAAGACCGGCCGTACGCCGCCGAACAGCAGGAACCAGACCGACGTCCAGGCGAACGCGGCCTGGGTCTGCGGCGAGGCGTACCAGGAGACGGCGAACACCACCCCGCCGGTGACCAGCAGGGAGAGCACGCCGTACACGTTGCGGATCATCACGAGCATGGCCAGCAGCAGGGCCACCGTGATCCAGAGCAGCAGAGTGATCCGGTTGCCGCCGAGCAGCCACGCCCCGGCGAACCCGACCAGCGACGGCGCGACGTACCCGGCGAGCAGGGTCGCGATCATGCCAGGGCCGCTCGGCCGACCGGCCGAGAGGGTGAGCCCGGAGGTGTCCGAGTGCAGCCGGATGCCGTGCAGCCGGCGACCGGTGAGCAGCGCCGCCAGGGCGTGCCCGCCCTCGTGCGCGATGGTCACCGCGTTGCGGGCGATCCGCCAGGGCAGTCGGGTGGAGACCACCACCAGGGCGACCAGGGCGGTGACGAGTACGAGCAGCGGCGGAGGGTCGGGTTGCGCGCTGAAGAGCTTGTCCCAGAGGTCACCCAGCCCGTCGATCGACACCATGGGCGGGGAGCCTACCGCGCTGAGCTGTGTCGTTCGGCCGGCGTCACCTCGTATCGTACTGAGCAGGTGGCGACGGAGCGGGAGGTGAACGTCGGTGGGTGCGGCGAAGGCACCGTAATCGAGGCGGGCGAGATCGCTCTGTTCTGTGAAATCGTCTCGCCCGGAAACGCCGCCGCCGACCGGGTACTCAAGATGCAGCTCTACGCCATCGCCCGGATCCCCTGGTACCTGCTGGTGGAGCAGGACGGGGAGACCCAATCGCTGCGGCTGTACCGGCCAGACGGCGCACACTACGTCGAGGACCGGGTGGCCGAGCCCGGGGGCCCTGGCCCTGACCGAGCCATTCCGCTGGCAGATCGACCCCGCTTCGCAGCGCTGACCGAAATCGATCAAACGGCACCCTGGACAGCGTCCGCAGGGCGGGCAGTCAGGTCACTGACGTCGACCGCTCCGGCCGAGGGCACAGCCTACGCGGCTCAGGCCTCCCGCCGGGTGCCCCTTGGCGTGGCGTCCGCACGGGCCAGGGCCGGCTGCCGGGCGAGCCGCCAGGTGGCGACCCCGGCGGCGGTGACGGCCATGACGGCAACCAGCGCGGCCCGCACCGACAATCCGGCGCTGGTCAGCAGCAGGACGAGGTCGGCGAGCAGCACCAGCGTCCACAGCGCGAGCCGGCAGCGGTGGTCTCCACGTCGGCGTCCCATGTCGTACCTCCCTCCGTCGTCGAAGGACAGGTACCCCGCATGACGGAGAGTCATGCGAACGGGCGTCGCGGCGGTCAGTTCACCCGGTCGGGCCTGAACCCCTTGACGATCTGGTCGAAGGTGGCGAGCTCGGCCTGCCAGTCCCGATCCGCCACCTCCCACCGGATGGCGTACCCACGGTTACTGGCCGTGGCGAAGCCCCGGTTACGGACGCGGATGCGGGTGTTGTCCCGGGTCTCCCGCCACTCCCAGTCGGCACAGGTGCGGTACCAGGCGCAGGACTTGATGTCGATGTACTGATAGTTCCGGACCAGGTTCTTGCGGTTCGGTTCCTGGCTCCGCCAGTCCGCCTCCGCGTCCCGCTTCGGGTTGCTCGTCCACTGGACGAGCAACTCGCGGACGCTGTTGCGCTGGAAGAAGACGACGTAGTCCCGGTCTTTCCGGCCGACCTGCCAGCCCGGCGGGAGCGGGATGGCGAAGGTCGGCCCCCGGTGCAGGGTCCAGCCCGCCGGCAGGGCGTTCGGGTCGGTCGACGGGGAACTCGACGGGCTCACCGTCGGGGTCGGGCTGGGCGCGGCGCTGGTCGCCGGCGGCGGGGCGGCGGCCGAGGTGGGCGCGGGCGCGGCCGACGAGGTGGCGGTGCCGGTCGGGGCGCCCTCTGGCTTGTCCCCGCTGGTCAGCACCGGCACCAGCCCCGCGAGGCCGAGCAGCAGCACCAGCACCGCCGCGCCGAGCAGCAGGTTGCGTTTGCGCTGGCCGCGCTTCGTCCCGTCGTACACGGGGCCGGGATCGCGCGCGACGGGCGGCGCCGGGCTCACCGGAGTCGCCAGCACGGCCGTCGGGTTGCCCGGCGCCGGGGCCTCGGCCTCAACGGTCGGCTCGGCTGCCGGCTCCGGCGGGTCGACCTTCGCGGTCGGCGCGGCGTCCGAGGTCGCCGGCACCTTGGCGGTCGCGTCCTCCGGGCCGGCCGTGCCGGCGTCCGAGCCGGTGTGACCTGAGTCCGAGCCGGTCTGACCCGAATCCGTGGCGGCCTTACCCGATTCCTGAGCGGTTTTGCCCGAGTCCGAGCCGGCCCTGCCCGAATCCGTGGCGGTTTTGCCCGAGTCCGTGGCGGCCTTGCCGACGGCAGCAGCGGCGGCACCCGCGGCGCCCTTCGCGGTACGTGGGGCGGGCGGGTTCGGTTTCGGCGTCGGCTCGGCGGCCTTCCCGCCGGGTCGCGGCGCCGGGACCAGTGGCGGACGCGGCTCACGAGGGCCGTTCGGCCCCGGCCGGCGTACGCCATCGAGCAGCGAGATGGTTTTGGCGCGTTTGCCGGCCGCCCGGCGCAGCAGGCGCTCGGCCACCTCGGCGGTGATCCGTTCCTTCGGGTCCTTGCGGAGCAGGCCCTGCAGCACCGGCTTCAATGGGCCGGCGTTCCTTGGCGGCGGCAGCGGCTCGGTGGCCAGCGCGGCCAGCGTGGCGATCGCCGACGGCCGGGCGTACGGCGACTTCCCCTCGACCGCCGCGTAGAGTGTCGCGCCCAGCGACCACAGGTCGGCCTCCGGCCCAGCGGTGCCGTCCCGGGCCCGCTCCGGCGCGATGTACGCCGGCGAACCGAGCACCAAGCCGGTACGGGTCACGTTCGGGTCACCGGGGATGGTCGCCAGACCGAAATCGGTCAACACCACCCGGCCGTCGTCACCGAGCAGCACATTGCCCGGCTTGACGTCCCGGTGCATCACGCCAGCCTTGTGCGCCGCCTTCAGCGCGCCCAACACACCCAGGCCGATTTCCACCCCGCGGGCCGGCGGCACCGGGCCGTCCTCGGCGAGGGTGTCCTGCAGGGACTTCGACGCGACGTACTCCATCACGATCCACGGGTCGCCGTCGGTGCGTAGCACGTCGAAGATGCGGACCACGTTGATGTGGTTGAGCCGCGCAATGGCCCGGGCCTCCCGCAGCGACCGCTCCCGCATCTCGCGGCGCTCGTCGGCGGTCAGGCCGGGCGGCGGGACGAGTTCCTTGATCGCCACGTCCCGGTGCAGCACCTCGTCGCGCGCCTTCCACACCCGGCCCATGCCACCCTGACCGAGCGGCGAGATGAGCCGGTAACGGTCAGCGACGAGTTGGGACGGTGCGTCAGACATCGCTGAGACGGTACCCGGCCTCGACAACGCGCACACCGTCGGCACGCCACTGTGCGGCGTAGGTCAACTTCACGACGCGTACGCTGACCCCATGTCTGCCGAGGAGCCGCTGTTCCGGGTCGTCAGGGGAATCCCGACCGCCGAAGAACTGGCCGCGCTGGTGGGTGTGGTCGTCGGCCGTTCCTCGACGGCCGCCGTGACCGCTGCGAGGACCAGCTCCGCATGGGCCCGCAGCGCGCGCCCGACCGCCGTGAAGCCCGTAGCCGGCCCCGGCGCCTGGCGCGCCTCCGGCCTGCCCCGCTGACCCCTCCCGAGTAAGCGATCCGACCGGTGACTCCTCTGTGGGGGGATGCCGACATCGCGGACAGCCATTAACCTCACTCAGGGGAACGGGGCCGTGACGGGTTGGGAGGATCGATGATCCCTGAGGAGGACCGCCCAGCTTCCTGGCTGCGCGGCTACGGTGGCATCGAGGCCGACATCAGCCAGATGCGCGAGTTCGCCGACCGGCTCCAGGCCGAGGTCGAGCGCAACTACGCGCCACACTTGTCCTACATCGCGGACGACATGACCGCCGCGATTCCCGATCCGTGCGACGCGTTCATCGAGCTGGTGCAGTTCCTGCGGGCGCACCACGAGACTCAGCAGGCCACCGCCGATCTGGTGTGGGGGCTCGGCGGGGCGACCGGCCACCTTGCCTCGGCCGCCGGCGACATCGCCAGCCGGTACGAGGGCACGGACGCCTTCGCCGCCGCGAGGGTCGGCGACGTGCAGGCGGCACTCGCCCGCCCGTACGCCACCGGGCCGGATCCCCGCCTCCGACTGGTCGATCCGAACAGCCCGGGGAACGGCGGGCCGGTGGTGCTGCCATGATCGAACGCGGCGGCGGCCGGACCTCCGGCCTCACCGACTGGCACCTGATGGACGTGCTCAGCATGTGGGCGTGCCTCCAGGACCACGACACCCAGGGGCACTGGAAGCAGGTGACCGGCTGGCGCAAGATCTGCGACCTCGCGATGGCCCACCTGCGGCGGCTGCGCGACTACCGCCGCGGCCTGGCCGAGGCGTGGCCGCCCGAAACCAGCGCCGCCGCCCGAACGTACCTGGCCGAGCTGGACCAACTCATCGAGAAGGTCCAACGCACCCACGACACCGCCGCCGCAAACCACGACGCGCTCGCCGCGGCCATCCGCGCCATCGACAGCGCCCGCCCCGAACTGAAGGACCTCTACGAGCAGTACGCGACGAAGCTGGCGCAGAAACGCTCGTACGAGGCGATGGTCGCCGATCCGAAGGCGTTGGTCGGCAACCGGACGACGAAACCGCCGGTGACCGATGGCGATTTGGAGCAGCTCAACGGGCAGGCCCGAGGAATCATGACGGGGTTGAGCGGGGAACTCCAACAGGCCCAGTTCATGCTCCAGAAGCCGCCCGTGGCACGTCCCATCCCTAGGCTCGAAGAAAGCAGCAGAGATCCCTATTTCTCCTCTGCGGTTCCAGTCATTCCACCTGTGATTCCAGTACCGATATCGACAACCGCGGAGACACTGCGCTCACCCAAGCCGCAGCCAGTTGCACCGCCCCTCTCACCTGCTGTCCGGCCAGTCATAGGGGGCGGCCCCCTCTTGGGAAGTGTTGGTGCCGGCCCTCCAGTTTCACCCACACAACCCTCGCCGACCATCGCTTTTCCCGCACCTCCAGCCAACGGCGGCCTTAACCTCGGCATACCTCCAGCCACTCTCCCACGTAACGGAATTGAAGGGCCGCCGATTCGAAAAAATGCCCACGGGGGCCTCGGACCCGGAAGCAGCACGAACAAGCAACCGAATCCAAGCACTCCAAAGCCTAATCCACCTGGCATTATTGGCGGTTCGCCGGGAATGGGAATTGGACCAACGGGAGGAAACGCCGCCTCCCGCAGGGTGAACCCTATTGGTGGCATCATCGGAGGAGGCGGCGCAGGAACCTCGCCAACGGGCGGAGCAGGTTCACGCCCGGGCAGCGGTCGGGTGGGAAATATGGGAGGGACCCACGGGCTCCCGCCGCTCGGCGGATCGCCGAGCATTATGAATGCTCCAGGCGGGAATAGCCCACGGCCTAGCCGCAAGGCTCGTGGCGATGAAGCGGGACATTGGGATCCCGACCATCCGTGGGAGACAGACCAAGGGGTGACTCCAATTGTCCGTCCCCCTGAGGATGAGGGACCAAGCGACCCCGGCCCTGCCATCGGATTCAACCGTTGATCCAGCACGGCAAGCAATCTTCCCGAGCGACCTTCAGCGCACTCCTGATAGCCTGCGTGACATTGGCCACCTTTTCGCCATCTTCTTCGGCGGCCCCGACACCGGATGGCTCCGATCGCATTCGCGACGATCAGTGGCACTTGCAGTTCCTGCGAATAGCTGAAGTTCACGATATCAGTCAAGGCGAAGGTGTCTTGGTGGCCGTCCCTGACACTGGAGTCGAACCACACCCCGATTTGGCAGGTAACGTACTGCCAGGAATTGATATAATTCCTGGCGGCACTGGGGATGGCCGCCGAGACAGAAACAGCCACGGCACATGCATGGCAGGCATTATTGCAGCCCATGGACGCAGCAACCAGGTCGGGGCGCTTGGAATCGCCCCTCGGTCGAGCGTCCTACCTATACGTGACACACCCGAAAATGGGCTAGGGCATCCTGCTGATCTAGCACGCAGTGTCGAGTATGCGGTGCGCAAAGGTGCTGGAGTCATCAGTATCTCGGTCGCCAGTTCTGCTAGCGTCGAGATGCAGCGAGCCATCGCTTCAGCAATCGCTGCCAATATTGTAGTTGTCGCAGCAGCAGGAAATGCGCCCCGCGAGAGCCAAGTTAGCTACCCCGCATCCGAAGAAGCGGTCATCGCTGTAGGAGGAGTCGATAGCAAAGGTGACCACGCTCCGGTCTCGGTGACCGGCCCCGAGATAGACGTCGTAGCGCCGGCAGTTAACATCTACTGCACGGGTTTGAATGGCCGCTATCGGATGAGCTCCGGCACTTCGGATGCCACTGCCATCGTTGCTGGAGCGGCAGCGCTGATCCGCTCCAAGTACCCTCACCTGCCTGCCGCTGAGGTCGCGCATCGGCTCACCGCGACAGCCGTGGACAAGGGCCCTCCCGGGCGGGACGACGAGTACGGCTACGGCGTCATCGACATCGTGGCAGCGCTCACCGCAGACGTCCCGCCGCTGGGTTTCGAGTCATCGGCGGTCACACCACCATCCACAGATTCTGTAGGAGTGGGAGCGCCTGACGGGGGCGACGTCGGCGCGACCGCTCGTGGCCTCATCACGCTCGGAGTGCTCGTGGCGGCGGGTGGCGGCTACTGGGTCTGGCGGCGACGCCGACGTGCCGATGACCCGCCTCCCCGGATCAGCCGGTAGCGTCGGCGGCGTGCCGAACTCCCTGAGGTTGCGCCTCGTTCTCGCGTCCCAGAGTCCTGCCCGCCGCAAGCTCCTACAGGCCGCCGGCATCGAACCGGAGGTGCTGGTCAGCGGCGTCGACGAGTCCCAGGTGGCCAGTGACCGGGCAGAGGAGCTGTGCCTGGAGTTGGCCCGGTTGAAGGCACAGGCGGTGCTCGGCCGACTGCGTCCCACCCCTGAGGAGCGCACGCTGGTACTGGGCTGTGACTCCGTACTGGAGTTCGGTGGGGAAATCCTGGGCAAGCCCACGGATGCGGCCGACGCGACGGATCGGTGGCGGCGGATGCGGGGGCGCAGCGGGGTGCTGCACACCGGGCACTGCCTGATCGACGTCACGCACGAATCCCGGGCGGAGGCCGTCGCGTCGACGGTCGTGCACTTCGCGGAGGTCACCGACGACGAGATCGGCGCGTACGTGGCGACGGGAGAGCCGCTGGCGGTGGCGGGCGCGTTCACCATCGACGGGTTGGGCGGGGCGTTCCTGACCGGGATCGAGGGCGATCCGGGCACGGTGGTGGGGCTCTCGTTGCCGCTGCTTCGTCGCCTGCTCGGGGAGTTGGACCTCGGCATCACGGACCTGTGGGCGAAGGTCGCGCCGGGTGGCCAGGAAGTCGAGCCTCTCGGCTAACGTCCGGTCATGACCACCAAGCCGCTACCGCTGACCCCGGAACTGCACGCCTACCTCGTCGCGCACGGCTCCGCGCCGGACGAGATCGTCCGTGACCTGGCCGAGGAGACCCTGGCCGCTCTGCCCAACGATGCGGTGATGCAGGTGGCGCCGGAGCAGGCGGCGTTCCTGACCTTTCTCACCAGGGTCCTCGGCGTACGGCAGGCGGTGGAGGTGGGCACCTTCACCGGACTGTCCTCGCTGGCGATCGCCCGCGGGCTGCCCGAGGACGGCCGGTTGACCTGCTTCGACATCTCCGAGGAGTACACCGGGATCGCCCGGCGGTACTGGCAGCGGGCGGGCGTCGCGGACCGGATCGAGCTGCGCATCGGCCCGGCTGGAGAGACGCTGCGGGAGTTGCCCCTGGAGCGGCACCTGGACTTCGCCTTCATCGACGCCGACAAGATCGGCTACCCGATCTACTGGGACGAGTTGGTGCCGCGGATGCGGCCGGGCGGGGTGATCGCGGTGGACAACACGCTGCGGGACGGCCGGGTGCTGGCCCCGCGCGACGCCGGCGACCGGGCGATCGCCGCCTTCAACGACCAGGTGCTGGCCGACGTCCGTGTCGAGGCGGTGATGCTGCCGATCGCCGATGGCGTCACCCTGGCCCGGGTTCGCTGATCCACTCCGATTGCGCCGCATCGCGCTGACGCACGGCACGGAAACCACCGCATGGCGCAAGCGGAGTTGATCATCGAGCGGGGCCGTCCCACCTGGCGCAATCGGAGCCGACCAACCCGCCGGGGAGAGTGCGGCATCCCACATTGAGCGATCGTTAGGGCGTGAAGTGTGGCCGATACACTCCCGGGCAACGACCTTCCGGGAGGAGCCCCCAAGGTGCGCAAGGTTCTCATCGCCAACCGCGGCGAGATCGCCGTCCGCGTCATCCGCGCCTGCCGCGACGCCGGCCTGGGCAGCGTCGCCGTCTACGCGGACTCCGATCGGCACGCCCTGCACGCCACCCTCGCCGACGAGGCGTACGCCCTCGGCGGCGACACCGCCGCCGACAGCTACCTGCGGATCGACAAGCTCGTCGACATCGCCGACAGGTCGGGCGCGGACGCCGTCCACCCCGGCTACGGCTTCCTCTCGGAGAACGCCGACTTCGCCCAGGCGGTGATCGACGCCGGGCTGACCTGGATCGGGCCCACCCCGCAGGCCATCCGCGACCTGGGCGACAAGGTCACCGCCCGGCACATCGCGCAGCGTGCCGGCGCGCCCCTGGTCCCCGGCACGCCGGACCCGGTCGGCAGCGCCGACGAGGTGATCGCCTTCGCCGTCGACCACGGCCTGCCCGTCGCCATCAAGGCCGCCTTCGGCGGCGGCGGGCGCGGCCTCAAGGTGGCCCGCACCATTGAGGAGATCCCGCACCTGTTCGACTCGGCCACCCGCGAGGCGGTCGCCGCGTTCGGCCGGGGCGAGTGCTTCGTCGAGCGGTACCTGGACAAGCCCCGCCACGTCGAGGCGCAGGTCCTGGCCGACCAGCACGGCAACGTGATCGTGGTCGGCACCCGGGACTGTTCCCTGCAGCGCCGCCACCAGAAGTTGGTCGAGGAGGCCCCCGCGCCGTTCCTCACCGACGCGCAGCGGGCGCAGATCCACGACAGCGCCAGGGCCATCTGCCGGGAGGCCGGCTACCACGGCGCAGGCACCGTCGAGTACCTGGTCGGCGCCGACGGCACCATCTCCTTCCTGGAGGTGAACACCCGGCTCCAGGTGGAACACCCGGTCACTGAGGAGACCGCCGGCATCGACCTGGTACGCGAGCAGTTCCGCATCGCCGACGGGGAGAAGCTGCGCTTCACCGAGGACCCGACGCCGCGCGGGCACGCCATCGAGTTCCGGATCAACGGCGAGGACCCGGGCCGTAACTTCCTGCCCGCCCCGGGCACCATCACCGCGCTGCGGCTGCCCACCGGGCCGGGCGTTCGGGTCGACACCGGCGTCTCGGCCGGAGACGTGATCGGCGGCAACTTCGACTCGCTGCTGGCAAAGGTGATCATCGCCGGCGAGACGCGGACCGAGGCGATCGAGCGGGCCCGCCGCGCGCTGGACGAGATGGTCGTCGAGGGCATGGCCACCGCGCTGCCGTTCCACCGTATGGTGGTCCGGGATCCGGCGTTCACCGCCGAGCCGTTCACCGTGCACACCCGGTGGATCGAGACCGAGTTCGACAACACCGTGCCGGCCTTCACCGCGCCCGCCGTCGCGGCCGGGGCACCGGCCGAGCGCGAGACCGTCGTGGTCGAGGTGGGCGGCAAGCGGCTGGAGGTGAGCCTCCCCGCCGGCCTCGGCGGGGGTACGGGCTCCGCCGCGCCCGCCGCCCGCAGGCCGGCCCGCCGGGGCGGTGGCCCCCAGTCCGGTGCCACGGTCAGCGGCGACGCGCTCACCTCCCCGATGCAGGGCACCATCGTCAAGATCGCCGTGGCCGACGGGGACACCGTCGCCGAGGGCGATCTGGTCGTGGTGCTGGAGGCGATGAAGATGGAGCAGCCGCTCCACGCGCACAAGGCCGGTACGGTCAGCGGCCTCGCCACCGAGGTCGGCGCGGTGATCACGGCCGGCGCGGCGATCTGCGCCATCGCCTGAGCCGCCCGCACGGTACTCACCGCCCGGAAAGCCGACACGGAGTGTCACCACCTCCCATACTCGCTCACAGTGATGTTCTGATCGACCCGGCCGGCACCTGATTCCCGCTTAGCTCTGCTGCCATATCCGCGACACCGCACCGAACAGGGCGTTCTCGTCGAAGGCCGACTGCCGCCTGGGTGACCTTTGGTTACTCAGGGTGGCTAACGCGTATATGGCAGCAGAGCAAAGGGTGCCGGGG
>NZ_SMKN01000319.1 GCF_004348675.1 Micromonospora sp. KC606 | reverse complement strand
GGTCGATGGAGTTCGACTTCGCGGCGGAACAGCCGAAGTTCCTCATGCTGATGTACGGGCTGATCGCTTTCGTCGCGGTGGTGGGCGGCCTGCTCCTGCTCCTCGACGTGGTGCCGGCCTGGTTCGCCCGCCGTCGGGAGGCACAGCTCGTGGCCGTCTCGGTCGGCGGCGCCCCGCTGCCTCGGCGACGCAGGCCGCAGGAGGGCCTGTTCGCCCTCTTCTTCCTGCTGCCGACGCTGCTGCTGCTCGCCGTCGGGCTGGTGGGGCCGGCGATCCGCACCACCCTGCTCTCCTTCATGGACGCCGGCAGCGACAACTGGGTGGGCCTGCGCAACTACGGGTGGATGTTCACCGAGGACTCGATCGTCCGGGTCCTGATCAACACCCTGATCTGGGTGATCCTGGTCCCGCTGGTGGCCACCTCGTTCGGCCTGCTCTACGCGGTGCTGGTGGACAAGGCCCGGGGCGAGGCGGTGGCCAAGTCCCTGATCTTCCTGCCGATGGCCATCTCGTTCGTCGGCGCCAGCATCATCTGGAAGTTCGTCTACGCGTACCGGGGCGAGGACCAGGAGCAGATCGGCCTGCTCAACCAGATCGTGGTCAGCCTGGGCGGTGAGCCGAGGTTCTTCCTTCAGGAGAGCCCGCTCAACACGCTGCTACTGATCGTCATCATGGTGTGGATCCAGGCCGGCTTCGCGATGGTGGTGCTCTCCGCCGCCATCAAGGCGATCCCGGCGGACATCGTGGAGGCGGCCCGCCTCGACGGCGTCAGCCCCTGGCAGATGTTCTGGCAGATCACCATGCCGACCATCCGGCCGGCGCTGATCGTGGTGGTGGTGACGCTGTCGATCGCCACGCTCAAGGTCTTCGACATCGTCCGCACCGCGACCAACGGCAACTACGACACCAGCGTGATCGCCAACGAGATGTACAACCAGGCGTTCCGGTACGGCCAGAACGGGCAGGGCTCGGCGCTGGCGGTCTTCCTGTTCATCCTGGTCGTCCCGATCGTGATCTACCAGATTCGCAACCTGCGTCAGCAGCGGGAGGGCTGAGATGACCACCGCCACGCCCACTGTTCCGACCGGCGCCCAGGCGACCGGGAAGACCGTCGCCGGCCGGGTCCGCAAGCGGCTGAACAGCCGTACCGCCACGCTGGTCTCGATCGTGATCGCCGTGCTCTGGACGGTCCCCACCTTCGGGCTCCTCATCTCCTCGTTGCGGCCCGAGGATCAGATCAAGAGCACCGGCTGGTGGACCGCTTTCAGCGACCCGCAGTTCACCCTGGAGAACTACCAGGAGGTGCTGTTCGGCAGCTCGGCGTCATCGGGACAACTGATCAGCTACTTCATCAACTCGCTGGCGATCACCATCCCGTCGGTGCTGTTCCCGATCGCCTTCGCCGCGCTGGCCGCGTACGCGCTGGCCTGGATCAACTTCCGCGGGCGGGACTGGCTCTACATCGCGATCTTCGCGTTGCAGATCGTGCCGCTGCAGATGGCCCTGGTGCCGCTGCTGAAGTTTTTCTCCACCGGCGTCACCGTCGCCGGCGTCACCCTGATGCCGGCCTGGGACCTGGTGGACGAACAGAAGTTCGCCCAGGTGTGGTTCGCGCACACCTGCTTCGCGCTGCCGTTCGCCGTCTACCTGCTGCACAACTTCATCTCGCAGCTCCCGGGCGACCTGATGGAGGCGGCCCGGGTCGACGGGGCCGGCCACCCGAAGATCTTCCGCACCATCGTCCTGCCGCTGATCACCCCGGCGCTGGCCGCGATCGGCATCTTCCAGTTCCTCTGGGTCTGGAACGACCTGCTGGTCGCGCTGATCTTCGCCGGCGGCGGCAACGAGACCGCACCGCTCACCGTCCGGCTGGCCGAGATGGCCGGCACCCGGGGCAACGAGTGGCAGCGGCTCACCGCGGGCGCGTTCGTCTCGATCGTCGTACCGCTTATCGTGTTCCTGTCCCTGCAGCGCTACTTCGTGCGCGGCCTGCTCGCCGGCAGCGTCAAGGGCTGACGTCGGACCGCCGCCGCCCGGCGTGCCGGGCGGCGGCGGTGCCGTCGTGGCGTGAGGGAACACCATGACCAGGATTGATGACGTCGCCCGACTCGCCGGGGTCTCGACCGCCACCGTCTCCCGGGCGCTGCGCGGGCTGCCGACGGTCTCCGCCGCGACGCGCCTGCGGGTGCTCGCCGCCGCCGAGCAGCTGGAGTACGCGGTCTCGCCGAGCGCCTCCCGGCTGGCCGGCGGCCGGACCGGGACGGTGGCCGTGGTGGTCCCCCGGATCACCCGGTGGTTCTTCGCCACCGTCGTCGAGGCGGCCGAGGAGTTCCTCCACGGGGCCGGCTACGACCTGCTGCTCTACAACCTGGGCGGCCGGGAGCAGGTCCGCCAGCGGGTGCTGCGCACCGCCAACCTGCACAAGCGGGTGGACGGCATCATGCTGGTCGCCACCCCGCTGCGGCCGGCCGACCTGACCGCGCTGGCCCGGCTGGACCTGCCCGGGATCACCATCAGCTCCGGCAGCCACGTGCCGGGCTGGCCCTGCGTCCGCATCGACGACGTGGCGGCCGCCCGGGCCGCCACCCGGCACCTGCTCGACCTGGGGCACCGCCGGATCGCGCACGTCTCCGGCGACCCGGAGGACGAACTCGCCTTCACCACCCACCTGGACCGCCGCCGCGGCTACCGGGAGGCGCTGCGCGCGGCAGGCATCACCCCGGACCCGAGCCTCGACGTCGAGTCCCAGTTCAGCATCTGCGGCGGCACCCGGGCCACCGCAGAACTGCTCGCCCGCGGTGAGCCACCCACCGCGATCTTCGCCGCCTGCGACGAGATGGCGATGGGCGCGATCAGCGCGCTGCGTGACGCCGGCCTGCGCGTCCCGCAGGACGTCAGCGTGATCGGCGTCGACGGCCACGACCTGGCCGGCGTGCTGGGGCTCAGCACCATCGCCCAGCCCGCCGCCGAGCAGGGGCGGCTCGCCGCCCGGCTGCTGCTCGACCCGCTCGGCGGGTGCGGCGGCGAGCCGTTCCCGGGGCCGGCGCAGCCGCCACGCGCCGATGGCGACGGCACGCCCCGCCCGGTGATCCTGCCCACTCGGCTGGTGGTGCGGGAATCGACCGCCCCACCCGGGGCACACTGAACGGATTCGACCCACTTGACGGCTCGACCCAGGGAGCACGCACTGAACACCGACGCGACGCAGCAGGGACAGCCCGCCGGACCGGCCACCGGGTGGTGGACCGAAGCCGTGATCTACCAGATCTACCCGCGCTCGTTCGCCGACTCCGACGGCGACGGCATGGGTGACCTGCCGGGCATCACCGCGCGACTCAACCACCTCGTCGAGTTGGGGATCGACGCGGTCTGGCTGTCGCCGTTCTACCCGTCGCCACAGGCCGACGCCGGGTACGACGTGGCCGACTACCGGGACGTCGACCCGTTGTTCGGAGAGCTGTCGGACGCCGACCGGTTGATCGGCGAGGCGCACGCCAGTGGGCTCAGGGTCATCGTCGACCTGGTGCCGAACCACACCTCCTCCGCCCACCGCTGGTTCGCCGAAGCGCTGGCCGCCGCGCCGGGCAGCCCACAGCGGGCCCGCTACATCTTCCGTGACGGCCTGGGCCCCGACGGCGACCAGCCGCCGAACGACTGGCAGAGCGTGTTCGGCGGCCCGGCCTGGACCCGGGTCACCGAGCCGGACGGGCGCCCCGGCCAGTGGTACCTGCACCTGTTCGACACCGGTCAGCCTGATCTCAACTGGGACAACCCACAGGTCCGGGCGGAGTTCCTGGACGTGCTGCGGTTCTGGCTGGACCGGGGCGTGGACGGCTTCCGGGTGGACGTGGCGCACGGCCTGATCAAGCAGGCCGACCTGGCGAACTGGGAGGAGCCGCAGGAGATCCTCTCCGGCCAGGAGGTGGACAGGCCGCGGCCTCCGATGTGGGACCAGGACAGCGTGCACGAGATCTACCGGGACTGGCGCCGGCTGCTCGACGAGTACCCCGGCGAGCGGATCCTCGTCGCCGAGGCCTGGGTGGAACCGGCCGAGCGGCTGGTCCGCTACGTCCGGCCGGACGAGATGCACCAGGCGTTCAACTTCGAGTACCTGCTGGCGGCGTGGACCGCGCCCGCCCAGTACGCGGTCATCACGCGTTCCCTGGAGGCCACCGACGCGGTCGGTGCGCCGACGACCTGGGTGCTGTCCAATCACGACGTGGTCCGGCACGCGTCCCGGCTGGGCCTGACCACCGGTGGCGGGCGGCGCAACGGCATCGGCGTCGGCGATCCGCAGCCGGACGTCGCGCTGGGATTGCGCCGGGCCCGCGCGGCCAGCCTGCTGATGCTGGCGCTGCCCGGTTCCGCCTACCTCTACCAGGGCGAGGAGTTGGGCCTGCCGGAGCACACCACGCTGCCGGACGAGGCCCGGCAGGATCCGACCTGGGCACGCAGTGGGCACACGCAGCGCGGCCGGGACGGCTGCCGGGTGCCGATCCCGTGGGAGGCCGACGCCCCGTCATACGGTTTCGGGCCGACCGACGCGAGTTGGCTGCCCCAGCCGCCGTCCTGGGCCGAGTACGCCCTGGACCGGCAGCGCGGCGTGTCCGGCTCGACGTACGAGATGTACCGCACCGCGCTGCGGCTGCGCCGCGAGCACGGGCTGGGCCGAGGTCCGCTGGAGTGGCTCTCTTCCGGCGACCAGGTGCTGGCCTTCCGCAACCGCGGACTCACCGTGCTGACCAATTTCGGTGCCGCGCCGGTGCCCGCGCCGGCCGGCGAGGTGCTGCACAGCAGCGCCCCCCTCACCGACGACGGCCGCGTCCCCACCGACGTCACGGTCTGGGTCCGCCCCTGACCC
>NZ_SMKN01000318.1 GCF_004348675.1 Micromonospora sp. KC606 | reverse complement strand
CTCCACCACCAGCACCACCTCCACCGGCGGCGACAGCTCGGGCGGCAGCCCCTGCGCGGCCAGCGGGGCCAGGGCGTCCCGCAGCCGGGCCGCCGCCCCGGCCCGGTCCCGCCACCAGCCGTCGGGCCGGGAGCCGACCACGTTGGCGCCGTCGACGATCAGCAGCGGGCGGGTGTCCATGCCCCCAGCCTGCCACCCCGGTGCGTTTGTCGCGCCGACCGCCGGGTAGCCACCGGCGACCGTGCCGCGCCCGCGAGGTCGCCCTGGGCGAGGCGTGCCGCGCCCCGAGGAGCGGAGGGAAGCATGATGGGACCCGGTGACTACGGCTCCGACCCGTGGGACGAATTCCTGGCCCGGTACTTCGGTCGGGGAGAGGGTGGACGCCGACCGGCCCACCGGGTCGACATCACCCGGCTGATGACCGCCGACGCCCGGGAGATGCTGGCCGACGCCGCGCGGCGGGCCGCCCAGAAGCACAGCAACGACCTGGACACCGACCACCTGCTGTGGGCGGCGTTGCAGCGCGAGCCGTTGCGTGACCTGGTACGCCGGGCCGGCGCCGACCCGGACACGCTGGTCAACGCCCTCGGCGGCCGGGGCGAGGGCGTGCCGGGCGGCGAGGTGCCGCCGAACCTGTCGCTAACCCCGGCGGCGAAGCGGGCCCTGCTCGACGCCCACCAGCTCTCCCGCGCGATGGGGGCGAACTACATCGGCCCTGAGCACATTCTGATGGCGTTGCCGCTCAACCCGGAGTCGCCGGCCGGCCGGATGCTCGCCGCCGGGCGGATCCAGCCCGAGTCGTTGCAGGCCGCCAGCGCCGAGCGCGGCCCGACGGGCGGGCCGCGGCCGGACCGCGGCACCCCCACCCTCGACCAGTACGGACAGGACCTCACCGAACTGGCCCGCAACGACCAGATCGACCCGGTGGTCGGGCGGGCCGACGAGATCGAACAGGCCGTGGAGATCCTGTCCCGGCGAACGAAGAACAACCCGGTGCTCATCGGTGAGGCGGGCGTCGGCAAGACCGCCATCGTGGAGGGACTGGCGGAGCGGATCTGCGACGGCGACGTGCCGCAGACCCTGATCGGCAAGCGCGTGGTGCAGCTCGACCTCGCCGGCCTGGTCGCCGGCACCCGCTACCGGGGCGACTTCGAGGAGCGGCTGAAGAAGGTGATCGAGGAGATCCGGGCGCACCGGGACGAGTTGATCATCTTCCTGGACGAGATCCACACCCTGGTCGGCGCCGGTGGCGCCGGCAGTGAGGGCGGCATGGACGCCTCCAACATGCTCAAGCCCGCCCTGGCCCGGGGTGAGCTGAGGGTCATCGGCGCGACCACACTGGACGAGTACCGCCGCAGCATCGAGAAGGACGCCGCGCTGGCCCGGCGTTTCCAGCCCGTGCTGGTGCCCGAGCCCAGCGTCGAGGACACCGTGGCCATCCTGCGTGGCCTGCGGGACCGCTACGAGGCCCACCACCAGGTCCGGTTCTCCGACGAGGCGGTGGTCGCCGCCGCCGAGCTCTCCGACCGGTACGTCACCGACCGTTTCCTGCCGGACAAGGCGATCGACCTGATCGACCAGGCCGGCGCGCGGATCCGGCTGCGCACCCGCACCCCCGCCTCGGACGTACGGGAACTGGAGCAGCAGCTCGACGAGGTACGCCGCGACAAGGAGCAGGCCGTCGCCGACGAGCAGTACGAGAAGGCGTCCGCGCTGCGCGACCGGCTGGCCGAGATCGAGGAGCAGCTCCGCCGTGCCCAGGGCGACGAGGGCGGCAACCACGTACCGTCGGTCGGCCCGGCGGAGATCGCCGAGGTGGTCTCCCGGGCCACCGGCATCCCGGTCAGCCAGCTCACCGAGGAGGAGCGGGAGCGGCTGCTGCGGCTGGAGGGCCAGCTGCACGCGAAGGTCGTCGGGCAGGACGACGCGGTCACCGCCGTGGCCGAGGCGGTGCGCCGCTCGCGTACCGGGCTGGCCGACCCGAAGCGGCCGATGGGCAGCTTCCTGTTCCTCGGCCCGACCGGTGTCGGCAAGACGGAGCTGGCCCGGGCCCTGGCCGAGGCGCTCTTCGGTGATGCCGACCGGATGGTCCGGCTGGACATGAGCGAGTTCCAGGAGCGGCACACCGTGGCCCGGCTGGTCGGAGCGCCACCCGGCTACGTCGGCTACGAGGAGGCCGGCCAGCTCACCGAGGCGGTGCGCCGCCGCCCGTACGCGGTGGTGCTGCTCGACGAGGTCGAGAAGGCCCACCCGGACGTGTTCAACATCCTGCTCCAGGTGCTCGACGACGGCCGGCTCACCGACAGCCAGGGCAGGACGGTGAACTTCAAGAACACCGTGCTGATCATGACGAGCAACCTGGGCGCGGAGCTGATCACCGGCAGCCAGCGCGCGGTGGGTTTCGACGCGGGCGAGGCCGGCGGCGGGGAGAGCGACGAGCTGCGGGAACGGCTGCTGCGCCGGCTCCAGGAGACCTTCCGCCCGGAGTTCCTCAACCGGATCGACGAGACGATCATCTTCCGCCGGCTGGAGGTCCAGCAGCTACGGCAGATCACCGAGCTGCTGCTGGAGGAGACCCGCCGCCGGCTGCACGCACAGGACGTCCAGGTCGACGTCACCGCCGCCGGGGTCGACTGGCTGGCCGAGCACGGCTACCAGCCGGAGTTCGGCGCGCGGCCGCTGCGCCGGGTCATCCAGCGGGAGGTCGACAACCGGTTGTCCCGGATGCTGCTGGAGAACGAGATCTCACCCGGCCAGAAGGTCATCGTCGACGCCCGCGACGGCCAGCTCACCGTCGAGGTGGCCGCCGGTGACCACGGCTACCAACCGGCGACCACGTCCCACCCACGATGACGCGGAGGGCGGTGGAGATGACCGAACCGGAGGAGACCAGCGAGAACACCGAGCGCACCGAACCGATCCTCGCCCCGCCGACAGCGAACCCGGCCCGGGTGAAGGTGCCGCCGGAGGGCCTGAAGCAGCAGACCGACGGGGACCCGGCGCCGGCCGGGCGACCGGAAGAGGAGGCGTGATGGCACGCGAGCAGCGACTCGACCCCGAGGTCGAGGTGATCTGGGAGGACTTCCACGCCGAGGTCAACGTCCCCTCCGAACAGCTGCGGCAGTGGCTGCTCACCCGCGGCTCCGGGGAGGAGTCGTTCGGGCCGGACCCGGACCTCGGCCTGCCCGAGCCGGGCCGGCAGATCCTGCGGGTGCTCCGCAAGCGCAAGGTGGACCTCACCCCCGAGGACATCGAGGTGATGCGGGACGCGATCGACCGCATCCGGACGCTGACGGCGGAGAAGCCGCGCGCCGGCAACGCCGACGACGAGTGGCGGCACGCGCTGCTCGACCTGGGGCACGACGTCCTCGTCGAACGTTGAGCGCGGGAGCGTGGTGGAGTCGGTGGTCACCAAGGGTGTCGAGCCGACCCCGACCGCCCGCGGACCGGGTGGTCCGCGGGCGCGGTCGTCGGCCGGTCAGGACTCCAGGCTGGGCAGGTGCAGGCCGGCGGCCTCGGCGGCGATCTGTCGGTCGGCCAGGGTGCGTTCCTCCCGGCTGAGCAGGGTGGCGTACTCGGTGACGTCGGCCGGGTCCGGCACCTCCGGCAGGCGGCGCAGGAACGCCTCGACGTCGCGGGCGGCGGCGGTGTGCGCGGCAGCCGCCTGACGCAGCAGCTCCCGTTCGTCGGCGGCGGGGTAGAGGTCGGTCATACCGCCTCTGATACCCGTCGTCAGGCCGTTCGCACCCCCGGCCCGGGGTGCGCCGGGCGGGCCCCGAACTCGGGGTGGTGCCGCAGCCAGGCCAGGTAGTCCGGGTGCACGGCCAGGGAGTCGGTGTAGGCGGCCACCGCGCCCTCCAGCACCGGCTCGGCGACCCGGGCGGCGGGAGAGTCGGGGTGCCAGCCGAGCAGCAGCCGCCACCGCAGAGGCGTGTCGGCCAGCCGACGGGTCACCAGGCCGGCCACCGGACGGAAGGTGGCCTGGCAGAGCGCCACCGCCTCCCCGGCGTCGACCAGGTCCATGCAGCCGCGCACGTCGGTCTCGTACACCTTGCGGGGGGTGAAACCGGCGCGGGCGCAGGCGGCGGCGAAGCAGTCCCCGAAGCACCCGTCGCCCGGCGCGGCCACCCACTGCTCGCGGCTCAGCTCGGCGAGGCCGACCTCGTCCCGACCAGCCATCGGGTGCGACGCCGGCAGCAGCACCAGCACCGGGTCGACGGCCACCTCCCGCCAGCTGAGGCCGAACTCGGCCGGCGGGTTGGCGTCGCCGCAGATGCCGGTCAGGGCGAAGTCCAGCCGTCCCCCGGCCACCAGCGTGGCCAGCTCGTCGGCCGACCAGGAGGCGTACGTGGTGATCTGCGCCTGCGGCTGCTCGGCGGCGAGCCGGTGCACCAGCCGACCGAGGATCGGGCTGTTGACGCCCCCGAACCGGTAGCGGGCGAGTGTGTCGTCGGCACCGGCCAGCCGGGCCGCCTCGTCCTGCAGGCCCTTCATCGCCGGCAGCAGCACCCGGGCCCGGGCCAGCACCAGCTCCCCCAGGGCGGTGGGTCGGGCACCCCGCCGGTCCCGGTCGAACAGCGGACCGCCCAGCGTGCGTTCGATGCGTTGGAGCTGCGCGGTCAGCGCCGGTTGTGCCAGGCCGAGAGTCGATGCCGCCTTGGTCACGCTCCCCGTCTCGGCGATCGCGCAGACCACCCGCAGGTGCCGCAGCTCCAGATTCATATCGTGACGGTAGGACCACGCAGGTGGCCGACGGAAGGCCCTGAACGGATCGGCGTCGATCATTCTGGGTCACGATCGAGGTCCACCGGGTACGTCTGCCGCCCGGTGACCGCGTCGCGCAGCTTGTCCACCACCCCCCATGCCGGCTCGAC
>NZ_SMKN01000317.1 GCF_004348675.1 Micromonospora sp. KC606 | reverse complement strand
GGCCGGGTCGGGGCGAGCGGGGCCGAGCAGGCGGGCGCGGTCGCCCGGGTGGCCGGTGCCGCCGCGCGGGCCGGGGTGACCGATGACACGGCGAGGGTGGGGAGCCCGGTCAGCAGGACCGCTGTCATGCTCGCGAACACCGGTCGCGCCCTGGGCCGGTACATCGACCGCCTCCGTATCGTGTCGACTCCGGAACGGGATGTTAGCGCCCAGCGCGGGCGGCGGCGGGCCCGCCGCCGGCCGACCCGCCGTGATCTTGCCTTTACCTTGTAGGTTGTACGCGATGCGTATGGCCTGTTAGCGGGAGGAGAGGTGGCCGTGACCGACTGGGAGCCGGCTACCGAGGCCGAGACGGCGCTACGGGACGCGCTACGGGCCGACGACCAGGAGCGCTACTTCCGCATCCTGGCTGGCATCGACCTGTACCTCCCGGTGTCCGCCCAGGCCCTCGCCGGTGAGGTGCCGATGGGCTGGGGCACCTGGACGACGGGTGGCCGTACCCACGTGCTCGCCTTCACCTCGCCCGCCGCGATGCGTGCCTGCCTGGGCACGGATGCCGGTCCCAGCCGGCGGAGCCCGTTCACCGAACTCGCCGCCGCCTGGCCCCACCACGAATGGTGGCTGGCGGTCAACCCGGGGCTGCCGGTCGAGGGCTACCTCCCGGCCTGGTTCGTCTCCCAACTCTCCCGCGGGGACGTGCGACTGCCCGGCCGCGCAGGGGCCCGCTCCCGGGTGGCGGCGCCGCCCGCCGAGCCGGCAGCGGCCAACGCCGGCGCCTGGAGCCAGCCCGAGCCGGTGCCGCCGGTGGCGCTGCGGGCTTCGGTAGATCCTCCGCCCGCCCCGCCGGCCGGTGGGGGCGAGCCGTACCCAGCCCGCCCTCACCACCCGGAGACCAACGGCGCCGGCCCCACCGGCGCGGCGGACGTCGACCCCGTGGCGTCGGCATCCGGGTCGGGGCCACAGGCCGTGCCGGCCGACGCCACCGGGCGCCCGGCCGCCCGGTCCGACGGGGACCCCGCAGCCCAAACGGACCTCCACTCCGGCCCGGGTCGGCCCGACGAACCGTGGCCGGTCCCGCCCCGCCGTCGGCTGCTCGGCGAAGGGCTGGGCGCCCGCCTCGCGGCGGCCGACGGTCCGCCGAACGGCCGCAGCTCGTTCTTCGAGCCGGCCTCCGGCCGGGGTGCGGCGGCCCGGGCGATGCGGGACAACCCGCTGCGCTCCGGGGAACGGGCCGCGCCCCCGACGCGTCCCGGGCTCGGCGGCCAGCCGTTCCCCCGCCGACGGCCGGCCGGCTCGCCCGGCGAGGATCCGGTCCGCGCGTTCCGGTTGGATCCGGCCGAGGGGCGCCCGGCGCCGCCGGTGCCCGAGCCGCCGGCAAGCGGCCTGCGTCCCGATCCGTTGGCGGAGGAGCCCACCCGGGCCTTCCGGGTGCCGACCGCCGAGTCCACGCAGGCGTTGCCGCGGCGCACGCCCACGCCCGCGCCGCGTCCGGCCGAGGAGCCCACCCGGCCGCTGCCCGACCCGGCTCCGCGGCCAGGCGCGGCAGCGGGTGCCGGCACACCGGCCGACCGGCCGGTGGCGGAGGATGTGCCGGCATCGTTCGCCGAGCCGGCGACTGCGCCACCCGGTTCACGTCGGAACTTCTCGCCCATCGTCATCGAGGGCGTCGTCATCGAAGCCCATGACCTGCCCGTGTCCGACAGGCCCACCGAGATCCGGCCCGGCGCCCCGCAGGCCGACGCCGGATCCGGGCGCGCCACGGCCGGGTGGCGACCGGCCGGCGAGCCTTCCCCGCCGATTCCCCCGGACGACGAACCGACCGCGCGGCTCGTCCGGCCCGGCGCGCTCCCCGGCGTGCCCGGGCAGACCGTGCCGGCGTCCCCCGCCGAGGCGCCGACTGGCGACCCGACGGCGGACCAGCCGTCCCCCCGGGGCGCGGAGGAACCGACGGTGTCGTTGTTCGGGGCCCGGTCACCGGCGGCCTCCCCGGTGGACGACCGGCCGGTCGACGCCGAACCGGCCGTGTCGCGCCCGTCTGGCGTCGCGGACCCGGTCGACCCGCTCGACACCGGTAGCGAACCCGACCCCACCGGTGCCACGACGGCCAGCGAGCCGTCCGTTTCGGGCCCGGCCGGTATCCGGGTCGACCCCGGCTCGACCGCTCCACCGGAGGGCGCGCCGCGCATGGCCGGCGTTTCGGCGGACCCGGAACGCTCCACGTCGGACCACGCCGGGCAGCCGCCGGCCGCGGACCCGGCGTTCCAGCCGGCCAACGAGGTGGAGGAGGAGCTGCTCGACGCGGCCGGCGCCGGTAGCACCGACACCTTCCTGTCCACGCTGCTGCTGGCTCGGGTGCTGTTGCCGGTCGCGCCGGATTCGGCACCCGGGAGCCGCCCCGGCGACCCCGGCTTCGTGTGGCGTACCGAGGAGTTGGACGGGGAGCGGTACGTGGTGGTGCACACCTCCCCACAGCGGTTGGCCGACCACGGTGGCGAGGGCGTGGAGACGGTCGAGGTCCGGTTCATGCAGCTGATTCGGCGCTGGCCGGAGGAGGACTGGTCCTTCGCCGTCAACCCGGGCACCCCCGTCGGGGCGAAGCTCCCCGGCGAGCAGATCGTCGCGCTGGCCAACTGGGCCGCCGAGGTGGGGCTCGGGGACGACGCGGGCACCGAGCCGGCGGCACCGAGCGCGCCGAAACCGGCCAACACCCCGCGGCACGTCCCACCGGCGGTCGACCCGACCAAACCGGTGGTCATGCAGAAAGCGGTGGCCCCCAGCCAGCTCGCCTACTACCTGGAACGCGGCTACGACCGGGTCTCCGGTTTCGTGCACCGCGCCAACGAGCTGGCGCACCTCACCACCCCGGCGAAACTGCACGAGGCGCTCGGACTCGGCTATCCCGACTCGCCCTTCTCCCGGGACGCCGAGAAGATCTACGTGCTGCGGTGGCCGGCGCACCGGCCGAGCCTGTACCGCATCCCGTACGGCGGGCAGAATGAGACCGCCATGCGGGCGATGGAGGGTTGGGTCATCGAGCGCCCGCCGTTCCGGGGCAACGGCTTCGCCCCGGGGGAGAGCAGCGACGTCGTGGCGGAGTTCAAGGTGGACAGCGCCCGGTTGCCACACGGCGCGCAGCTGTGGCGCATCGGCGCGGACGGCAGCGAACGGATGATCGCCGTCCTCGACACCGACGCGCTGCTGTGGCGGCAGGTGAGTGAGCCGTGACCCGGGACGGATACGTGGCCCGCTGGCGCGGGCGTGAATACCAGGCCAGCCCGGACGGCGACAACGTGCGGATCTACCAGCCCGAGCCCGGTGAGGGCTTCGAGGAGGTACGCCCCGGCCGCTACGTCCGGGTCCTCTCCGCGACCGAGGTGGAGGAGCTGGCGTACGTGCGGACCACCTGCACCTGGCAGGGGCAGCCGTTCATCGTGCTCGGCGAGCACTCCGGCTGGCTCCGGGTCGAGTACACCGGTGGCCGGTGGCCGGTGGCGCAGGCGCTCGGGCTGGAGGTCTTCGACTTCGGCGTCTACCAGGGCTGGGCACCGGCGAACGAGGTGGCGGACCTGCGCGAGAAACGGGTCTGAGTCAGGACTTCGTCCACCGCAGGATCTCGCCGAGCACCACGTCGCCAACCTCGACGTGGGGGAAGTGCCCCACCCCGTCGAGCAGCCGCCACTCGTACGGCGCGCTGACGTACCGGCCGGAGCCCTGCGCGGTCCGGGGTAGCGCGGCGGTGTCGAGTGCGCCGTGCAGTTGCAGGGTCGGGGTGACCAGCGGTGTCTGCATCAACCGGACGAAGCGGTAGCCGTGCAGCCGCAGCACCGACCGGAACGCCCAGCGGTAGCCCTCCAGGGCGCAGAAGGCGGCCTGCGGGATCTGGATGGCTTCCCGGCAGCGCCGCGCGTACGCCTCGAACCCGGTGCCCTCGACCCAGCGTGGCCCGCCCCAGCGCCGCAGCAGCTCCTCGACGGCGGCTCCGCCGTCGCGGGTCAACACATGCTCGTACCGGGGCAGCTGGAACCTCAGCGTGGGTGTGGAGGCGGCGAACTGGCCGCGCGGGTCGGCGAAGAGTGCGGCCCGCAGGCGCAGCGGGTGTGGTGCGCCGAGCACGACCAGTCGCCGGACCAGGGCCGGGTGGAAGGAGGCGGCGGTCCAGCCGATCAGGCCGCCCGCACCGCTGCCGACCACCGTCGCGGAGCGCTCGCCGAGGGCGCGGATCAGGCCGGCGACGTCGGCGGCGAGGGTGTAGCCGTCGTACCCCCGGGGTGGCTTGTCGCTGGCGCCGTAGCCGCGCAGGTCGACCGCGACGGCCCGGAAGCCGGCGTCGGCGACCGCCGGGAGGATCTCGTGCCAGGCCCACCAGAACTCGGGGAAGCCGTGCAGGAAGAGCACCATCGGCCCGGTGCCGGCCTCCACGACGTGGAACTGGCTGCCGTTCGCACCGACGAAGCGGTGGGTCCACGGCCCCTCGGTCAGGACGCAGGACTCGTCAAGGGGCCCGCCACGCTGCTCGGTCATGTGCCACAGCCTAGGACCCCCGGGCCGCTGGCCCGTTCCGCCGATCCGTCGGTTGACCGGGCGCGGGGTCCGGCTCAGCCGACCGGGCTGATCTTCACGATCCTGGCGGCTGTCCCCGGCCCACAGTCGGTGCCCGGTTGTGCCGGCGCGATGGTGACCAGGACGGTAGTGCCGGTACCGAAGGTTCCCAGGCCCGGGCCGTGCAGGGCGTACTGCCGGCCGTCGTCGGTGACCAGGCCGTAGCAGGGGCCGGAGCCGCCGAGGGTGATCCGTCCGGCGAGCACATCCGTCCGGCGGCTGTCGGTCGGCTTTCTCGGGATGGAGGGAATCCTGGGCAGGGTCGGCGGCGGGGTGGCCGAG
>NZ_SMKN01000316.1 GCF_004348675.1 Micromonospora sp. KC606 | reverse complement strand
ACGGTGTTGCCGGCGGGCAGTTGCCGCCCGATGACCCCGGCGAAGATGATGTCGGTGGCATGGCCGAGGATCTTCGGGCCGGTCACGGTGGCGGCGACGCTGGCCACCGCCAGGCCGACGATCGCGGCCAGGTGCGGCCGGTGCGGTCGCAGCCGGCCCAGCAGCCGGCGGGCGGACGGCCCGAATTTCAGCGATTTCTCCGCCGGCATGCCTGCGCCCATCCACGGCGGGCCGCCGCCTGCCCGGCCCGGTGGCAACCGCTTCGGCGTCTCCGCTGGCGTGGTCGACTTCTGCTCCGGTACGGCGCTCATGCCGTCACCTCCGCCGTCTGCTGGGACGCCACGATCTCGGCGTACGTCGGGCAGGTCTCCAGTAGTTCCTCGTGTCGTCCCAATCCGACGACGCCCCCGTCCTCGAGCACGATGATCTGGTCGGCGTCGACGATCGTGGAGACCCGCTGGGCCACGATCACCACCGCCGCGTCCGCGGTGACCGGCCGCAGCGCTGCCCGCAGCCGGGCGTCGGTGCCGAGGTCGAGCGCCGAGAACGAGTCGTCGAACAGGTAGATCTCCGGCTCGCGGACCAGCGCGCGGGCGATGGCGAGCCGCTGCCGCTGCCCACCGGAGACGTTCGTGCCGCCCTGCGCGATCGGAGCGGCCAGGCCGCCGGGCATCTGCGCGACGAAGTCGCGGGCCTGGGCGATATCCAGCGCCGACCACAGCTCCTCGTCGGTGGCGTCCGGGTTGCCGTACCGCAGGTTGCTGGCGACCGTGCCGGTGAAAAGGTACGGCCGCTGCGGCACCAGCCCGATCCGCCGCCACAGCTCGTCGGGCGCCAGTTCACGGACGTCCACCCCGTCCACCAGCACCGCGCCGGCGGTCGGGTCGACCAGGCGGGGGATCAGGTTGAGCAGGGTCGTCTTGCCGGCGCCGGTGGCGCCGATGATCGCGGTGGTCCGCCCGGGCGTGGCGCGGAACGAGATGCCACGCAGCACCGGCGCGCTCGCCCCGGGGTACCTGAAGGATATGTCCCGCAGTTCCAGCTGGCCCCGACTCTCGACCCGGGTCACCGGCCGGGCCGGTGGCACCACCGAGGAGTCGGTGTCCAGCACCTCCACGATCCGTTCGGCGCAGACCGCCGCGCGCGGCACCATCATCAGCATGAAGGTCGCCATCATGACGGCCATCAGGATCTGCATCAGGTACTGCAGGAACGCGGTCAGCGCACCGACCTGGATCTGGCCGGCGTCCACCCGGGCCGCGCCGAACCACAGGACCGCGACGCTGGAGACGTTGAGGATCAGCATCACGATCGGGAAGATCAGTGCCTGTAGCCGGCCGACCCGCAGGGCCGTCGCCGTCAGGTCGGCGTTGGCGACCGCGAAGCGGTCCGTCTCGTACGGCTCGCGGACGAACGCGCGGACCACCCGGATGCCGGTGATCTGCTCGCGCAGCACCCGGTTGACCGTGTCGATCCGGGTCTGCATCAGCCGGAAGCCCGGCACCATCCGCCGGATGACCAGCCCCAACGCGATCGCCAGCACCGGCACGCTGACCAGCAGCAGCCAGGAGAGCCCCACGTCCTCGCGCAGCGCCATCACCACGCCACCGACGCTCATGATCGGCGCGGCGACCAGCATGGTGCAGCTCATCAGCACCAGCATCTGCACCTGCTGCACGTCGTTGGTGTTGCGGGTGATCAGCGAGGGTGCGCCGAAGCGGGCCACCTCGCGGGCGGAGAAGCGGTTGACCTGCCCGAACACCTCGGCCCGGACGTCCCGCCCAAAGGACATCGCGGTGCGCGCGCCGAAGTAGACGGCCGCCACCGAGCAGACGATCTGCACCAGGCTGACCAGCAGCATCCAGCCGCCGGTCCGCAGGATGTAGTCGGTGTCGCCCCGGGCCACGCCGAGGTCGATGATGTCGGCGTTCAGGCTCGGCAGGTAGAGCGAGGCCATCGTGCCGACGAACTGGAACAGCACCACTGCCAGCAGCGGCCGGTGGTACGGCCGCAGGAAGTCGCGCAGCAGGCGGGTCAGCACTGGGTGCCCCCTGGTGTCGTCTCGTCCGGATCCTGCATTCGTGGGTTCAACCTGCTGTCCTCCCCGTCGGACATGGTCATAATCAACTCGGTCAGGAACTCCCGGATCACCGCCTTCTTCGCCGGGTCGGCGTCGACGGAGGTGAGCGGGGTGTCGCTGTGGATCAGGTCGGCGAGCTGCCGCAGGTGTTCGCGTCCCTTGTCGGTCAGGGCGAGCTGTACCGAGCGACGGTCGGTGGTGTCTCGACGGCGGCTGACGAAACCGTCGCGTTCGAGGGTGTCCACGATGCCGGTCAGGGTCGCCGGCCGGACGAAGCAGAGCCCGGCCACCTCGCGGTGGGTGGGATTCTCCGTCCGGGCCAGGGTGAACAGCACCCGGACGCCGGCGGGGCTCAGCCCGTGACGCTCGGCCAGGTAACGCCCCCAGTGCTGGTCGACGAGGTGGCCGGCGATCGACACGAGCCGACCCATGGGTGCCTGCCGCAGCGCGTCCGGCCAACGGACCAGCGGTTCCATCTGCACCACGGTAGGTTAAGCCCCTGATATTCAGGGGCCAAACGATATTCCGACCGCGGCGGGGACGAAGCGGGCCTGGAGTGCGGTCCGTGGGTCGACCGGGGTGGCCGGCGGGGATGTCGGGGTCGTCTTGTCAATGACAAGTTAGGATCGCCGGATGACCAGCAACCGCCCGTACCACCACGGCGATCTACGTCGCGTCCTGCTCGCCGTGGCGGTGGAGGCGATCGAGGAGGCCGGCCCGGCGGCGCTGAGCCTACGTGAGCTGGCTCGGCGCGCCGGTGTCTCGCACGCCGCTCCGGCGCACCACTTCGGCGACAAGTCGGGGCTGCTCACCGCGCTCGCCGTGGAGGGATTCGAGCTGCTCGCCCAGGCGATGCGCGCGGCCGGGGACGACCTGCTCGAGGTCGGGGTCGCGTACGTGGGCTTCGCCGTCCGGCACCGTGCCCACTTCGAGGTGATGTTCCGACCCGACCTCTACCGCGCCGACGCCGAAGAGGTGCGCACCGCCCGGGAGCGCACGGGTGCCCTGCTGCGCTCCGGGGTGGCTGCGGTGTCGGGCGGCCCGGACGGCGCCGGTGACGTCCGCCGGAACACCCTCGCCGCCTGGTCGATCGTGCACGGCTTCGCCACCCTCTGGCTGGCCGGCGCCCTGCCTCCGGACGCCGGGGGCGACCCGCAGGCGAGCGCCCGCGAGGTCATCGGCCGGCTCTTCGCCTGAGTCGGCATGCTCCGGCGCGGCTCGCCGGAGGTCGGTGGACGGTGTCACCAACTGGTGGGCAGCGGCATCCCTTCGGTGTATCCTGCGGTGCTCTGCACCCCGACCAGGGCGCGTTCGTGGAACTCGTCCAGGCTGCGGGCGCCCGCGTAGGTGAACGCGCTTCGTACACCGGAGATGATCTCGTCGATCAGGTCCTCCACGCCCGGTCGGTCCGGGTCCAGGTACATCCGGGCGGAGGAGATGCCCTCCTCGAAGATCGCCTTCCGGGCCCGGTCGAAAGCGCTGTCGTCGGCGGTACGCGCGCTGACCGCCCGCGCCGAGGCCATGCCGAAGCTCTCCTTGTAGCGCCGCCCGTCCGGCTCCGTGTAGAGGTCGCCGGGGGACTCGTAGGTGCCGGCGAACCAGGAACCGATCATCACGTTCGACGCCCCGGCCGCCAGCGCCAGCGCCACGTCGCGCGGGTGCCGTACGCCGCCGTCGGCCCAGACGTGCCGGCCCAGCTCCCGGGCCGCCGCCGCGCAGTCCAGCACCGCGGAGAACTGCGGCCGGCCGACGCCGGTCATCATCCGGGTGGTGCACATCGCGCCCGGCCCGACACCCACCTTGACGATGTCAGCCCCCGCCTCCACCAGATCGCGTACGCCCTCCGCGGTGACCACGTTGCCGGCGGCCACCGGGACGGCCGGGCCGAGCTTGCGGACCGCCCGCAGCGCGGAGATCATCCGCTCCTGGTGGCCGTGCGCGGTGTCCACCACCAGCGTGTCCACCCCGGCGGCCAGCAGCGCCTCGGCCTTGCCGGTGACGTCGCCGTTGATTCCCACGGCGGCGGCGATCCGCAGCTGGCCCCGGTCGTCGACGGCCGGCTTGTAGAGGGTGGCGCGCAGCGCGCCCTGCCGGGTGAGCACCCCGACCAGCCGGCCGTCGGCGTCCACCACCGGGGCCAGCCGCCGCCGGCCCGCCGAGAGCCGGTCAAAGCCGGTACGCGGGTCGGCGTCCGCCGGCACGGTGTGCAGCTCGGCCGACATCACGTGCCGGAGCTGGGCGAATCGGTCCACCCCGACGGTGTCCGCCTCGGTTACCACGCCGAGCGGCCGGCTCGTCTTGTCCACCACGATCACCGCGCCGTGTGACCGCTTCGGCAGCAGGTGGATCGCGTCGCCGACGGTGTCGGTGGGACCGAGCGTGATCGGGGTGTCGTGGACCAGGTGCCGCTGCTTCACCCAGGCGACGACGGTGGCCACCACCTCGATCGGGATGTCCTGAGGGATCACCGCGATCGCGCCGCGCCGGGCCACGGTCTCGGCCATCCGTCGGCCGGAGACGGCGGTCATGTTCGACACCACCAGGGGGATGGTGGTGCCCGTGCCGTCGCTGGTGGCCAGGTCGACGTCGAGCCGCGAACCCACCTCGGAGCGGGCCGGCGCCATGAAGACGTCGTTGTAGGTCAGGTCGTGCGCGGGAACCGCGTTATGAAGGAACCTCACCCCGCCATCATTCCTGGCCGGCGGCGTCCCTGGCGCCGGTGGTCGCGGAAAACACCCGCGGCCGGCGCTCCCGTGCCGCACGGAGCCGAACCCCCGGCCCAGATCACGGCTCGTGAGGTCCTGCCACCCCGCCCACCACACCCCGGCACCCTTTGCTC
>NZ_SMKN01000315.1 GCF_004348675.1 Micromonospora sp. KC606 | reverse complement strand
GCACCCCACCGCCCGCGTCAACGCATGCGATCCCCGCCGCGAGTGTGCCGCTGTCAGCACCAGCAACACCCGCGAGATCCATACACTCTCGATGTATATACCGAAGGTATACACCCAGGGTATGCTCTCGGCATGAGTGTTCCCATAACCCTTCTCGGTCTGCTCGAACGCGAGCCCAGCCACGGCTACGACCTCAAACGCGACTACGACACCTTCTTCAGCCGAGGCAAGCCGCTGCCGTTCGGCCAGGTCTACTCGACCCTCGGCCGCCTCGTGCGGGACGGCAAGATCGTGGTCGGTGAGGTCGAGCCGGGTGTGGGCCCCGAGCGCAAGCGCTACGTCATCACCGAGCGGGGCGCGACCGAGGTCGAGGCGTGGCTGACCGAGCCCGTCGATGCCGAGCCCAACCTCCAGTCCGTGCTGTTCACCAAGGTCGTACTGGCACTCATGCTCGACCGCCCCGCCGAGGAGTACCTCGACAGCCAGCGCGCCACGCACCTGCGGCGGATGACGGAGCTCACCGAGATCAAGCGCCAAGGCAACCTCGTCGACACCATGCTGGCCGACCACGGCCTGTTCCATCTGGAGGCCGACCTGCACTGGATCGACACCACGGTCGCCCGGTTGGACGCCCTTCGGAAGGTGGTACGGGGATGAGGGCGGTCGAGGCACGAAACGTCGTCCTGTCCTTCGGTGAGACCCCGGCCCTGCGGGGCGCCAGCGTCTCGGTGGCCGCGGGCGAGATCGTCGCCATAATGGGCCCGAGCGGCTCCGGGAAATCCACGCTGCTGCACTGCCTGGCCGGGATCCTGGTGCCGGACGCCGGTGAGATCCACTACGACGGCCGCCGCATCGACACCCTCAGCGAGGACCAGCGCAGCCGCCTGCGCCGGGACCACTTCGGGTTCGTGTTTCAGTTCGGACAGCTCGTGCCGGAGCTGACCGCGGAGGAAAATGTCGCGTTGCCGCTGCTGCTCGGCGGCGTCAAGCGGGCGGCAGCGCTCGGGCAGGCGCGGCCCTGGTTCGAGCGGCTCGGCCTGGCCGGGCTGGAGCGGCGCCGGTCCGGTGAGCTGTCCGGCGGGCAGGCGCAGCGGGTCGCGCTGGCCCGTGGGCTGGTCGCGCAGCCCGGGGCGCTGTTCGCCGACGAGCCGACCGGGGCGCTCGACTCGCTGACCGGCGAGCAGGTCATGGACCTTCTGGTCTCCTCGGCTCGCGCGCAGGGCACCACCGTCGTACTCGTCACCCACGATGCCCGCATTGCCGCATACGCCGACCGGCAGGTCATCGTGCGTGACGGCAGGGTGAACGCGCTGGTGCACTCATGATCCGGTTCGGCGTTCGGCTGTCGTTGGCCGGCGGGCGGGAGGCCGCGACCCGGCTCGTCATCATCGCCAGCGCGGTGGCGCTCGGCGTCGGCATGCTCCTGTCGACGCTCGCCGGGATGAACGCGGTGGGTGCGCAGAACTCGCGTTACGCCTGGCTCAACTCCGCCGTCGCTCCGGCGTCCACCTCGGCCGATCCGACGTGGTGGATGGTGCGGGAGGACTACTTCCGTGGCAAGTCCATGGGCCGGGTCGAGGTCGCCGCCCTGGGCCCGGACGCTCCCGTTCCGCCGGGCATCCCGCACCTGCCCGGGGCCGGCGAGTTCTACGTCTCTCCCGCGCTCGCCGACCTGTTGCGCACCACGCCCGCCACCGAGCTCGGCGACCGCTTCCCCGGCCACGGGATCGGCGTCATCGGCCGGTCGGGGTTACCTTCCCCCGACTCGTTGCTCGTCATCATCGGGCGGACCCCGGCCGAGCTGGAGCAGCTGGGGGCCCAGCAGATCACGCAGATCATGACCACCGACCCGAGCGAGTGCGACGGCTGCTTCGTCGGGCTCGACGCGACTGCCGTGACCCTCACCCTGTCTGTCGTGGCGGCCTCGCTGCTCTTCCCGGTGCTCATCTTCATCGGCACCGCGACCCGCCTCGCCGCCACCCGCCGGGAGCAGCGCTTCGCCGCGATGCGGCTGATCGGCGCGACGCCGCGGCAGGTCTCGGTGATCTCGGCGGTCGAGTCGACGCTCGCGGCTGCCGCCGGGACCGTTGCCGGGTTCGGCCTGTTCTTCGCGTTCCGGCCAGGGCTCGCCGCGATCCCGTTCACCGGCGAGCCCTTCTTCCCCTCCGACCTGTCGCTCAATGTCGCCGACGTGTTGCTGGTCGCGCTCGGCATCCCGGCCGGTGCTGTGGTGGTCTCCTGGCTCGCGATACGTCGGGTGCAGATCTCACCGCTGGGCGTGAGCCGGCGGGTGCCGCCCCGCCCACCGCGCGCATGGCGACTGATCCCGCTGGTCGCCGGGCTCGCCGAGCTGACCTATTTCATCGGCCGGCGGCCCGAGACCACCAGCGGTCAGATCTCCGCGTACATCTCCGGATTCGTGCTGATCCTGGCCGGGCTGGTGCTGGCCGGGCCGTGGCTGACCATGCTCGGCGCGCGGGTACTGGCCACACGCGCGAGCCGGCCGGCTGCGCTCATCGCCGGACGGCGGCTGTCGGACAACCCGCAGGCGGGGTTCCGGGCGGTGAGCGGGCTGATCGTGGCGCTGTTCGTGACCAGCGTGGCGACCGGCACCATCACCACGTTCGTCGCCAACCGCGGCGAGCCGCGAACCGATTCCGTGGCCGCGACCTCGCTGTCGAAAATCTTCTGGCCGGAGGATGGCCCGGCGCCGTCTGCCGACCAGATCCCGGCCGGGCTGTCGGCGATCCCGGGCGTGCGTAGCGTGGCGCTCGTGCACGTCAACCCCGACCGGGACGGATGGCAGGGCGTGATCACGTGCGCCGAACTCACCCGCCTGGTGGTGTTCGGCAGCTGCCCTGCCGGCGCGCAGGTCGCGGCCGTGGCCGGTGACCTCGTCGGCAGGCGAGCGTTCGATCTGACGAGCGACGAATACGTCTGGGACGCCGCGAACGTCGCGTCGGCGGACGTCGCCCGGTTACCGATCCTGTCGGTGGTCGTCGACACCACCAGCCGGTCCGCGTTCGAGCGGGCCCGGACGATCCTGGAGACCGAGTTTCCGCAGGGCCGCTCTCCGGCCAGCGTCGGCGAGTGGGAAGCCACCTCCGCGCGGCAGCTGGTGCAGTTCCAGCAGTTGGCCCACGTGGTCATGCTGGCCAGCCTGCCGATCGCGGGCTGCAGTCTGGCGGTGAGCGTCGCCAGCGGTCTGAGTGACCGGAGGCGACCGTTCAGCATGCTGCGACTCACCGGGGTGCGACTGCGCACGCTGCGCCGGGTGGTCGCGCTGGAGAGCGTGGTGCCGCTGCTGGCCGTCGCGGCGGTGGCGATCGGGCTGGGGTTCCTGGCCGCGCATCTCTTCCTGAGGGCGCAGCTGGGCTACACGCTGCTGCCGCCGCGCCTGTCCTTCTACCTCATGGTCGCCGGTGGGCTGGCGGTGTCGCTGGGGATCATCGCCTCGACGCTGCCGCTGCTGCGGCGAATCACCGGCCCGGAGGCGGCCCGGAATGAGTGAGCGACGCTCCGCAAGATCTATAGCGCCCCGGCCCAGATGCAGCGGAGTCGATTGACCCTCCGGAGACAGCGACCTGGCATACCCTGACCTCATGCGCCTCCGCCTGGGCCAGCTCGCCGAGCGCACCCCGGCCGGGCGGGAGCGTTACGTCGACCTGCTGCGCGCGCTGGCGATCACCATGGTCGTGCTCGGGCACTGGTCGGTGACCGTCATCGGCACGGACGCCGCCGGCCACCCCACCGGACGTTCGGCCCTGCCCGACCTGCCGTGGGCGTATCCGCTGACCTGGGTCGCCCAGGTGATGCCGATCTTCTTCCTGGTGGGCGGGTTCGCCAACGCGGCCTCGTTGACCGCCCGACGGAGGCGGGGCGCAGACGCCACCGGCTGGCTGCTGGACCGGGCCGCCCGGCTGCTGCGCCCCACCACGGCGTTGCTGCTGGTGCTCGCCGGCGGCGCGGTGGTCGCCTCGCTGGCCGGTGTGCCGGCCACCCTGGTCCGCACCGTGGTCTGGTTCGCCACCATCCCGCTGTGGTTCCTCGCCGCCTACCTCCTGGTGGTGCCGCTGACCCCGGTGATGCACGCGCTGCACCGGCGCTTCGGCCTGCTCGTGCCCCTGGCGCTGGTGGTGCTGGTCGCCGCGGGGGACGCCGGGCGGGCCCTGGGCCCCGAGCAGTACGCGCTGGGCAACTACGTCTTCGGCTGGCTCGCCGTCCACCAGCTCGGCTTCGCCTGGTTCGACGCCCGCTCACCGGCCACCCCGGCGCGGACCGGCCCGCGTGCGACCCGCCTGCCGCTGTCCCGTCGCGCCGGGTGGACGATGCTGCTGGCCGGGCTGGCCGTGACCGTGCTGCTGACCAGCGTCGGGCCGTACCCGGTGGCGATGCTCAACGTGCCCGGTGAGCGGCTGGACAATGCCGCCCCGCCAAGCGTCGCGCTGCTCACCCTGACCACCGCCCAGCTCGGTTTGATCGTGCTGCTGCGCCGTCCGGTCGAGCGGTGGCTGCACCGCCGCCGCCCGTGGCTGGTGGTGATCGCGGTGAACGCCGTGGTGCTGACCGTCTTCCTCTGGCACCTGACCGCCGCCATCCTGCTCGTCGGGGCGCTCGACGCCGTCGGGCTGCTGCCCACCCCACCGGCGGGCTCGGCGGCGTGGCTGGCCTGGCGGCTGCCCTGGGTGCTACTGCTCACGGTCGTGTTGACCGTGCTGGTCGCCCTCTTCGGCCCGATCGAGGCACGCACCGGTCGACGCCCGGACCACGCCGGCCGGTCCGGCGTCCGCGGCACGCTCGCCGTCGCCGGTTTCGCCGCCGTGGTCTACGCCCTGGTGTGTAACGCCCAGACGCCGAAGGAGGCCCCGGAACCCCTCGGAGTGCCGGTGGCGGCCCTGGTGGCGTACCTGGCCGGGGCGGGGGTGCTGCGGCTGCTCAGG
>NZ_SMKN01000314.1 GCF_004348675.1 Micromonospora sp. KC606 | reverse complement strand
GTGACCGGCTGGGCAGAGGTGACCCACACCTGCTCGCCGTGGTGGCGCAGCTCGACCACGGCGTCGGGGCCGCCGTTGCGCAGCCAGTAGGTGACCTGGTGCGGCCGGACGTCCACCCGCAGCCGCATCGACCGCCACTGCACCGAGAAGTCCAGGCGGCTCAGCCGGTTGGGCAGCCGGGGGGCGAAGGACAGGGTCCCGTCGTGGTCCCGCAGTCCACCGAGCCCGGCGACCAGCGCGATCCACGCCCCGGCCAGTGAGGCCATGTGCACGCCGTCCCGGGTGTTCTCGTTGAGGTCGTGCAGGTCCATCAACGCGGCCTCCCGCAGGTAGCGATGCGCCAGCTCCGGATTACCGACCTCGGCGGCGATCACCGCCTGGGTGCAGGCCGACAGCGAAGAGTCCCGGACGGTACGCCGCTCGTAGTACAGGAAGTTGCGCAGCTTCTCGGCGTCGGTGAACGCGTCCCCCCGCCAGTGCATCGCCAGCACCAGGTCTGCCTGTTTGACCACCTGCTTGCGGTACAGGTCGAAGTACGGGTAGTGCAGCAGCAGCGGGTACTTCTCCGGCGGGGTGTGCTCGAAGTCCCACTCCTGCAACCGGGTGAAGCCCTCCACCTGCTCGTGCACGTCCAGCCCCGCGTCGTACGGGACGAACATGGCGTTCGCCGCGTCCCGCCACTGGGCCGCCTCCTCCTCGGTCACCCCGAGGTCGATCGCCTGGTCCCGGTGGCGCATCGCGCACTCGGCGGCGGTGAGCAGGTTCCGCTGCGCCATCAGGTTGGTGTAGATGTTGTCGTTCTTGACCGCGGTGTACTCGTCCGGACCGGTCACCCCGTCGATGTGGAAGCGGCCGTGCCGGTCGTGGTGGCCGAGCGAACGCCACAGCCGGGCCGTCTCGACCAGCAGTTCCAGCCCGATCTCCCGCTCAAGCTGGACATCCCCGGTAACCAGGACGTACCGGCGCAGGGCGTCGGCGATGTCGGCGGCGATGTGGAAGGCGGCGGTGCCCGCCGGCCAGTACGCCGACGACTCCGGCCCTTCGATGGTGCGCCACGGGAACGCCGCGCCGCGCAGGTTCAACGTCCGGGCCCGCTCCTGCGCCTGGGCCAGGGTGCGGTGCCGCCAGTGCAGCACGTCACGGACCGCGCCCGGCTGGGTGTAGGTGAGCACCGGTAGCACGAACATCTCGGTGTCCCAGAACGCGTGCCCGTCGTAACCCGGGCCGGTAAGACCCTTCGCCGCGATCGGCCGCCGCTCGGCCCGCGCGCCGGCCTGGAGCACGTGGAACAGCCCGAACCGGACCGCCTGCTGCACCTCCGGGTCGCCCTCGACCCGGACGTCGGCGGCCTCCCAGAACTCGTCGAGGTACTCCCGCTGCCCGCGGCACAGCCCCTCCCAGCCGTCCAGCCGGGCGGCGGCGAGGGCCGCCCCGACCTGGTCGCGCAGCGCCGGCAGCGACCGCCGGCTCGACCAGCCGTACGCGACGTACTTGACCACCCGCAGCCTCTCGCCCGGCTGGAGCACGCAGCCGATCGTGGTGCGCACCCAGTCCTCGTACCCCTCGGACTCGATGGTGGCCTTGGTGGGGGCGTGCACGTCGTGGCCCATCAACGCGGCCACCCGCCGGGCGCTGACCTTGGTGCGGTGGATGAGCAGCCCGCCGTCGTCGGTGGTCAGCTCCTCCTCGGCCTGCAACGGCGATTCCAGCACGGCGGCGACCCGGGGGTCGCGGCTCTGCGCCGGCAGGGTCTCGTTGGCGACCAGCTCGGACTGGAGGATCAACCGCAGCGGCCCGTGCACCGCCTCGACCTCGTAGTGGATCGCGGCGACCGAACGCTGGGTGAACGAGACCAGCCGGGTGCTGCGCACCTTGACCTCCCGGCCGGCCGGGGACCGCCAGTGCATCTCCCGGAACAGCGTGCCGCCGCGCAGGTCGAGGACACGTTCGTGGCCGAGGAGTTTGCCGTACCGGACGTCGAGCGGCTCGTCGTCGACCAGCAGCCGGATCAGCTTGCCGTTGGTGACGTTGACGATGGTCTGGCCCGACTCGGGGAACCCGAAGCCGGCCTCCGCGTACGGCAACGGGCGCAGTTCGTGGAAGGAGTTGAGGTAGGTCCCGGGCAGGCCGTGCGGCTCGCCCTCGTCGAGGTTGCCCCGCAGGCCGATGTGGCCGTTGGAGAGCGCGAAGACCGACTCGGCCTGGGCCAGCACGTCGATGTCCAGCCGGGTCTCCCGGACGTGCCAGGGCTCGACCGGATAGGCGCGTTCGCGGATCACGCCGCGCCCTTGAGCAGGTCGGCGAGGTCGGTCACCACGATGTCGGCGCCGTGGGCCAGCAGCTCGTCGGCCTGCCCGACCCGGTCGACGCCGATGACGTAGCCGAAGCCCCCGGCCCGGCCGGCGGCCACCCCGGCGAGGGCGTCCTCGAAGACGGCGGCGTTGGCGGGCGCGACGCCGAGCAGCGCCGCGCCGGCCAGGAAGGTGTCCGGGTGCGGCTTGCCGCGCAGGCCCTCGGCCTGGGCCACCAAGCCGTCGACGCGGGCCTCCAGCAATGGTTCCAGGCCGGCCGAGGCCACCACGTCGCGACAGTTGGCGCTGGCCGAGACGACCGCTCGGCGCAGCCCGGCGGCGACCGCCGCCCGCAGGTACGTCACCGAGCCCGGGTAGACGTCGACCCCGTCGCGGTGGATCCGGTCCAGCAGGACGGCGTTCTTCCGGTTGCCGATGCCGTGGACGGTGTCGGCGTCCGGCGGGTCGTCCGGGCTCCCCTCGGGCAGCACGATCCCGCGGGAGGCGAGGAAGGTGCGGACTCCGTCGGCCCGCGGCCTGCCGTCCACGTACCGCTGGTAGTCCGGCCCGGCGTCGAAGGGCCGGAACGGCTCGCCGGTGGTCGCCGCCCGCCGCGCCAGATAGGCGTCGAAGGTCTCTTTCCAGGCGGCGTTGTGCACCCGGGCGGTCTGCGTCAGCACACCGTCCAGGTCGAAGAGGCAGGCGGTCACGTGATCGGGTAGACCCAGCACATGGTCGAATCTATCCACCGGGCCGCCCCGGCAAACCACTTTGCGACCTTCCAGACCACGGTCCTCCACTCCGTTCGCGACATGTGACGGTGTCCACGTCACCGGACACCCCCAGGTGACGTGAACGGAGTGGATCAAGGCGGTCCGGCCACGACGGTCAGCGCCAGCCGATGTCGATCCGGTCGCCGCGCTCGTCGAAGAAGTGCAGGGCGTCCATCCGGACCGCCACCGACATCGGGTGACCCGACGAGATCGCCGGGTACGGGGCGAGCCGCACCGCCAACTCGGCCGACCGGCGGTGGTGCCGCCCCGGATCGTTGAGCACGCTGGCCCGGTTGCCACCCCCCGTGGGTGCCGGCGTCGGCACCGACTCCGCCGCCCGACCGGCTAGGCGCTGAATGACCTGCCCGAAACGGCGCAGCCCACGCTGCTCGCCCGGGCCGCCGTCCACGGGCGCCCCCAGTTCGTCGAGCACGATCGCGGTGGCGCCGATGTCGAGGAAGGCCAGCGACTCGTGCCCGTGGTGCTCCAGGTAGCGGATTCGTCCCTGGAGAACGTCGCCTCGGGTGTCCGGTGCGACCGGGGTGAGCGCCTCGGCCCGCATGCCGACCACGATCCGCTCGCCGTGGTAGTGCGCCACCGCCCGGCTGCGGATGTCGGTCCAGGGCAGGTGGAGCGCCTGTTCGCCGAGGGTCAGCGTGATGTACCGGTCGAGATGGACGTAGACCGACGCCTCCAGCAGGTTCATCCGGGGGCTGCCCAGGAAGGCCGCCACGTAGAGGGTTGCCGGCCGGCCGTAAACCTGGGTGGGGGTGCCCACGTCCTGCAGGACGCCCCGGCGCATGATGGCCACCCGGTCGGCCATGGTCAGCGCCTCGGCCTGGTCGTGCGTGACGTAGATGGTGGTGACGCCCAACTCGCGGGTGAGCCCGGAGATCTCCGCGCGCAACTCCGCGCGGAGCCCACTGTCCAGGTTGGACAGCGGCTCGTCCATCAGGAAGAGCCCGGGACGGCGGACGATCGCCCGCCCCATCGCCACCCGCTGGCGCTGGCCACCGGAGAGCTGGCTCGGCTTGCGGCCGAGGACCTCCCCGATCCCGAGCGCGCTGGCCACGTCCTGGATCCGCTCGCCGCGCGAGGCCGCTTCGACGCCGGCCAGCCGCAGCGGAAAGCCGATGTTGTCGTTCACGGTCATGTGCGGGTAGAGCGCGAAGTCCTGGAAGACCATGGCGATCTTCCGTTCCCGGGGCGGCAGGTCGTTGGCGAAGGCGCCGTCGAGCAGCACCGCCCCGGAGGTCGGGTCCTCCAGGCCGGCGACCATCCGCAGCACCGTGGACTTGCCGCAGCCAGACGGCCCGAGCAGAACCATGAACTCGCCATCGTTGACGTCGAGATTGACATTGTCGACCGCCAGCGTCCCGTCCGGGAACACCTTGGTGACATCCTTGAGCGCGACGGTGGTCACCGTCTCCTCCCCAGATCGACCGGAACCCCGCTTGACTCTGGTCAGGGTCACCGGCCCGGCACATCGGGTAAACGTGCCATGTTCAGGTTATGACAGGACTATTAACTGACCAGTAACCTGCCGAATCCGAGCTGACCTCACGTCGATTCACCGAGGAACACCCGCCGGACCACCCGTTCCGCCGCACCGCCGTCGTCGAGCGCGCAGAACCGCTCCCGGAATCGCCGCCGCGCCTCCGTCGCGGTCGAGGTTGACTCGCCGCCGGTGCGGAACACTGCCAGCAACTCGTCGAAGGTGACCGCCACCGCCCCCGGCGGCTCGGCGGTCACGTCGAAGTAGACCCCCCGGGCCAGCGCGTACGCGTCCCGGTCCGGGGTGTAGACCACGATCGGCCGGTCCAGGACGGCGTAGTCGAACATGGCCGACGAGTAGTCGGTGACCAGTACGTCGGCGGCGAGATAGAGATCCTCCACGCAGGGG
>NZ_SMKN01000313.1 GCF_004348675.1 Micromonospora sp. KC606 | reverse complement strand
CTCTTCTGGACGCTGCTCCCGCTCGCCCTGCTGGCCGCGACCGGCCGCGCGCCCCGGCTACTCGGCTGGTCGGTCTTCGCGCTCTACTTCGAGTGGATGATCATCGCGATGAGCTACGGGAAGGTGGACCACGACCGGTTCGCCTTCCTCGTCGCGCTGGCCGCCCTGCCGACCGCCGGGCGGGCCCGGCACGGCGACCCCACCCGCAGCGAGGCGGGTGGTTGGGCGCTGCGGGTCACCCAGATCGCGGTGATCTGCACCTACTTCCTGGCCGCCTGGGCCAAGCTGCGCTTCGGCGGGCTGGACTGGGCCACCGGATCGGTGCTGGCCCGGGCGATCATCCGGCGCGGCACCGACCTGGCGGACCTGATCGCCCAGGTGCCCTACCTGCTGATCGTGGCCCAGTTCGGCATCCTCGCCTTCGAGCTCCTCAGCCCGCTGGTGTTCCTGCTCCGCGAACGCTGGCGACTCGCCACGGTCGGGTTCTTCTACTCCTTCCACCTGGTCACCTTCGCGACGATCACCATCTCGTTCGCTCCGCACCTGGTGGCGATGGCCGGCTTCCTGCCGCTGGAGAAGATCCGCCCGATCGACCGGCTGCGGCGGCTACGCCGGCGCGGGCCGCCGACTTCGGTCGACCAGCTCGGCGAGCATTCCCTCGCAGCTACGGGCGACGACCTGCGCCCCGCGCCGCTGCCCCAGTCGTAGCCGCGGGTCCTCCGCGCGCTCCCGCCACCGCCGCTGCGCCTCGGCGGCGCCCTCCCACAGCCGGCGTACCGGCGCGTCGTGTTCCAGGCCGAGCCGGGCGGGCAGGCCGGTGCCCTCGCCGCCGAGCAGCCTCCGCGCCTCCTCGGCCGACCCCGCATCGAACCCCGACCGGTCCCCCCGCAGCGCCGCGAACAGTCGCAGCTCCGCGAACTCGTGCGCGCCGGCGAGAATCCGCTCCACGGCGTCGAGCAGGGCGCCGGCGTCGGGTGCCGGCCGGGTACGCGCCACGCTCTCCACCGCGGCCAACGCCGACCGGGCCTTGAGGACGCCCTGCCGGTCCACGAAGAGCCGGTGTACCGACTCCCGCAACTCGGCGAGGCCGCTGCGGCGAACCAGCTCCGTCGCGAGGGTGGCCCGCGTGTCGCAGCCCGTCCGGACCAGCGTGGTGGCCAGCCGGACCCCGAACAGGCCCAGCCGGTCCAGCAAGGCCGCCCGGTCCGCGGTGTCCAGGTACACCGGCAGTTCGCCGCGGAGGAACCGGTCGGCGGAGAGGAGATGACTCTCCAGTTCCGGGCGCGGCACCCGAGCCAGCTCCGCCAACGCGTCGAACTCCGCCTCATCCAGCGTCCGTCCGGCCAGGCCGACCGTCCCGCTGCACGCGACCACGTGCAGGCAGAGGGCCGCAACCCGCGGATCCCGCTGCTGGCGGCGGGCGAGCTGCCGGGCGGTGAGCAGCGCGTCGATCTGCCCGCCACCGGTCTCGTCCGCCCGCGACCGCACCAGGACCACCGGCACCGGGGCTGCCTGACCGACCAGGCTCTCCCGGCCGGCCTCCAGCACCCGCAGGTCGCTGTCCCGCCCGTCCCGGGTCAGGTGGAGCACCGCGTCCGCCTCGTGCAGCACCCGATCGATCACCGGATCCGGGTCGCCCGTGCCGCCGAGCGCCGGGGTGTCCATCAGCGTCAGATGCCGCAGGGACCGGGTGGGCCACTGCACGACGACGTCGGTCAGCCCATCCGCGGCGGGTCCGCCCAGGTCCACCCGCATCCCGGCCGCCGACCGGGCGACCGCCAGCTCCTGTGGCGGCCGGCTGCTGGACCAGGCGGTGGCGCGGGGCGTGGGCCCGTCCTCGTACCAGATGAGGGCCTCGCTGCCAGCGGCCTCGCCGACCGGCGCGACCGCCTCCCCCATCAGCGCGTTCAGCAACGTCGACTTCCCGGACCGCCACGGGCCGGCGATGGCGACCCGCAGTGGCTGATCCAACCGGGCGAGCTGGTGCCGCAGCGGACCGCTGGCGCGGGGGTCGTCCCGGGACCGGTCGAGCGCCTCGTGCAGCAGGCCACGGACAGCTCCTTCGAGCCCCGGTCCGCCGGTCACGCCGACTGCTCCAGCACTACCGGCCCCGGACGGCCGACGGTCAACGCCTGGGCCTGCTCGTAGAGCCGGGCCAGCCCGGTCATCTTCGCCCGGATCTCGCGCTGCCGCCGGTCGCGGACGGCGGCGTCCGTCTCGGCGGCCTGCTTGGCGCTGCGCAGCGACTCGACGATGCCCTCCTGCAGCTCCTCGGTCAGCGCGGTGAAGTGGTCCCGCAGCAGCCGCTGCACCTGCCTGACGGTGTCCCGGCAGTCCTTCGTCATCGCCACGAAAAAATCGTCGACGTGCCGTTGGACGGCCGCCTTGACCAGTGACTGGCGGCGGCGCAGCAGTTGCTTGCCCTCGTCGCGGATGCTCTTGCCGCCCAGCAACGCGCCGAACCCGACCGAGACGGGGTTGATCATGGGCATTCCGGCCAGCGTCAACGCGAGCCCGAACATCAGCATCCCGCCGTACGAGCCCTTCATGCCGGTGAGCAGCTTCTGGCTGACGGTGAACCGGTCGACGGACGGGCACTCCAACTGCGGCAGCCGGTCGGCCAGGTCGTCGGGTACCGACATCGACCAGGGCGGCAGTACGTGGTGGCCGTACCGGGCGAAATTGCCGGCTACCCGGCGGGCCACCCAGTCGCAGCGCTGCGCCAACCACTCGTGGTTGTCCCGGGCCGCCTCGGTCAGGCTCCGCTCCAGCCAGCCCTGGAAGACGTCCCAGCCGGTGAGCGGGTCCGCCGTGTCGAACGCCTCGTCGACGGCGCGCAGGATCTGCCGGGTGCGCTCCCGCATGTCGTACTCGACGTCCGAGAGCAGGTCGGACATCTCGTCGACGAGGGTGTTCTGCCAGCGGGTCGAGCAGCGGCGCAACTCGTCCACCTCACGCTGGGCGGCGTGCAGCCGGGCCATCGGCCCCTCCCGCTGCGCGGCCTGCTGGTTGTCCAGCTCGGCGCGCAGCGGGGCGGCCAACTGCTCTACCACGGCACGGGCGAGCGCGGTCACCGACATCCGGGCCAGGGTGTCGCTCTTGCCGGCCAGGTCCCGGCGCAACCGGGCGATCAGCAGGGGGAAACCTGACTCGGCGTTGAGCTGGTGGTCGTCGCCGACCGCGGCGCGCATCCGCAGCGCCGCCGACACCGGGATCAGCGGCGCGGGGACACCGGCCTCCTGGAGATGCCGCCGGTTGCGCTCGGCGACAACCCGCCAGTCCGGTACGAGGTCCGTCTTGGTCTGCACCACCACCACGTTGGGATGCGAGCGGGTGAGGTGCAGCAGCATGTTCAGCTCGGCGACGGAGAGTTCCCGGGTGGAGTCGGAGACCAGCAGGACGGTGTCCGCCCGGTGCAACGCGGTCACCGGAGCGGCGCCGCCGGAACCGGCTGCCCCGTCGCTGCCCGGGGTGTCCACGAGCACCAGACCGGCACCGAGCAACGCCCGGGGGACGCCGACCTCGACATGGGCGCCACCGCCCGAGGGCGGCACCAGGGTTCCGGAGACCCCGGCGGCGAGCCGGTCCAACGGCAGCGGGGTCCGCTCGACCGCCGGCCCGCCGCCGACACCGGTGGCCTGCGGTTCCGGTGGCGTCCGGACCAGCACCGCCGAGGCGGTCTCGGCGTGCCGCACGACGGTCGGCAGGACGGTGGTGCGACCGTCGCCGACCGGGCAGACCTGGGCGGTGACGATCGCGTTGACCAGCTGACTCTTGCCCTGGTTCGGCTCACCGACGACCAGCACCCGCAGCGCCGGATCGAGCAGCTGGGCCCGTTTCTGGCGGACCGTGCGGAGCAGGTCGGCGCGGCCGTGGGCGGTGCAGGTGCCGGCGATCTCGTCCAGCACATCCAACCAGATACCCGCCATCACCGGACCAAGTGTGCCGATTGCCGCGCATTAATCAAGAGGGGCGGGCACGGCGGATGGGGCCGGGACACCCGAGGTGACCCGACCCCATCGACCGTGGGACGCCCGTTCAGAACAGGCCGTCGCCGAGTCCGAGCAGCCCAGCGTCGGCGGACGCGTGCGCCTCGCCGTGCACGCTGGCGCTCCCGCTGACACCGCCGGTGAGGCCACTCACCGTACCGTTGACACCACCGAGTGTGCCGGAGACGGTGGAGTCCACATGGGACGTGACACCGGTCACGGCGCCGGTGACGTCGAGGTCCTGCACCGGGTGACCCACGCCGAGCCCGCCCAGGGTGTCGTTGACACCGAGCGAGTCGACGAGCCCGCCGACGTGCCCCTGGGTGTTCGGCAGCACGCCGTCCAGGCCGCCACCGACCAGGCTGTCGCCCGTGCCGAGCGGGTCACCGGCGACACCGGTGGTCGTGTCGACGACGTCCCGGGTCACCGGCTCGACGGCGCTGTCCAGGCCACCCACCACGTCGGCGTCCAGGGTGTGCGCCACGTCGCCGACCCCGGTCAGATCGGTGTCCAGCCCGTCCCGGCCGATTCCGAGGCCGATCCCCGGCAGTACGCTCGCACCCGCCGAGACGGTGGTCGGGTCGACGGCGATGGTGCCGAGCACACCCGCCTTGACGTCGACCCCGTTGGCCGAGCCGGCGACGGCGAACTGCTGGGTCACGTTCTGGAGCTGGCCGACGACATCCGCGGAGTCGACCGGCAGCTGGTCGACGCCGACCGCGGCCGGCGTCAGCGAGGTGAGGCCCTGCACCGGGGCGTAGTCCACCACCAGTGGCACGACGTCCTGCACGTCCGCGGCGGTGATGTCGTGCAACCCCGCAGCCCGCAGTGCGCCCTCCGGGTCGAGGTCGAAGGAAGCCCTCGCGTCCGCGTCGATGAGCAGGTTGAGCACGAAGTCGTGCAGGGTCTGGTTCGTTTCCATGGTTTCCCCTCGGACGTCTCGTCGGCGACGAGCGGTGTGTCGCAGTGATCGGTGACGCTACGGACGTCACCGGCGTCGGGCATCGGGGATCGACCCGAAAGTGCACGGGGCCGGATCGGGGGGTGCGCGCGGCGGCGGTTAGGGG
>NZ_SMKN01000312.1 GCF_004348675.1 Micromonospora sp. KC606 | reverse complement strand
GGCCGTACGGGTCCTGGCCGGGGGGTCCGGGCTGCATGTCGGCGATGCTCCTCGGTCGCTGGTTGTCAGTAGCTGCTGCTGGTGTCGCTCATCATGCCGGCCAGGCCACCGGCGAGGCAGCACACCAGAACGATCGCGAGCCAGACGGCGCCGACGATGATGGCCCACTTCGACCACTTCTTCGACTCGGCCGCCGCCGCCTGCGCGCCGGCGTAGTCGCCCTGCTGGAGCAGCGGGTTGACCTTCGAGGCGTTGATGATGGCGGGGATGGCCAGCGGCCAGAAGAGGAAGATGGCGACGATGGACATCGTCATGTTGTTGTTGATCGGCTGCTGCGCGGGGTTCGGGTTACCGGGCTGCATGAAAGCTCCTCGTTTCAGTTTCATCGGCACTGTTCGTGCCTGATCATTCGTGAAGGGTGCGGTGTCGGGCGTACGCCGGCCACCGAGCGACCGGCAGCGTACCGCGTGCGTGCCACACCCGTGATCACCCGAATCGTCGCTGCCCGATCGCTGGGCGGCCCGACCTGCCCGATAGGGTGGCCGAGTGACCGAGCCCGCGTCCGTCGCCCGCCTCGTCGTCCTCGTCTCCGGTTCCGGCAGCAACCTCCAGGCGCTGCTGGACGCCACCGCCGACCCCGCGTACGGGGCGAAGGTGGTCGCCGTCGGCGCCGACCGGGACGGGATCGCCGGCCTGGACCGGGCCGCCGCCGCCGGGGTGCCATCCTTCGTGGAACGGGTGAAGGACCATCCGACCCGGGAGGACTGGGACAGGGCGTTGACCGCGCGGGTCGCCGAGCACCGGCCTGACCTGGTCGTATCGGCCGGCTTCCTCAAGCTGGCCGGGGCGCACTTCCTGGCCGAGTTCGCGGGCCGTTACCTCAACACGCACAACACCCTGCTGCCGGCGTTCCCCGGCATCAACGGCCCCCGGGACGCGCTCGGATACGGCGTCAAGATCACCGGGGCCACCCTCTTCTTCGTCGACGCCGGGACGGACACCGGCCCGATCGTCGCCCAGGTCGCCGTGCCGGTGCGGGACGACGACGACGTGGAGACGCTCACCGAGCGCATCAAGGAGGCCGAGCGGCGCCAGCTCGTCGAGCAGGTCGGTCGGCTGGTCCGTGAAGGTTGGACGATAACCGGAAGAAAGGTCACGGTCGGAGTGAGTGCCATCCAGGACGAGCGCCGCCCCATCAGGCGGGCACTGGTCAGCGTCTACGACAAGAGCGGCCTCGTCGAGCTGGCGCGGGCGCTGCACGACGCCGGGGTGGAGATCGTCTCGACCGGCAGCACCGCCTCGACCATCGCCGGCGCGGGGGTGCCGGTGACCCCGGTGGAGCAGGTGACCGGATTCCCCGAGATCCTCGACGGCCGCGTGAAGACCCTGCACCCGAAGATCCACGGTGGTCTCCTCGCCGACCTGCGCAAGGACGCCCACGCCGCGCAGCTCGACGAGCACGGCATCGCCGGGATCGACCTGCTGGTCTCCAACCTCTACCCGTTCCAGGCCACCGTCGCTTCCGGCGCCGACCAGGACGAGTGTGTCGAGCAGATCGACATCGGCGGTCCGGCGATGGTCCGCGCCGCCGCCAAGAACCACGCCTCGGTCGCGGTGGTGACCGACCCGGCGGCGTACCCGGCGCTGCTGGCCGCCCTCGCCGAAGGCGGCTTCACGCTGGCCCAGCGGCGGGCGCTCGCCGCCCGCGCCTTCGCCGACATCGCCGAGTACGACGTCGCGGTCGCCGAATGGTTCGCGCGGGAGCTGGCCCCGGAGGGTGACCGGTGGCCGCGGTTCGCCGGGCTGACCCTGCGCCGGCAGGCGGTGCTGCGCTACGGCGAGAACCCGCACCAGGACGCCGCCGTGTACGCCGATTCGTCCGGCCCGTCCGGGTTGGCCCAGGCTGAGCAACTGCACGGCAAGGAGATGTCCTACAACAACTACGTCGACGCGGACGCCGCCTGGCGGGCCGCCAACGACTTTCCCGACCAGCCGGCGGTGGCGATCATCAAGCACGCCAACCCGTGCGGCATCGCCGTCGGCGCGGACGTGGCCGAGGCGCACCGCAGGGCGCACGCATGCGACCCGGTGTCGGCGTTCGGCGGCGTGATCGCGGTGAACCGACCGGTGAGCGTGGCGATGGCCCGGCAGGTGGCGGAGATCTTCACCGAGGTCGTGGTGGCCCCCGGCTACGACGACGGTGCCGTCGAGATCCTCCAGGGCAGGAAGAACGTCCGGCTGCTGCGTGCCCCGCACTTCGGGCAGCAGTCCGTCGAGTGGCGCCAGGTCTCCGGTGGCGTGCTGGTGCAGGCGCGGGACCTGATCGACGCCGAGGGCGACGATCCGACCACGTGGCGGCTGGCCACCGGCGAGGCGGCCGACCCGGCCACCCTGGCCGACCTGGTCTTCGCCTGGCGGGCGGTCCGCGCGGTGAAGAGCAACGCGATCCTGCTGGCCAAGGACGGCGCCTCGGTCGGGGTGGGCATGGGCCAGGTCAACCGGGTCGACTCGGCGCGGCTGGCGGTCAGCCGGGCCGGCGCGGACCGGGCCCGTGGCGCGGTCGCCGCCTCGGACGCGTTCTTCCCGTTCGCCGACGGTCCGCAGATCCTCGTCGAGGCCGGCGTCAAGGCCATCGTGCAGCCCGGCGGCTCGGTTCGCGACGAGGAAACCATCGCCGCCTGCAAGGAGGCCGGGGTCACCATGTACCTCACCGGCACCCGGCACTTCTTCCACTGAGCACAACGGTCGAGGCCCGCCCCCGACCGGGGGCGGGCCTCGACCTCGCTGCGGCGTCGCTCGGCCCCGGCGCCCACCCGACGCGCTGCGTCCAGGTGCCGTACTCAACCGTTCCCGTCACGGTCTGCGGGGTGCCGGGGCATCCCCGCGACCGGAAACCACGATCTGGCGCAAGCCGCACGACGGACCCCCCGCCCGACGAGCACCCCACCATGAGACGATCAGGTCGTGACGGCGACCATCCTGGACGGCAAGGCGACCGCGGCGGAGATCAAGGACGAGCTGCGGACACGGGTCAAGGCGCTCGCGGAGCGCGGCATCATCCCCGGTCTGGGGACGGTTCTGGTCGGCGCCGACCCGGGCTCCCAGGCGTACGTCGACGGCAAGCACCGGGACTGCGCCGAGGTGGGGGTCGCCTCCATCCGCCGTGAGCTGCCCGCGGACGCCACCCAGGAGCAGGTGGACGCGGTCCTCGCCGAGCTGAACGCCGACCCGGCCTGCCACGGTTACATCGTCCAGCTGCCGTTGCCGGCCCACCTGGATACCCAGCGGGCGCTGGAGATGATCGACCCGGACAAGGACGCCGACGGCCTGCACCCGGTCAACCTAGGCCGCCTGGTGCTCGGTTACGACGGTCCGCTGCCCTGCACCCCGCGGGGCATCGTCGAGCTGCTGCGCCGGCACGACGTGCCGCTGCGGGGCGCCAGGGTGGCGGTGGTCGGCCGGGGCAACACGGTGGGCCGGCCGCTCGGCCTGCTGCTCACCCGGCGCAGCGAGAACGCGACAGTGACGCTCTGCCACACCGGCACCCTGGATCTCGCCGCGCACACCCGGGTCGCGGACGTCGTGATCGTCGCGGCGGGCGTGCCGGGGCTGCTCACCGCCGACATGGTCACGCCCGGCGCGACCGTGGTGGACGTCGGCATCACCCGGGTCGTCGGGGCCGACGGCAAGGGGCGCTACACCGGCGACGTCGACCCGGAGGTGGCTGAGGTGGCCGGGAAGCTGGTGCCGATGCCCGGCGGGGTGGGGCCGATGACCCGCGCGATGCTGCTGACCAACGTGGTCGAGCGGGCCGAACGGGACTGACGCCGGCGACCGGCGCCGCAAGCGGCCCGACGGTGACGTTCGCCCCATCCGGCCGATGCCCGCCGCCCCTGGCCGGATCGATGCCAGGATGGCTGATACGGTCCGGAAAACCGACTGGTATCAGGGAGTGGGACGACCATGGGTAAGAAGGTCACTGTCGTCGGGGCCGGCTTCTACGGCTCCACCACGGCACAGCGCCTGGCCGAGTACGACGTCTTCGACACCGTCGTGATCACCGACATCGTGGAGGGCAAGCCGGCGGGTCTCGCGCTGGACCTCAACCAGTCGCGCGCGATCGAGGGTTTCGAGACCAAGGTCGTCGGCGTCACCACGGGTCCCAACGGTGAGGGGTACGAGGCCATCGAGGGCTCGGACGTCGTCGTCATCACCGCCGGGCTGCCCCGCAAGCCGGGCATGAGCCGGATGGACCTGCTGGAGACGAACGCCAAGATCGTCCGTCAGGTATCCGAGAACGTCGCCAAGTACGCCCCCAGCGCCGTCGTCATCGTCGTGTCCAACCCGCTGGACGAGATGACCGCGCTGGCCCAGCTCGCCAACCAGTTCCCGAAGAACCGGGTGCTCGGCCAGGCCGGCATGCTCGACACCGCCCGGTTCACCAACTTCGTCGCCGAGGCCCTTCAGGTGCCGGTGAAGTCCGTGAAGACGCTGACCCTCGGCTCGCACGGCGACACCATGGTCCCGGTTCCGTCGAAGAGCTCCGTCAACGGCAGGCCGCTGCGTGAGGTGATGCCGGCCGAGCAGATCGAGGAGCTGGTCGTCAAGACCCGCAACGGTGGCGCCGAGGTGGTGGCGCTGCTGAAGACCGGCTCCGCGTACTACGCCCCGTCCGCCGCCGCCGCGCGGATGACCAAGGCCGTGGCGGAGGACTCCGGCGAGGTCATGCCGGTCTGCGCCTGGGTCGACGGCGAGTTCGGCATCTCCGGGGTCTACCTGGGCGTCGAGGCCGAGATCGGTGCCGAGGGCATCAAGAAGGTCGTCGAGACCGACCTGGACGCCGACGAGCTGGCCAGCCTCAAGGAGGCCGCCGAGGCCGTCCGCGCCAAGCAGGCAGACGTCGCCAACATGTGATCCACCAGGACCACCCGAAGGGGGCACCCCGGCACACCGGCGTGCCCCCTTCGGCATCCCACCCACCGTCGTTCCCCCCGGTTCGGGAAGGGCGGGTGGTGACGAGGACGAGCTCGGCCACGTCATCCACCTCAGAGGGGAGTGAAGGGGGTGCCGAGG
>NZ_SMKN01000311.1 GCF_004348675.1 Micromonospora sp. KC606 | reverse complement strand
GGGACGTGTTGGCCAGCGCGCGCAGCGCCCGGTAGTCGACCTTGCCGGTGGCCAGCCGGGGCAGCGTGCCCACCGGAAGCACCCGCACCGCGCGTGGCGGCAGACCGACATCGTCGGCGACCAGTCGGCGGACCCGCGTCGGGTCCGCCGCGCCGGTCGCCGCCACCAGCAGTTCGTCGTCGGCACCGAGGCAGGCTGCGGTGACGTCGTGCACGGCGAGCAGTGACTCCACCTGCTGCGGGTCCACCCGTAGGCCGAGGATCTTGGCGAACCGGCTGTGCCGGCCGACGATCTCCCACAGGCCGTCCGTGCCCTGCCGGGCCAGGTCGCCGGTGCGCAGCTCGTCGACGGTACGACCCGACGCCAGGTCCGCCGGCCGCTCGGCGTAGCCGAGCATCACGTTCGGGCCGGCGTACACCAGCTCACCGACGCCGTCCGATCGGTCGGGCACCGGGGCGAGCCGGAACGACCCGCCGGGAACCGGCACCCCGACGGCCTCCGGCCGGGTCGCCGCCAGGTCCGGCGGCAGGTACGCCATCCGCGCGGTCGCCTCGGTCTGCCCGTACATCACGAACAGGTCCCAGCCGCCGCGCCGGCCCAGTTCGGCGTAGCGGACCACCTTCTCGGGGGCCAGCCGGCCGCCGGCCGCGGTGACGTAGCGCAGGTGCGGCAGGTCCATCGCGGCGAAACCGACCCGGTCGAGCAGGTCGAACGTGTACGGCACCCCGGCGAACGTGGTGGCCCGCGCCGCCCGGAACAGCTCCCAGAAGCACCTGTCGGCGACCGAGCGGTCGGTGAGCACCAGCGCCGCCCCGCGCGCCAGGTGGCTGTGCACCACCGACAGGCCGTAGCAGTAGTGCAGCGGCAGGCTGGTCGCCGCCCGGTCGGTGTCGCGGATCCTTAGGTACCCGGCGATCGCCTCGGCGTTGGTCTGGAGGTTGTCGTGGGAGAGCCGGACCAGCTTCGGCGAGCCGGTCGACCCGGAGGTGCTCAGCAGCAGCGCCAGGTCCGGGTGCAGCTCGTGCGCGCTGCCCTCGCGTCGCTCCCGCAGCGTCCAGCCGTCGCCGTCCGGCCCCACCACCACGTCCGGGTCGTACGCCTCGGTCAGCGTCGCCACCGCCGGCCCGTCACCCGGCACGAGCAGCACCGGGTGCCCGCCGTGCAGCGCGCCCAGGTACGACACGAGCGCGTCGACCGTGTTGGCCCCGGTGACCAGGACCAGCCGTCGCCGCTCGCCGAGCCGCCGCGCGGCCTGTGCGACCCGCTGCGCCAGTTCGGCGTACGACAGGGTGCCGTCGGCGGTCACGACGGCGGTACGGTCGCCGTGGCGGGCCAGGTCGCGGACGAACGGCACCGCGCGCACGGCCGGGAGCAGGTCAAACGGGGGCGTCACGGGATGCACTCTAAGGTGAGGCTAACCTTAGGAGAAGGGTGGGTAACGCGCATCGCACTCCGTTTGCCGATCGTCCGCCCACCGGTCAGGCTGGCCCGATGGACCATCCGTACCCGCCCGCCGCCGATCTGGCCGGACTGGCCGCCCTGCTCGGCGGCCCGGTCGTGCCGGCGGCCCGTGGCCTGCTCGGGTGCCGGCTGACCGTCGGCGGCGTCACCGTGCGGATCACCGAGGTCGAGGCGTACGCCGGCACCGCCGGCGACCCGGCCTCGCACGCCCACCGCGGCCGGACCGCGCGCAACGCGGTGATGTTCGGTCCCGCCGGGCACGCCTACGTCTACTTCACATACGGCATGCACTGGTGCCTCAACGTGGTGACCGGCCCGGCCGGGGAGGCCTCGGCGGTGCTGCTGCGCGCCGGCGCGGTGGTCGACGGGCTCGACGTCGCCCGGGCCCGCCGGCCCGCCGTACGCCGGGACGTCGACCTGGCCCGGGGCCCGGCCCGGCTCTGCGCCACGCTCGGCATCGACCGTTCGGCGTACGGCCTGGACCTGCTCGCCGACGGGCCGGTGCGGCTGCGCCCGGCCGACGTGCCGGTGCCGGAGGCGGCAGTGTCCACCGGGCCCCGGGTGGGGGTGACCGGGGCACACGACGTGCCGTGGCGGTTCTGGATCACCGGCGACCCGACGGTCAGCGTCTACCGCCGGCACGTCCCCCGCCGCCGTGCCTGACGCGATCGTCTCTTGATCGACTCCGCTTGCGGCGACCGGCGGCATCTGTGGCGGCCGGGGGAACGTTCTGCCGCACCCGGAGTCGATCACCACCCGGGTCGGCGGAATAGTTGACTCGTCAAGTATGTTGTGCGCGACGTCCGGAACGCCACCCCGGCCCCGGTCCGACACGCGAGGAGCTGGTCATGCAGTTCGGAGTCTTCACCGTCGGCGACGTCACGGTCGACCCCACCACCGGGCGTGAGCCGACCGAGCGTGAGCGGATCAAGGCGATGGTCGCCATCGCGCTCAAAGCCGAGGAGGTCGGCCTGGACGTCTTCGCCACCGGCGAACACCACAACCCGCCGTTCGTGCCGTCGTCGCCCACCACCATGCTCGGCTACATCGCCGCCCGCACCGAGCGGCTGCTGCTGTCCACCGCCACCACCCTGATCACCACCAACGACCCGGTGAAGATCGCCGAGGACTACGCGATGCTCCAGCACCTGGCCGACGGTCGGGTGGACCTGATGATGGGGCGCGGCAACACCGGCCCGGTCTACCCATGGTTCGGCCAGGACATCCGCAACGGCATCCCGCTCGCCATCGAGAACTACGACCTGTTGCGCCGGCTGTGGCGGGAGGACGTGGTGGACTGGAAGGGACGGTTCCGTACCCCCTTGCAGTCGTTCACCTCGACCCCGCGCCCGCTCGACGGCGTCCCGCCGTTCGTCTGGCACGGCTCGATCCGCAGCCCGGAGATCGCCGAGCAGGCCGCGTACTACGGCGACGGCTTCTTCGCCAACCACATCTTCTGGCCGAAGGAGCACACCCAGCGGATGGTCGGTCTCTACCGGCAGCGCTTCGCCCACTATGGCCACGGCACCCCCGAGCAGGCGATCGTCGGCCTCGGCGGGCAGGTGTTCATGCGGAAGAACTCGCAGGACGCAATGCGGGAGTTCCGGCCGTACTTCGACAACGCCCCCGTCTACGGGCACGGGCCGTCGCTGGAGGACTTCAGCCGGGAGACCCCGCTGACCGTCGGCAGCCCGCAGCAGGTCATCGACCGCACGCTCGGTTTCCGCGAGTACGTCGGCGACTACCAGCGGCAGCTCTTCCTCCTCGACCACGCCGGCCTGCCGCTGAAGACCGTGCTGGAGCAGCTCGACATCCTCGGCGAGGAGGTCGTCCCGGTGCTACGCCGGGAGTTCGACTCGCTGCGTCGCGCGCAGGTGCCCGAGGCCCCGACCCACGCCGCGCTGGTCGCCGCCCGGGACGCCGCAGCGGCCGGCACGGGGGCGCCCCGATGACCCGGCGCACACTGGCCGTGGTCTCGGCCGGACTCAGTCAGCCCTCCTCGACCCGGCTGCTCGCCGACCAACTCGCCGCCGCCACCCGCGACGAGTTGGTCCGGCGCGGCGCCGAGGTGCGGCTGGACGTCGTCGAGTTGCGCGAACACGCGCACGACGTGGTGAACCATCTGCTCACCGGCTTCCCGTCGGCGTCGCTGCGAACGGCCCTCGACGCGGTCGCCGGCGCGGACGGCGTGATCGCCGTGACGCCGATCTTCAGCGCGTCGTACAGCGGGCTGTTCAAGTCCTTCTTCGACGTGCTGGATTCCGGCGCGCTGGCCGGCACCCCGGTGCTGGTCGGCGCCACCGGCGGCACGGCCCGGCACTCGCTCGCCCTGGAGCACGCCGTCCGTCCCCTGTTCGGCTACCTGCGCGCGGTCGTGGTGCCCACGGGCGTCTACGCCGCCGGTGCGGACTGGTCGGGCGACACCGCCGACGGTGCGCTGCGCGACCGAATCCTGCACGCCGGTGCCGAACTGGCCGAGCAGGTGGACCGCCGGCCGGCGTCGGTCGGCCCCGCCGACCCGTTCGCCCTCACCACCGACTTCGCGCAACTGCTCGGCGGCGGCCGGGAGGAGTGACGCTCAGTCGTCGTACGGGTGGGCGACCAGCACCGGGCAACGCGCGTGCTGCAGCACCGCCTGGCTGACCGAGCCGAGCAGCAGCCCGACGAACCCACCCCGGCCCCGGGTGCCCACGGCCAGCAGCGACGCCGTGGCGCTGGCCTCGACCAACCCTTCGGTCGGACTGGCCGTGGCGACCGGGTGCTCACGGACCACCAGGTCCGGGTGGTCGGCGCGGACGGCGGCGGACGCCTCGGCGAGCAACCGCACCGCGTCGGCCCGGTGGGCGGCCTGCGACTCCTCGACCTCCTCGGGCACCGGGCGGTTCATGTCCCGCGGGCCGACGTGCAGCAGCACCAACGGCACGTCCCGCCCGACGGCCTCGTCGGCGGCGTACCCGGTGGCCAGTCGGGACCCCGCCGAGCCGTCCACCCCGACCACCACCGGCCCGTCGACCGGGGTCGGCTGCTCCTCGGGGCGGACCACCAGCACCGGGCAGTGCGCGTGGGCGGCCACCTGGCTGCCCACCGAGCCGAGCAGCAGGCCCGTGAAGCCGCCCAGCCCTCGGCTGCCCACCACCACGAGCTCGGCCTGGCGGGACCGCGCGACCAGGGTCGCGCCCGGCCCGCCGGCGACCTGGTGCACCTCGACGGTCAACCCGGGCCAGCGGTCGGCCAACTCGGCGGCGGTCTTCTCCAGCATCCGGCGCGACTCCTCGGTTGGCGCCGGCAGCCCCAGGTCGTACGGGTTCAGTGGCACGCCGTAGCCGAGCGGATGCAGGTAGCCGTGCACCAGGTGCAGCGGCCGGCGTCGTCGCACGGCCGCGCGAGCCGCGTGTTCCGCGGCGACCAGGCTCGACGGCGATCCGTCGACGCCCACCACGACAGGTCGGTTCATCGGCACTCCCCGGGGTCGGTCAGGTCATTGTCGACGTACCCGGCCCCCGGGCCCGGCATTCGCCCGGGACGCGCCGCGTGCAGTTGACCTCTCGGTTCATGAGCGTGATGGTGGGCCGGCTCCGGGCGTCCCGGGTGCGGCTGCCGGACCTGTCAGCCTGCCCGACGTCCTCGGCGAGCTGATCCGGGGCTTGCGCTGCCACGTCGGGCCCGCCTGGGACGTGCCGGTCGGCGGCCTGCCGGCGGTGCCACCGCGCCCCGCCCCCGAAGTGCCCGGTCCCACCGCCCCGGAGG
>NZ_SMKN01000310.1 GCF_004348675.1 Micromonospora sp. KC606 | reverse complement strand
CCGTCTCCTCACGACCAACGGGCGCACGGTCTGCCGCAAGACCTCAAACGGGTCCGAAGAGTGCAGTGCTGACCCGCCAGCCGCTACCGAAGCCATCCTGCACCAGCAGGCTGACGGAACCTATTAGAAGAGGGCGTCCACATGAGTGTGGGAGTGGGGAGTGGTCTGCAGGTACTCGTCTTCGTAGCAGAAAGCAAACGACGGACCTATCCCGGATCCGCCGAGCCCCGATGGACGGTATCGTGATTCACTTCCGCTACGAAGTTGGTGCGCACGTCAACACGCCAGCACATGTCCGAACAAGCGCCTCCCTGACATCGCTAACGATGACGTCAGAGCACGCTCATATCGGGCCTACCTGCGTTACCGCGACCCGACACGGTTCGCCCTGCTGCCCTTCCTTCTGCCAGAATCACGGGTCATGCGCGCCTTGATCGTGGGCAACAGCGACGGCATCGGGCTGGCACTGACCCACCGGCTCCTGGCCGACGGGTGGACGGTGACCGGGCTGTCACGCAGCCCCGCCCCGGTCGGCTCGCATCACGTCGTGGACGTGACCTCTCCAGACTTCCCCATGGTGCTCGCCGAGGTCGGTGGCGTCGACCTGTGCGTCTACGCGGCCGGCGTCGGTGAGCCGCTCGGTGAGGACCTGGCCGGCCAGACCCGGGCGCTGGAGGTGAACCTACTCGGCGCGGCCCGCACGTTCGAGGCGGTGGTGCCGCGCATGCTCGCCGCCGGCCGTGGCCACCTGATCGGCCTGTCCAGCCTCGCCGACACGACGATCTCGGCGCAGGCGCCCGGCTACGCGGCCTCCAAGGCGGGCCTCACCTCGTACCTGCTCAGCCTGGACGCCGCCCTGCGGCCCCGCGGCGTGCCGGCCACCGCAGTACGGTTCGGCTTCGTCGACACCAAGATGGCGAAGTCCCCGGTCACACCATTCAAGATCTCCACAGACCGGGCCGCCGACGTGCTCATCCGATGCATCCGCACCCGACCGGCGATCGTGTCCTACCCCCGCCGGATGGCCGCGGTGACTGGCACACTCGGCCTCCTGCTGCGCGCCACCGCCCGACTTCGCCGGTCAAGACCTGACGCTTCGTGAAGGAGTACGGCCGGTCCGCACACCGTCCGCAGCTAGATGTGCGTACCCAGATGTGCGTACCCGATCATGCCGAGGCGACGGCGTCGCCCGCTGGCGGGGGGAGTGTGTCAATTTCCGTGTTTGGGCCTGTGGTGTGATCGAGATTGTCAGATGGTGATCCGGTCGCTGTAGGCGAGGATCAGGGCGTTGAGGGCTTTGGCCCAACCGTAGGACCCGGCCGTGGTGCTGCCGCCGCCTCGGCGTTTCTGTTGGACGGCGAGGTAGAGGATCTTCATCGCGGCCTGCTCGGTGGGGAAGTGCCCGCGTCGTCGGGCGGCTTGCCGGAACCGTGCGTTCAAAATTTCGATGATGTTGGTGGTGTAGAGGGCCTTGCGGACCTCGTGGTCGTTGTCCAGGAACGGCACGAACTGCGGCCAGGAGGTCCGCCACAGTTTGATGACGGCCGGGTACTGGTCGCCGAACTCGGCGGCGAACGCCTCGAAGCGGGCTTCTGCGGCGGCGACGGTGGGGGTGACGCGGCTGATCAACTCCCGGGACACGTCGGCGTCATACACGTCCGCCAGATGCGCGGAGATCTCCCCGGTCGTCAGCCCTTTGGCATACAGCGACAGGATCGCCTCGTTGAACCCGTCCAACCTGCGGGCGTGCCTTGGGACGATCCGCGGGGTGAACGACCCGGCCCGGTCCCGTGGAACCTGGATCCGCACCGGCCCCACCTCGGTCTGCACCGTCTTGGCCCCGTGACCGTTACGGATGTTGGTCCGCCGGCCAGTCGCTTCATCGACGCCTGCGTCATCAAGGTGAGCGTCCAACTCGGCGTCGAAGCGCTGATTCAAGGACAGTGCGCGTGATCCCCGCGAGGAGCCCACCCGGCCCGACCAACGACACCCCGTCAGCCTTCGCCCGCTCCACCAACTGCTGAGCGAACTCCACCTCCGCCGCCGTCAGCTGCGGAAGCTGAACAACGTTCTTCTTGTCCGCCATGACGTGGCCCTTCCCGGACAGGACCAACGTCCTGCCCAACGGACCACACCCAGGTCAAACACGGAAATCTACCCAGTCCCCCCGACGAGCCGAGATGGACGGGCCGAGACCGGCCCCCCGCGCCGCATCGGCGCGGGGACCGGTCGCCGTTGGCCTGCGGCCGACGCTGCTCCACCTGCGCGTAGCCGTGGCCAGCAACCCAGCGGTGACCTCGCCGACCTGCTCAGGATCGCCGTCGACCCACCGCACCCGCCACCGTTCGGCGATGAGCTGTGGACAACTGTGGTGGATGTGGATAACACCCTGATCATGGCCGAATGTGCTAGCAACCGCGGCACCCCGGGGGACTCTGCCGTCCTGATTTCGCGGCGGGGTCACACGAGCTGCTAACGCCGGTGCGTGGAGAGAGTCGACCGGGGCCGCGATCGCGCCCGAGCGGCGGATCGGGGCGTCCCGCACGTCGTGGGAGCGACGTGCGGGCCGCCCGATCTTGGGTCAGTTCGCCGGACCGATCAGCCTCCACGGCTCATGGTCGGCATCCGGCCCGGTGCCCGGGACGTTGCCCTGGGTCCACCACTTGGCCTGCCAGACCTTGCCGTCGTACTTCACGGTGGTCTGTTCGATCGGCTGGGTCGCCGGGTTGTAGACCTTGGTCGCGTCCCAGGCCGGGGCGGAGCAGCCGCTTCACCGGGCCGGTGGCCGGGAGATAGTAGATGATCGGGATGTCCAGGCTCTTGCCCGGCGGGTTGATCTGGCAGTAGTCCAGCTTGACGCCGACCCGGTGGAAGTCGCCGCCCAGTCCGCCGCCGGCGTTTGGGGCCGGTGTGTCCCGCCTCCACCTGCCACTTGCCGCCCTGAGCCCCGGTCTGCCAGTTGCCGTCCTTGATCAGCGGCGGGTGTAGGTGGGCAGGTCGAAGCGGAGGTCCGAGAACTGCTTGCCGCTGCGCATGGGGCACTACGCGACAGCCGTGCCGGACGCACCACCCATACGTGATGAGCAGCGGGTTTCACTCACGCGCACAGCGCCTGCGTCGGCTCGGGATTGCGAATGAGGCGTTCAGACTGGGTCGAGCGAACTGAACTGGATGCCGGCGAGCCGCCACCCGTCGGGTAGTTCGGTCCATACCTGACTCAATCGGACTGTCAGTGTCATCACTTCACCACGCCAGGTCGCCCGGCTGCGCTGGACGCAGCGCACGATCGCGGCGCGGTCGTAGCGGCGCACGTCGAGTTCGGTTGTCGTCAGGGACAGGTAGGCGAAGTCGGCGTGTCGGTCGATCCACTGCCGTTTGTCCAGCAGGTAGCCCCGCTCGCCGATGGACATGAAGTCATCCGCCAGCAGGGCGTTTAAACGGTTCGTGTCGGCGTGCAATTCAGCGTGGTCGAATGCTTGCTGGAGCTCGCGGATGTCAGCTTTCACGTGAGGGTCCTGTCGCGCGTGGGGTCGTCAAAGTTCAGATTGTCGAGAAGCGCTGATGGCAGTGTGTTTCACATCCTGACGACAAGCTTGCCGGTCGTATGCCGGCGGACGAAGTCGACGCATGCTTGAGCCCCCTGGTTGAGGGTGTAGCGGCGGCCGATCGTGGCCTGTAGTTCTCCGCGGATTGCCAGTTCACCGACTTCCCGCATCCCGCCGAAGGTGCCGTCCATGTCCAGTACGAAATGCAGACCGACGTCGTCGCGGCCAATCCACTCCTGTTGCGGTACCGGGTAGGTGATCGTGAGGAGGCGTCCGCCGGGACGGACGGCGCCTGCAACTCCGGTAAGGCGGTCGCTGGGCAGCGTCAGGTTGAACGCGATATTGACGTCGGAGGGGTACTCAGATTCCGCATATCCGATGGTCTCGTCAGCGCCGAGCGCTCGGAGGATGTCGGCATCAGCGGCGGTCGCGGTGGCGATCACCCGCGCCTTCGCGGCGGCCAGCAGCGGGATCACCGCGGTTCCGACGCCGCCGGTAGCGCCGACGACCAGGACGGTTTCGCCGGGCTGCACTCCGGCGGTGGCCATAAGTGCCCTTGCGGTCAGGCCGACGGTGGGCAACGCGGCCGCCTGCTCGATGTCGAGACCGGCCGGGCGATGCGCCAGGAACGGGGTATTGGCCTCGAAGACCGCATACTCGGCCAGCGAGCCGGTGCTCAGCGACGGCCGGGTCGCACCGGCCATCGCCCGCAGCGCCCGAGGCACAGCCTGACCGAAGATCTCGTCGCCCACCTGATGGGCCGTCACGCCAGCGCCAACCTCGCTGACCGTGCCGGCGAAGTCGTTGCCGGGCACGTGCGGAAACCCCAGCGGCACGACGTTGCGGAAATCCCCGCTGGGCAGCCGGACGTCCGCCGGGTTGATCGAGGCGGCGGCGATCCGGACCTGGATCTGCCCCGGCCCAGGCTGGGGCACCGGCACGTCCCCCACGGTGTATTGCTCGGGCGGCCCGTAGCCGGTCACGACCACTGCCTTCATGCGCTTCCCCCATAAACGGACCGGACGGTCATGTTATCGGTTGCGAAGCTAGCAATAAACGGACCGCGCGGTCAACTTGCTAAGGTGGCAACGTGACCTCGACCCGCCCGTTGCGTGCCGACGCCGCCCGCAACCGACGGCTGCTACTGGCAGCCGCCGCCGATGAGTTCGCGGAGCGTGGCCTTGACGTCTCGGTCGCCGACATCGCCCGCCGGGCCGGTCTCGGCAAGGGCACCCTGTTCCGTCACTTCGCCACGAAGGATGACCTGCTAGCCGCGATCGTCCTCGATCGGATTGACGCGCTCAACGCCGTCGGCGAACAGCTGCTCGACGCGGCGGACCCGGGCGCCGCGCTGCTGGAGTTCCTCACCGTCGCTGCGGACCAACAACGGCAACGCGACCTGTCGTTCCTACAGGAAGCTGGCGAACTGAACGCGGACGTCACCAGGGCCCGCGAGCAGATGTTTCACTTCGTGCACAAGCTTGTCGATCGGGCTCGTGAACACGGCGCCGTGCGGGCCGACGTCACCGGCGCCGACGTCATCCTGCTGATGTGCGCGCCCAACTACGTCACCAGCTACGTGCCGGACGCCTCGCCCGACCTGTGGCAGCGATACCTTGCCATCATCTTCGACGGCCTACGCCCAGAAGGCGCCCACCCGCTGCC
>NZ_SMKN01000030.1 GCF_004348675.1 Micromonospora sp. KC606 | reverse complement strand
GGGGGCAGCGGGGGCATCGTCGAGGTCGCCCCCGGCTGCTGGTTGCGGGGGTCGTGGTGGACGGGCTCAAACCGCATGGCGCGCCTCCCGTCCCCGGCAGGCCGGCGTCGGGTGGCGGGCCGGCTCACACCACATCGGGCACCTCCTGGTTCGCCGGCCAGGACAGTCGGGCCCGGCGGCGGTCCAGCAGGGCCCGCACCGGCGCTTCCAGCCCGCCCGCGGCGCGCATCAGCGGCCGGTTGGCGCGGACGGTGCCGCCGAGGCTGAGCACGTCGGCGGTGCGCCGGTCCTCCGGCAGGCGTCCGATCACCGGCACCCGTAGCGCCTTGGCGATCTCGCCCGTGCCGTGGCCGTCCCCGACCGGCAGCAGGCGCAGGGTGTCCGGCGGCACCCGGTGTGCGGCGAAGTCCCGTTCGACGGCCCGGATCATCGACCGGGTGGCCGACAGCTCCGGCAGGCGGGCCCGGGTGACCATCAGCACCACCGCGGCGGCGCGCAGGATCGGCCAGGGCGGACCGCCGACCTGGAGCCGACCGCAGTCGACGATCACGTCGTACGGGGGGCGACCCTTGTCCAGCTCGCCGAAGAAGTCGGCGAAGCGTTGCCAGAGCGGGGTGACGCTGCCGGCCTGGGCCGGGTCGACCACGCCGGGCAGCAGCAGGCGTTCCCGCTTCGGGGCGTCCAGGTCGACCAGTTGGGACCAGAACGCTGTCTCCAGACTGCCGTCGCGCAGCTCGCCGACGGCGAGTTCGCCGATGCCCCGGGGCCCGTCGAGCGCTCCGCCGAGGTAGCCGGCGAGGATCGTCCCGCCGGCCGGGTCGCACTCGGCGAGCACCAGCCGCCGGTGCCAGCTCAACGTGCAGGCCAGCGCCGAGGTGGTGACACCGGGCGAGCCCTTCGCCGAGACCAGCGCGATGATGGCCATGGTCAGGCCGCCTCGACCAGCACCAGGGCGATCCGCTCCTGGGCGGCGAGCACCACCACCGCCGGCACGTCCCGGGCCGGCAGCACCAGGTAGACCACCACGTCGTCGTTCTCCGGGGTGCTGGTGTCGATGACCGTGCCGGTGAACCGGGTGCCCGGGGCCTGCCTGCCGTCGTTGTCGGCGGGGGTGCTGATCAGCAGCACCTTGTCACCGGGGTGCAGCTTGCGGGCCGGCACCCGGCTCGGTTCGAGCCCGAGCGCGATCTGCTGCTGCCCGGGGCCGAGCAGCGGGGCGTCGGTGAGCTGTGCCATGGTCAGCAGGGTGCCGGGGGCCAGCCCCACCGCGGCCCGCTTGCCGACCACCTCGTCGAGCTGCTTCGCCGGCACGGGGGACAACCCCGCGCCGCCGGAGACCTGGACGCTGACCAGGTCGTCGGCGGTGATCGTGCGGCCGACCTCGACGGGACGGGCGACGGCCAGGTAGCTGCCGGTGGCGCCGACGGCATTGACCGCGAAGGCCGTGCCGAGGCCGCCGAGCGCGATCAGCAGCACCGCCAGCCCGAGCAGGCCGGGGCGGGTGCGTCGCTGCCGGACGATCTTGGGCGGGGCGATCGGGGCGTCGACCGGGACGCCGTCGCGGGTGACCAGGCTCATCGGGTTACCACCTGAAGCTCGTCGATCTCGATGGGAATGGTCCCGCTGGTCCGGGTCTGTGGGATCTCGCCGCTCTCACCGCCGCCGCGCCAGGTCACCGACCAGTACGTGGTGGCGCTGACCAGGTAGGGCTCGTCGCTGGGCTTCGGGTAGCCGGAGTCGTAGCCGCAGTCCGGGGAGGCCTTCCCGGCGTGCGGGCCCTTCGGGTCGTACGCGGTGCCCGGGCCGGTGCAGGTGACCTTGACGCCGTTGCCCATGTTCCAGACGATCCGGTCGAACCGGGCGACGAGTTCCACCCGCAGGCCCCGGTCCTCCTCGGATTCGGTGATCGTCGGCCCGAAGTAGTTCAGGCCCTCCTCAGCCCACATCCAGACCGGCAGGCCGACCAGGCCGGGGCCGGTGTCGCGGCGGGGCGCCACCGCGATCCGGGGCGGCAGCAGGGAGAGCCGGGCCAGCACCCGACGGGCCAACTCCTCCGGGTCGGGCGGGGCGCCGAAGCCGGCCGGCGGCGTCTCCAGCAGCACCATTCTTTGCTGGCCCAGGTCGCCGCCGTTGCAGGTCTGGACGTACCACCTGCTGCCCTCGGGCGCCTCGCCCTGCGGCTCGGCGAGCTTGTAGTAGCAGCCGTCGCCGTTGTTGAACCAGCCGAGGATCTCGCTGTAGCAGGGCAGCGGCCTGCCGTTCCACTGGCACTTGGCGGCCGGCGGCCTCCCGCCGCCACCGTCGCCGCCACCACCGGGGCCGCCCGGATCGCCCGGGGTGCCGGGGTCGTCGTCCCAGATGGAGCAGTCGTCCTGCCCGGGTGGGCAGACGGGCGCCTGCGCGGCGGCCGGTGGCGGCGGCGCGAGCACCGTGACCAGCAGCGCCAGCAGCGTGCCCGCGAGCAGCCGGCGGGGCGTCGCGGCCCGCGACGGGCGGGCCGCGACGCGCCGTCCTCCCCAGGTCAGCACGGCTGGTCCTGGTGGGCGGCGCCGGCCGTGATCAGCCACCGGCCGTCCGGGTAGCGGGTCGCGGTGGCGGTGGCCAGGTGCCGGCCCCCGCCGGAACCGGGGACCAGTCGCTTGTCCTTGGCGTACACCAGCCGGTAGCCGGTGGTGTCGAGGCAGTCCTGGATGTCCACGGTCGGCGGTGCGGCGTTCAGGTTGACCGAGGTCACCGTGGGGTCCGAGCGGAGCGTTCCGGTGCGGACCGCGCCGTGCCGGCGGGCCTCGTCGATCACCACCCGGACCCGGGTGAGCAGCGGGTCGGCCAGGAAGCGGGCGAGCGCCGGGTGGCGCGGGTCGCCGGCCCGGCTGGCCTCCCGCGACGCGTCGAGATACCCGGCGTACGCGGTGAGCGCCGCCTGCTCGGCGGCTCGCTCGTCGGCGCTGGGCGGCCGGGTGTCGGCGGCCGGCCGGACGGGCGGCCCGGCGGCCGGCTCCGGCCCGTCGCCGCCGCAGCCGGAGGCGGCCCCGGCCATCGTGGCGATGACCAGGGAGGTTGCCCATCGGTGGGGATGCCGTGTGCGCATCGCCGTGCCCTCCTCGATGCCGCCCGGCGGCCGAACGTGGTGGCCTCCGGGCAATGCGGCGGCGCGTCCCGATCATGTCGGCCGGTGCTGTCGCATTTGCCTGCGCGGATCTGCTGTGGGATGTGGGAAGGGGTGTGTCTCGTGCCGGTGGGCGGGGGTTGCGTGCCACCCACGGGGCGAGCATAGGCTGACGTGTGCCAATACAACAGAGGCAGTCCAACCGAACACTGTGAGTGATTGTCGGAGGTGATCAGGGGTGGACGGCGGGGATCGCGACCCCTCCGGGGCTCTGGCGGCGGCCGACCGGCGTGCCGCTGCCGCCGGGCAGCCGTCCGGTCGCGCCGATCATGTGATGCTGCCTGCGGATTTGGCACCTGTCGATGGATATTGCCCCATCCGTCCCCTCGGTGCCAAGTGCGCCGGAGGCAATTCCCCGCAGAGCGACCATTCGCGCCCGGAAAACTCTCCCGACATCCTGTCGAGACCGGACTGTTACCCGGAAATCCGGCCGAGGTCACGCTCCGTACGCGTCCTTGCCGCCCTCGCCCTGGCCCCGCCGTTGCGGCTCGCCGTCGCCCGGTACGCAGTTCCGGCCGGGGTGGCGGCCCGGACCGGGTGCGACCGCTGCGGCACGGCCCTCGGTCTGGGCGGTGCCGCACTCGGACCGGCGGCCCGGTGCCCGGCCTGCCGGGCGCGGGTAGGGGCGCCGCCCGGCAGCGTCGAGGTGATCCTCGGCGTGGCCCTGGCGGTCTTGGTGCTGGTCGACGCGACCCTCGCCGAGCGGGCCGCGATCGCCTGGTGGCTCGGCTGGGCTGTCCCGCTGCTCCTGGTCGACCTGGCGGTGCACCGGCTGCCCGACCCGCTCACCAGGCCCGCGACGGTGGGGGTGCTGGCGCTGCTCGGGGTGGCCGCGGCGACCGGTCCTGGGATCAACCCGTGGTGGCGCGCGCTGGCGGCCGGCGCGGGGCTCGGGCTGGCGTTCGCCGCCACCACGCTGCTGCTCGGCCGGCGGGGCTTCGGCCTCGGCGACGCCAAGCTGGCGGTGGGCGTCGGGGCGCTGCTCGGCTGGTACGGCTGGCCGGTGCTGCTGGCCGGCCTCGTGCTGACCTTCGCGTCATCGGCGGTGGCCAGTCTCGGTTTGCTGCTGGCGCGGAAGGTGAACTGGTCGAGTCACCTTCCGTTCGGGCCGTTCCTCGTCCTCGGCACCTGCGCCGCCCTGCTCCTGGCGCGCTGACCGGCCGGCGGGGCGCTCACGGATCGCGGCAGGTCTGGGTGTCCTCGGTCGGAGATCCCCGAGGTTGCCGCAACCGGGGGTGGATTGCGAACGGGGGTGGCGGCGCGGCGGGCGAGCAGGTCGGCGACGGGACGGGCGGCCAGGAGGGTGACGGCGAGCGTCACCAGCGCGCCCAGCAGCAGCCCGGCGGCGACGTCGTGCGGGTAGTGCACGCCGATGAACACCCGGGAGAACGCGGCGAGCAGCGCCAGGGGCGCGGCGATCAGCCCCAGCCGCCGGGAGAGCAGCACGGTGGCCACGGCGAGCGCTCCCGCGATCGTGCTGTGGTTGCTGGGAAAGGACCAGTCACCGGCCGGCGGGCACTGGCCGGCCACGATCCGCACCACGTGCCGGCAGGGCCGGTCCTCGTCGAAGATCGTCTTCAACCCCTCACTGACCGCGTACGACAGCACCACGGCGCCCGGCGTGACCAGCGCGAGCGACCGCTCCCGCAGCCCGCCCCGGCGCAGCCGAGGTGCGGCGGCCAGCAGGAACAGCACGCCGAGGAGCAGGATCGCCGCCTCGGTGAAGTGCCCGGCGAACCACTGCACGGGCGGCGGCGAGGAGTCGGCGAACTCGACGATGTCGCGGTACCACTCCACGCTGATGGCGGGAACATCCGCCGTGCCAACCTGCACATCCATCACCTCACCCACTGTTCATACCTCGTTTACCTGCACCGAACGGTACGAATCACGGAGGCCGGGCGCACCATGCGATGGTGAGGGGTTGCCGCTGACGTACGTCTGGGTGGATTTCCGAGCGCCTGGCCGGATTCGGTCACCGCCCGGTGCGGGGAACGCAACAGTCGTGCCGGCGAGCCGCTGGACGTGCGCACCGGCACGCTGCGCGTCCACGAGCAGGTGCTCGACCTGCGGGCCGGCGTGCTGCGGCGGCACACCGAGTGGGTCTCACCGGCCGGGCACGGGGTGCGGGTCCGCAGCACCCGGTTGGTCTCGCTGCCCCGGCGCGCGGGAGCACGGCTTCGACGCCCTCCTCGCCGGCCAGCGAGCCGCCCTCGACGCGCTCTGGCAGACCGCCGACGTGGAACTCGACGGCGACCCCGAACGCCAGCTGGCCGTCCGGTTCGCCGTCTTCCACCTGCTCCAGGCCGGCCGGGCCGACGGCGACCGGACCATCCCGGCGAGGGGCCTCACCCGCGCGCCGCAGCGCCGGCCAGGTTGGGCGGTGACCCAGTTGGAGCGGCTCGCCGGCCCGGGCTGCGTCACGTCAGAGAGCTGACCGGCTGATCCCACCGTCCATCCGCGCCAGCACCTCCTGCAGCGCCTCGAAGGCGTACGCCCAGTTGTGGCACTTGAAACTGCGCAGACCGTCGATCGGGTGGTGGCAGTCCAGGCAGTGCACCCCGGCGATCGCAGCCGGGACCTCGGTGTTGACGTACTTGCGCTCGCCGAGGATCACCGTGGCGATCATCATCCGGTCGTGCACGCCCTTCAGTGCCGAGGAGACGATGTCCAGCCAGGTCTGCCGCCGGCCGCACCTCGGGCAGTCCGGCTGGTCACCGCTGACCCACAGGGGCGCGCCGACGCTGCCCGCCGGCATGCCGAGCAGCTTCTCCAGCCGGCGCACGTCGTGCTCCGGGGTCACCCACCGGTGCCGGCCGGGCAGCGAGGCGGGCGAGTCGTAGACGGCGCGGAACAGCTCCGGATCGACCTCGACCGTCTTTCGTGGACGGCTCATCGCGTACCTCCTCGGCTGCGGGGTGGGTGACCTGGTCGTACCGGGGATCACGGCGGACCGCAGCCGGATTGCCGACACGAAGGGTCAGCGTAGTGTCGCAGTGGGTGCTGGGTAGGTAGGCGCGACGGAGGCCGGGAGGGTGTCCGGTGAGCGCACCGACCCGAGAACCTCCCCTTTTCGACACCTGCCGGCACCCCGTCCGACCTGGTGTGATTTTCGGTGGGCAACACCGGTTGCGTCCTCCGGCCGGGTTGCCCGGGCATGCTGTTGGCCACCCTGTTCGCCGCGCACCCCGTGGCAGGGTGGCCCACCGCCGCCGCCGCCGTCGTCGGGACACGACGCGCACGGAGGAAACAGGGGGGTGTGCCCTCCGGGCCGCGTCCACGTGGCCCGGAGGGCACGCACACGCCGGGCCGACCTCCGGCCCGGGACCGTTCCCGCGCGTCAGGCGCCGGCCGCGCCCCGGCGGACCGCTTCGCCGGCCAGCCGGGACCGGCGCCGGTCGTCGTTGGTGACCAGCCCGAACTTGTCGTACAGGTTGGCCAGGTGCTTCTTCACCGCGCTCTCGCTGACGCCGAGCGCGGTGCCCAGGGCCCGGACGCTGGGCGGCTCGGGGAAGGCGGCGCCCCCCTCGACGTACGGGCGGCAGAGCACCTCGACCAGCTCCTGCTCGCGCCGGGTCAACGGCGGAGGCGGCGCGGGCGGTTCCATCCCGACCGTACGGGTGCCGTCGAGGTGTCCGGGCGCGTGGAACACCAACCGGGCCGGGCCGATCTCGACCCGGTCGCCGTCGCGCAGCAGCCGCGCCTCACGCAGCCGCGACCCGTTGACGGCGGTGCCGTTGGTGCTGCCCAGGTCGCGGATCGTCCAGCCGGACGGGAACCGTTCCACCAGCGCGTGCAGCCGGGAGACCAGCTTGCTGTCGACGGTCAGCTCGTTGCCGGGCGCCCGGCCGATGGTCAGCGCCGCGGCGGTCAACGGCACCAGCCGGAGCGCGCCCGCTCCGTGGACCTCGAAGTAGCCCTCCATCACCGGTCGCAGTGTGGCTCGGTGGCGGCGGTGGTGACCGCCTTCGTGCGGTCGGCGGTCACCGTCGCCGACGCGCTGGTGCATCCGCCCGCCGTCGGGTGCGGCTCGGTCCACAGCTCGTACGGCTGCCCGACCGCCCGCTGCCGCGCCACCGGCCGGTCCCCGCGCACCGACAGGTCCACCGTCCAGGTGCCGCCGTCGGTGGCGACGTTGTCGCGGTACTGCTTCCACACCCAGACGTACGCCATGGTCGCCCGGCAGCTCGGCGACCAGTACTGCTTCACCGAAATCGCCTTCAGGCCGCCCGCGTGCCCGTAGGCGGACGCGCCGACCTGGTAGGCGTCGGCGTAGCAGGGGCCCGGCGGGGCGTCGTCGCGGCTGGCCGGTCGCGGCCGGCCGGTGCCGGTGACCGGGGTGGCCAGTTGCCGGCCGGCTGTGGTGACCTCGACGGCCGCCCGGATCGGGCCGGCGGCGTGCGGCGTGGCGACCAGGCGCACCTCGCACCGGCCGCCCGGGGCCAGCGGTTGCGGGCTGCACCCGTCCGCCACGAGCCGCAGAGCGTCCCGGGACGGCCCGGTCACCGTCACGTCGGCAACCCGCAGCGGCCGGTCCTCGCGGTTGCGCACGGTCAGTGCCTGCTCGGGCGACTCGACGTTCAGCTCCAGCTCACCGAAGGCCACCGCGGGCGGCAGGTCCACCGGGGCGGGCGCCGGCAGCGCCTGGGAGTACCCGGTGGCCAGCACCGCCGCCAGGGCGGTGGGCAGCCCCAGCGAGCGGACCAGCGCGTGCCGGCGTACCCGGACGGGTGGGCGCGCGACGGTGGCCGACAGGGCCAGGGCGGCCCGGCGGCGGTCGGTCAGCGACAGCGCCGCCGGCGGGTCTTCCGGGTCCGGCGTGCGTGGCCCGGTGCTGTCGCCGCCGCCCAGGACGAACGGGCTGACCGGTTCGCCGGCCGCCGCCTGCGCGGCCCGCAGCTCGTCGGCGAACGCGACCGTCGTCGCCGGCCGCCGCGCCGGGTCCTTCGCCATCGCCCGCTCCAGCGCCGCGCACACCCCGTCCGGTACGCCGAGCGGTCGCAGGTCGGGCACCGGGTCGACGGCGACGCGGCACAGCAGCGACTCCAGCGGCTCCCCGGTGGCGGGGGCGAAGGCGGGGGCGCCGTGGATCCAGTGCAGCACGGTCGACGCGAGAGCGTAGACGTCGGCGGCCACCGAGGCAGGCTCACCGCGCAGCACCTCCGGCGCGGCGTGCAGGACACTGGCGGTGACCCGCCCGCGCGGGTCGGCACGGCCCGCCGAGAAGGGCCGGGCCTGCCCGAAGTCGGCCAACTTCAGCTCGCCGTACCCGGAGACCAGGATGTTCTCGGGTTTCACGTCACGGTGCAGGACACCTGCCCGGTGCGCCGTCTCCAACGCGCCCGCGATCGCGATCCCGCCGGCGACAGCCTCCCGCCAGTCACCCGCCGCGCCGTCGTGCAGCCGGTCGCCGAGCGAGCCGCCCTCCTCGTACGCCATGAGCAGGTAGGGGTTGCCGGCGGCGGTTCGGCCGGCTTGGTGCAGGGTGACGATGTGGGGGTGGCCGGAGAGGTGGCCCAGCGTACGCAGTTCCCGCTCGAAGCGGGCGCGGGACGGACCGTGCCAGTCGGCGGCGAGCACCTTGACCGCCACCCAGCGGGAGAAGTCGGGCTGCCAGGCCCGGTAGACCACGCCGAATCCGCCCCGCCCCACCTCGACGGCGTTGGTGCAGCCGTCGACACCGAGGGCGGGACCGGGATCGGGGTTGACCATCTGCTCGCTGTGGACCATCGCCGGTGAATGCTACCGATGGCCGGTGACCTGTTCGTAGGCCGGAGCTGCGGCGCGGGTGTCTCCGGTGTCGCCGGAGACACCCGCGCCGGACGGATCAGTGGTCGTTGTGGAACCGGTAGCCGGCGTACTCCGACTCGTGGCCGTTCTTGTACCGGGCCGGAGGCGTCCTGCACGAAGGGCCCTCCGGACGCCTCCGGCGGGCCCGGTCGGCGTGGCGGGGTCAGCAGACCTTGCTGGTGGAGCCGCCCGTCGAGTTGAGGTAGCCGGTGACGTGGGTGCAGTACCGGGCGGTGTCGGCCGGCGGGCCCCACAGTTCCGCCCGGGTGGTGTTGCTCAGCCGGGCCGCGCCGTAGTCGTTGCCACTGTCGCTGTGGTTGACGACGTGGACGTAGAGGTCCCAGTTGGAGTGGGTGTTGCGGTACTGCTCCCAGACGTAGATGTAGGCGTAGTTGTAGCCGCAGCCGTAGTACTGCTTCACCGATGCCGCCTGCATCCCGCCGACCGTCAGCACCCGGGTGGTGCCGATCTGGCTGACGCTGGAGCAGCTCGACGGCGTGCTGGCCATCGCTGGCGCGGCGTTGACCAGCGAGGCCGCACCGGCGGCGAGGACGACGGCCGTGGTGGCGAGGGTACGGCGGAGAATCGACATGTCAGCCTGCTTTCCCTGGTGATGTGTCGCCAGTGAGACAACCAGGGCGCCGCCGCGGACGACAGGTGACGAAGCGGGGACGGTTTTCTCCCCGGGCACGGGCCGTCGGGGGTACGGCGGCCTCGGCCGCCGTCACACGGGCGACTCCACGGCGACCGGGCGCGTCGCCGCGCGGTGCGGCTCATCGGGCAGCGCGTGCCGGCGGACGCCGAGGACGAGCAGGTAGCCGACCATCCAGAGCTCGCCCACGGTGGCGGGCACGACCAGCGCGCCCACGACCACCCCCGCCCCGGGCACCAGGTATCCGACGAACGCGCTCAGCACGTAGCCGATGCCGCCCACGACGAGGATCTGGCCGAGGGGCCGGGGCATCCACCCGGAGCGCAGGACGCAGTAGCCCATCGGGATGAGCCACAGACCGAAGAACAGTCCACCGACCTTCCACAGGTTGCCACTGACGAGGTACAGGAGTTGGACGGTCGCGGCCGTGTCGCCGGAGGGGGTGTGCGCGACCTCGGTCGCGGTCGCGAGGAGAGCCGCGCTGCCGAGGATCGCGACGGCGTTGACGAGCCCGAGTGCCGCGATGCTGCCGGCGGCGAGGGGGTCGACGGTGCGGAACAGTCGGTGGAACCAGAGGGCGGTGAGCGTCTGGGTGAGCACGACGAGCAGTTCGAGAGCGATCCCGGCACGGGCGAGGGACTCGTGCCCGGCCAGGCGGGCGAGGGTCGCGCCGGCGTCGTCGGCGACGAAGAGCTGTCCACGGATGAGCAGGTAGCCGAGCATGCCGGTGACGGCGAGGCCGAGATAGCACAGGCCGGTTACCCGGGCGGTGCGGACCAGTGGGTGCATGCCGACTCCTTCGGCTGGATGACGGCGCCGGAACTGCGCGCCTTACAGCGTAAGGGTGCCATACAACGTAAGGTGAGGGAAGGAGGAGAGTGGATGAGTGAGCAGAACCACCGGTTGCCGCTGAGTCGGGAGCGGGCCCTGGCGGCGGCGGTCGCGCTCGTGGACGCCGAAGGGCTCCAGGCGCTGACCATGCGCCGCCTCGCCGCCGAACTCGGCGTCGAGGCCATGTCGCTGTACCACCATCTACCCGGCAAGGAAGGGCTGCTCGACGGCCTCGTCGAGACCGTCGTGGGGGAGATCGGCGCGGCGGCCGGCCGCACCGCGGCGGCCGGTGACTGGCGTGCCGCGCTGCGACAGCGGTTCCTCTCCGCGCGGGAGGTCATGCTGCGCCACCCCTGGGCGCCCACGCTGCTCACCTCCCGCTCGACCATCCCGGCCGGTCTGTTCGCCTACTACGACGCCGTTGTGGCGACGATGGTCGGCGGCGGGTTCTCCTACCGGATCGCGCACCGGGCGCTGCACGCGTTCGGGAGCCTGGCGCTGGGGTTCGCCCAGGAGGTCTTCCGTCCCGGAGCGGCGGACGCGAGCTTCGACGCCGACGCCGCGGAGGCGGAGTTGGCCGCGATGGCGCAGGCTGTCCCGCACCTCACGGCGATGATGGTGGCCGAAGCCCACGACGCGGCCGACCCGACGCTCGGCTGGTGCGACAGCCAGGTCGAGTTCGAGTTCACGCTCGACCTGCTCCTCGACGGACTTGACCGCCTCCGCGGCGGTGGGGAATCGCCGTGGGTCCAGCACGGTGCTGTCCCCGGAGGCGCGGGCTCGCCCTAGAGCCGTGCCCGCAGCCACTCGGCGTTCAGGGCAACGTCGAAGGCGATCTCGGCCGCGCCGCGCAGCGGGCCGATCTCGCCGACCGTGCCCGCCAGGATGCGCGGCGGCCGGGCGCGCCTGAACTTCATCAGCCCCTCGGCGCAGGCATGTTCGATCAGGCCGCGCCGCAACCGGATCAGCTCCAACCCCAGTCCGGAGAGAGTGATCGCCTCGGGGTCGAGGGCGTTGGCCAGCGCGCCGAGCCCTCGCCCCAGCGCGATGGCGTTGTCGTCGACCGCCCGGCCCGCCTCGGTCTCGCCGGCCTCGGCGCGGGCCAGGATCTCCCGCGCCAGCTCCCGCCCCGCCCCGTAGCCGGGTTCCCTCCCGGATCGCCGCACGAGGGCGTTGGTGCCCACGTCCAGGCTCCAGCACCCCTGGGCGCCGCACATGCACCGGTGCCCGGAATCCGTGAGCGGCATGTGCCCGAACTCCCCGGCGATGTTGTGGGCGCCGCGTTGGGCGTCCCCGCCGAGCAGCAGGGTCCCGCCGATGTCGAAGTCGATGTGGAAGTGCAGGGCGGTCCCGGTCCCGCGCAGCGCTCCGCGCCGGGCCTCGGCGAGTCCGGCGAGCCTGGCGTCGTTGTCGACCACGGTCGGCGGCCAGTCGCCGCCGATCTGCTCGTCGAGGTCCACCTCGTCCCAGCCGAGATGTGAGATGTGCAGGCGGCGGCGGTCGTGGATCGGCCCGGCGATGGCGATGCCGAGCGAGGCGAGTCGGTCGGTGGCGTGCCGCCGGGTCGCCCTGAGGATGTCGTCGAACACCCTCGGGGTCCGGTCGTGCTCGCCGGTCTCCAGTTCGGTGAGCCGCCCGCCCAACTCGATCTGCGCCAGGGTCCAGGAGTCCTCGCGGATGTCGGCGCCGAAAGCGACCGGTCCGTGGGGGTGAGCAAGTAGCAGAGTCGTCGGCCGGCCGCGACCGGACGCCCCGGCGGGGGCCTCGTGCAGTAACCCGGCCGCCTCCAGTTCGCCGACGAGGGCGGCGGCGGTGTTGCGGCCGAAGCCCAGGGCCCGCGCGGCGCTGGCGCGGGTGAGTGGTTCGTCGGCGTCGTGGACGGCGCGCAGCAGCCGGGTCTGGTTGTGCACGCGGAGGTCGGCGCTCGTCTTCAGCTGCGGCATGGCAGGCGATTCTCCCGTCGGCGTCAACCCCATCGTGTCTTATGTCTCCGCCAAGGACAAAAAACCTCGACGCCGCTGGCGCGGGCCGTTAAGTTCTCACCGAGAACAAATTCGCGATCCAAGGACAGCCATGAACCCCGACCCCACCGCCCTGCGCCGCGCCCGCGTCGGCGTCTTCGGCACCTTCGCGACCTCCGGCTTCGTCATGGGTGCCTGGGCCGCCGCCCTTCCCTCGGTCGATCGCCGCCTCGGCCTCGGCGAGGCGCGCCTGGGCACCCTGCTCCTGCTCGTCCAGGTCGTCGGGCTGGTCACCATGTTCGCCGCCGGAAGACTCGCCGACCGGACCACCACCCGCGGCCTGCTGCGCTGGGCCGGCCCCGCCACCCAGCTGGTCCTCATCGCCCCCGCGCTCGCACCGACCTACGAGACCCTCCTGCTCTGCGGCGCTCTCTACGGCGTCGGCGTCGGCTTCGTGGAGGTGGGGCTCAACGCCCACTCCGTCGAGCTCGAGCGTTACTACAAGCGACCGGTGGTCTCGTCCTTCCACGGCTTCTGGAGCCTGGGCGGCGCCGCCGCCGGCGCGCTCACCTCACTCGGCCTCACCCTGGGGCTGGGAAACCAGGCCATGCTGGTGATCGCCGCGCTCGCCTGCACCGCGGTGTTCGCCGCCTTCACCCGTCCGCTGTTGCCGCCACCGCCCCAGGTCGACGGCGGCAGCAGCGCCGCGCCGGTGAGCGCGGCCCGCATCGGCGGCATCCTGCTCGGCGGGATGTTCGTCCTCGGCCTCGGCGGCCACCTCATCGAGTCCGGCGCGATCGACTGGGCCAACCTGCACGCCGCCCGCGTCCTGCGGGCCGACGAGGCGCTCGCGCCACTGTCGTACACGGTGTTCGCCTGCGCGATGACGGTCTTCCGCCTCCTGGGCGACCCGATCCGCGCCAAGCTCGGCCCCGGCCGCACCCTGCTGGGCGCGGGCACCCTGGCCACTGCCGGATACGCCCTCGTCCTCCTCGCGGGCGTCGCCGGTGGGCTCCCTCTCGCGTGGGCCGGCTGGATCCTTGCCGGCAGCGGGATCGCGGTGGTCGTACCGGTGTTGTTCAGCGCCGTGGGGGAGGTTGGAGGCTCGCCCTCGAACATCGCCCTGATCTCGATCTCCGGCTCCACCGGTCTGCTGCTCGGCCCAGCCGCGATCGGCTACCTGGCCGAAGCCACCGACCTGACCGTCGGCCTCATGGTCCCCGCCGCCCTGGCGGCGTTCGTCGCCCTGGCCGGCCCCGTCACCATGCGCCGTCTCCTGGCGGACCGGAGGTGCGAACGCGTCGCACCGGCAGCCGCGTCCAGATGACACCCCGTGCCGTCGGAGCTGTCCGTAGTCGAAGAGGGCTCGGGGGGCGTGCCGGGGTGGACCGGGTGAACCCCGCGTCCCGAGCCCTCTTCGACCACGGTCACTGGACGATGATGTCGACCTTTCCGGAGTCGAGGGTGTACCGGCCACCGATCACCTGGAGCGCGCCCGCCCTGATCGCGGGCTGGAGCACCGGCTTGGCGCGTAGCTTGGCGACCATGTCGGCGACGTGCTGGCGTACCGCCTTGTCGACGATGTCACCGCCGGAATGCTTCACCTTTTCCACCGCCGGCCGGATCGCGTTGATAATCGCGTCCAGATCGGTGCCGGTTGGCTGGCTGTTGTTCTCGACCGCCTCGACGGCGGCAGTCACCGCTCCGCATTTCTGGTGCCCGAGCACGAGGATCAGCGGCACCTTGAGCTCGTGCACCGCGTACTGCATGCTGCCCACGACCACCGGCTCGGCGATGTTGCCGGCGTTGCGTTCGACGAACAGGTCACCGAGGCCCTGGTCGAAGACGAACTCCGGAGCGACCCGGGAGTCGGCGCAGGTGAGCACCTGAGCGAAGGGGTGCTGCCCCTTGGCCAGCTGAGCCCGGTAGTCGGGGCTGAGATGAGGATGCCGCATCTGTCCACTGACGAACCGCACGTTTCCCCGCATGAGCCGGTCAATCGCCTGCCGGGGGGTGGTCACCGGCTGCTCGTCGGCCACCGCGACCGGGGCGGCGCTGGCGAGGGCGACCGGGGCGGCGCTGGCGGTCGTAGTCGCAGCGGTGCCGCTGTCGCTGGTCGAGGAACAGGCGGCGAGCGTCACCGCGCTGCCCGCACCGGCCATCAGGAGCCGCAGCACGTTACGCCGGTGAAGGTTCCCCGCAAATATGGAGGTGTCAGCCATGGAATGAAAATAACGCCAACGGCTTTGATAGCCAAGAACCGCGAGAAACGTGAGAAGTGATCTGAGAAACAAAATGAAAGTTCGGTTAAAGTGACGTGGTCGCCGCCAAACTCGTCAGCACCCATCACCGGCCGGTCCGTCCACCTCTCAGGTGTCGTGGGAGGGCGACGAGACGGCCAGCGGCAGGTCGGCCACTATCCTGGCCCCGCCGAACGGCGGGCCGTTACCGGCGGTGACCGCGCCACCGAGCGCGTGGGTGAGCGACGCGACGATCGCCAGTCCCAGGCCGGCACCGCCACCGGGGCGGCCGCGGGTGTCGTCGCCCCGGGCGAACCGGTCGAACGCACGCGGCAACATCGCGGACGGGAAGCCGGGGCCGTCATCCGCGACCACCAGCCGGGCACGCCCGTCGACCGGCGTGAGGGTCACCAGGATCCGGCTCCGCGCGTGCCGATCGGCGTTGGTGAGCAGGTTGCCGATGATGGTTCCGATCCACTCCCCGTCGCCTCGGACGATCACCGGCTCGCCTCGCACCTCGATGCGGACCTCCTTCCGGTGCGGTACCCGCCGGGCGGCGGCACGGGCGGTGGCGAACAGGTCGCTGGTGGCAGCGCCCGTCCCGAGTTGACCCGCGTCCGCCCGCGCCAGGGTCAACAGGTTCTCCGCCAGCCGGGTCAGCCGATCGGTCTCCTCCAGGGCACTGGTCAGGCTCTCCACGACCGGAGCCGGCAGATCCTCGCCACAGGCGAGCTCCAGCTCGCCGCGAAGCACGGCGATCGGGGTACGCAGCTCGTGCGCGGCGTCGTCGATGAAGGCGCGTTCGTTGGCGACGGCCTTCTCGATGCGTCCCAGCATGGCGTTGAGGGTGCGACCCAGCGCGGCGATCTCGTCCGTACCGGACGGGTGTGGGAGGCGGCGACCCACCTGGGCTGCGGAGATCGTTGCCGCCTCGCCCGCCATCCGGCGCACCGGCCGCAGCGCCGCCCCCGTCAGCAGCCATGCCGCGACCCCGACCGAGACGGTCAACGCCGGCCCGGCGAGCGTCAGCACGACCACCAACCGTTGCCGGGCCCCGGCGAGCGGTGCGGTGCCGGTCGCCGCGACGCCGACCAGTCGGTCGCCATCCGCCTCGCCGAGTGGCCGGGCGAGCAGGCGGGCTTCCGCGCCGACTCCGGGAACCTCACGGTCCACCACGATCTGTTCCCGACTCGCCCGGGCAAGTTCCTCCGCGGTCAGCAGCGGTTCCGCCCCGGCCGGCGCCCGCACGTCGCCGTCGACTTCGATCACCTGCGCGGTCACCAGGGCGGATTCGCCGGACGCGGCACCAGCGGCGAGGTCGTCGACGGCCACCGCGAGCTCGTTGGTGATCGCGGTGCTCAGTTGGTTGCTCAGATCCTGGTAGAGCAGCAGCGACCCGACGCCCAGCACCAGCACCGAGCCGAGCGCCGCCACCAGCGCGAGGCGTGCCCGCAGCGACAACGAGGCCATCCCAGTCAGCCGCCGTCCACGCGTAGCCGGTAGCCGGTACCCCGGACGGTCTCGATCGCGCACCGCCCGAACGGCCGATCCACCTTCGCCCGCAGGAAGCGGATGTAGACGTCCACCAGGTTCGAGGTGCCGTGGTAGGCGGACTCCCACACGTGCTCCACGATCGCGGTCCGGCTGAGCACCTCCCCCCTGCGACGTAGCAGCAGGTGCAGCAGAGCGAACTCCCGGGCCGACAGGGAGACGGCCGTCCCGCCCCGACAGACCTCGCGGCTTGCCGGGTCGAGCCGCAGGTCGCCGGCGGCCAGGATCGTCGGCCGCTCGCCGACGTCGCGGCGCAGCAACGCCCGCAGCCGCGCGAACAACTCCGCGAAGGAGAACGGCTTGAGCAGGTAGTCGTCAGCACCTGCGTCGAGGCCACGAACCCGGTCGTCGACCGCGCCACGGGCGGTGAGCATGATCACCGGCATCCACCTGCCCGCCTGGCGGAACTGGCGGCAGACCTCGAACCCGTCCGGCGCCGGGATCATGGCGTCCAGCACCACCCCGTCGTACGGGAACGCCGTGCCGGCCCGCAGGGCTTCCTGCCCGGTCGCGCTGAGGTCGACGGCGTAGCCCTCCCGCTCGAGTCCGCGCTTGAGCAGGGCCGCCATCTTCACGTCGTCCTCTACCACGAGCAGCCGCACGTGCAGCACCGTAGCCGGCGCGGACGGGACGTCGAACGGAGCCTCGCCTCCCGGTGACGGCTGGGCCAGATGGTGCCGATGTGTTGGTGACCGGGCGGGCGCTGGGCCGACTCTCGGCGGGCGCCCGCTCCGGCCGACCCCAGCGCCCGGTCACCGCACCACCAGCAAGGTCAGGCCTACCCGTTGATCACGGACCTGATCCAGGGCATGACGGCGTCGACCCGGGCGGTCGTCTCGACGCCCGTGTGCGGGCAGCCCGGCCCGGTGCTCTCGATCGAGACCAGCAGCGGTCGCTTGCCCTTGCGCTCGGCGAAGTAGGGCGCGCCCGAGTCCCACGGGCAGGCGCTCGTGTCCCGCGCGGGCGCGTGCCCGGTCACTCCCACCGTCGAGTCCGCCACCGACACGACCTTGAACTGCCCGGTCCGGAGGATCGTCGACGGCTGCAGGTTCTCCGGATCGTCCGCGCCGTAGCCCGTCATCCGCAGCAGGTGCCCGACCTGCGGTGCCGTGCCCGCGAACCGGAGCGGTTCGATGTCGGTGATCGGCGGGTCGATTCGAGCCAGCGCGATGTCGTTGACGGATGACTGACGGACCGCGACAACCGTGGCGACACGCCCGTTCGTGCCGGACAGATCGGCGCGACCGACCGTGGCGGTGGTCAGGTCGGCCACCGGCCGTTCCACGCGTACCCCGCTCGGGTCGCGGAAGCAGTGGCCGGCGGTGATGACCCAGGAGGGGTGGATGAGCGCGCCCGAGCAGGCGCTGTTGCGCCGCCCGCCGGTGGCGGTGGGGATACCGGTCATCGTCAGTTTGACCGAGAAGCGATAGACACCCTCGGGAACCGGCTCGCCGTTGACGATCGCGTGGGCCGGCCCGGCCTGCAACACGCCGAGACCGAGGAACACGGCCGCCCCGAGGAACGTGGCGACCAGCCGGCCGGTACGGCGGCGAGGAGATGATTTCGAGGGCGTTCGATCAATCATCGGAGCATTCTAGAACGGACAAGGCCGCTACCGTGGGGGGGCGAAACGCCCATTGTGTACAAGGAGCACGATTTGCGGCGAGGTCGCTGCTGGCTGCTGCGCGTGCACAGGTCACCAGCCTCTCGGAGCAGCTTAGGGATCAGTCAGAGCAGGAGCAGAGTCTTCCCCGCAGCACTGCGGGCCTCGATCAGGGCGTGCGCCTCGGCGGCGCGTTCCAGCGGAAAGGTCTGTCCGATGACCGGCCGGATTCGTCCCGCCACCGCTTCCGACATCATCTGTTCGGCCCACCGCCGCATGTGCGGCCCGAATTCGAAGAGCTGCTCGATTCCGAGCACCGTCACCCCGCGCCGTCGCGCCTGCGCATGGTCGATCACCGTGGTGTCGCCACTGGAGGCGCCATGCATCGAGAAGCGGGCGCCGTCTCTGGTGATCTCGAACGCAGCCCGGCCGATCTCCCCACCGACGCCGTCGAACACCACATCGGGACCCGCACCTCCGGTCGCCTGCCGGACCTGCTCCGTCCAGCCGGGCTCGGAGTAGTCGACCGCTGCGTCCGCGCCCAGGTCCCGGATGAGGTCGAGCTTTCGCGCGCCGCGCGCCGCTCCGACGACCCGGGCGCCGGCCAGTTGAGCCAGTTGCACCAGCAGGCTCCCGACACCACCGGCCGCCGCCTCGATCAGCACCCACTCCCCGGGACTGACCCGGGCCCTTTCCACCAGGCCCAGGGCGGTGCTGCCGTCGGTGTGCAGGGCGACAGCCTCGGGCAGGCCCAAACCTTGCGGCACCGGGATGAGACCGTCCACGTCGACCACCGCCTGCTCGGCGAAGCCGCCGGTCCGCCCGGTGTCGGCGATGACGCGCCGCCCGGACCAGCCTGGATCCACACCTGCCCCGACCGAGCTCACCCGGCCGGCCACCATCCCGCCCGGCACATACGGCAGTTCAGGTCTGTCATGCCACCTGTCGACGCCACGGCGGATCTGCGTCTCGACGAAGGTAATCCCCGCGACGGCCACGTCGACGACCACCTGGTCCTGCCCGACCACCGGATCCGGCGCCTCGGCCGGCACCAGCACCTCGGGACCTCCGAAACGCGTCACCTGTACTACCCGCATGTCGCCTGCTCCCCTGTCCCGACGCACTGATCTGACAAGGAGGAGTCTTCAACCTGAAGGGAGGTTGAGCTCAAGCTGCCGTGGCTCACCTCACGCCGGCTGGCCGACCATCTGTGCCGGTTGCTCGACTAGCAACTGGGTTGCTAGATTCACCGCATGTCGGTCTCCCGCGCCCTGCTCGGCCTGCTCGAACCGCAGGCCCAGCATGGTTACACCCTGCGCCGCCGCTATGACGACTGGTTCGGCGCCGGCCGTCCGCTGAAGTCCGCCCAGGTCTACGCGACCCTGCAACGCCTCGCCCGGGACGGGCTGGTCGATTTCGCCGGCGTCAGCCCCGGGGAGGGGCCGGACCGCCGGGTCTACGCGATCACCGAAGCCGGCGTGTACGAACTGGAACGTTGGCTTACCGAGCCCGAGGTGCCCGATGTTTCGGGCACCCGCCGCGCCCTGTTCGCCAAGGTGGTCATCGCCCTGAACAGTGGTCGCCCCGCCCGTGAGGTGCTGGACCAGCAGCGCCAGGCGCATCTCGCGCGGATGCGCGAGATGCGAGCCAACCGCCAGTCCGGCGACCTGCTCACCCAACTCGCCGCCGACTTCGAGTTGTACCACCTGGACGCCGACCTCAAGTGGATCGACGGCGCCGAGGCGCGACTCGACCGACTCGCCGCCGTCGTGGCCACACCCGAGACGCCGACCCCGAGCAAGCAGGTGCGCTGACATGCTCCAGGCGAAGAACCTCAACCTCCGGTTCGGTCGTACGGTCGCCCTCGACCGGGTCGACATCGAGATCGAAGCCGGCGAGATCGTCGCGGTGATGGGCCCGTCCGGCTCCGGCAAGTCCACCCTGCTCCACCTGCTCGCCGGCATTCTCCGGCCGGATCAGGGGGAGATCTACTTCGACGGCCGCCAGGTCCACAGCCTGCCCGACGCAACACGTAGCAGACTCCGGTTGACCTCGTTCGGTTTCGTCCTGCAGTTCGGCGACCTCGTGCCGGAGCTGACCCTGCGGGAGAACGTGGAGTTGCCACTGCGCCTGCTCAACGTCCGCCGCTCCGAGGCCCGACGACAGGCCGCCTCCCTGCTGCGGCAACTCGACGCCCTTGAGTTCGCCGACCGCCGCCCCGGCCAGGTCTCCGGTGGGCAGGCCCAGCGGGTGGCGGTTGCTCGCGCCCTGGTGCACCGCCCGGCCGTCGTCTTCGCCGACGAACCAACCGGGGCGCTGGACAGCGTCAACGGCGAACTGGTGCTCGACGCCCTCACCGGGCTGGCCCGGCAACAGGGCAGCACCGTCGTGGTGGTCACCCACGAGGCTCGGGTGGCCGCGTACGCCGACCGCACCGTCCTCATGCGCGACGGGCGGCTCGTCGGATGAGTAGATGGATCCGCCTCGGCATCCGGCTCAGCCTCGGCTCCGGGCGGGCCGGCGCGCTTCGTACCGTGCTGATGTCCTCCGGAGCCGCCCTCGGCGTCCTGATCGTGCTGTCCTGTCTCTCCGCCGTGTCGGTGGCGACCGCGCAACAGCAGCGGGCGCAGGCCCGCACGCCGCAGTACGCCGAGGAGGGCGTCCCGGCCAGCGCCCCGCTACGGATCATCGAGATAGACGACGCGATCGGTGACCGGCCGCTGCGCCGTACCGCCGTGGCCGGCGTCGTCCCGGGCGGTCCCCGCCCACCCGGCGTGGCCGCACTTCCCCAGCCCGGTGAGGCGGTGGTTTCCCCCGCCCTGGCCGATCTGATCCGTACCGACACCCGGGCCCGCGAACGCTTCCCACAACGGGTCGTCGGCACCATCGGCGACATCGGACTGATCGCCCCCGACGAGCTGTGGGCGTACGTCGGTGTGCGGGCCAACGACCCGCACCTGCGACAACAGCACGCCGTGCTGGGGTTCGGCGCCCCGCTGCGGGCCGGTTTCGGGTCGCAGCTGGCCTCACCCGACGTGTTCACCCCGGCCCGGATCACCGCCGTCGCCTTCGCCCTGTTCGCCCTCGTGCCGCTCGGTGTCTTCCTCGCCACCTGCGCCCGCCTGTCCGCCTCAACCCGTGACCGGAAGATCGCCGCGCTGCGGCTGCTCGGTGTCTCGGCCCGGCAGGCCGCCCTGGTCAACGCCGTCGAGACCGGGGTGGTGGCGATCGGCGGAGCGCTGCTCGGCGTCGCCGCCTACGCGGCCCTCGCTCCGCTGTCACCGGGCTGGCGGATCGGCCGACTGCACTGGTTCGCCGCCGATCTCACGGTGCCGGCCGCCTGGCTCGCCGCGGTGCTGCTGACCACCGTGGGATACGCGGTGACGGTGGGGGTGCTGGCCACCCGGTCGGCCCGGGTCGCCCCGCTCGCCGTCCGCCGAGGGGCTCCGGCCCGCCGACCCGGATGGTGGCGGACACTGCCACTGCTGGGCGGACTCGTCGCCGCTGCCCTGGCTGGGATCGACCCACTGCGGCTGGACACGACCGACCGTGGGTACCTGCTCGTGACCGGCCTGCTGGTGAGCGGGCTGGGTGTGCCGTTGGCGCTGCCCGCCCTCAGCTACGCGCTGGCCGGGCTGATCCGTCGGGTGGGACGTGCCCCGGTATGGCTGGAGTTGGCGGCGGCGCGCATCCGACACACCCCGGCGGTCGCCCCCCGGTTGGTGGCCTCGCTCGCGGTGTCGCTCTACGTGGTCGGGGTCGGGTCGGTCGGCGTCGCGGCCATGGCCAACGACACGGCCTTGATGCAGAGCAGCGGTGACCAGCGGCTGGTCTACCAGACCTCCGGCTACGACCGAGGACTGACCGCGGAGCTGCGTCGGGTGCCCGGGATCGAGGCGCTGGGGGTGGCCGTCCTGGAGGTCACCATCGCTGGCGAACCGGCGTACGCGCTGGTGGCCGAGTGCGCCGAGGTGAACCGGATGTTCGTCGTGACACCGGCGAAATCCTGTGTGGACGGTGGAGCGTACCGGCTGGCACACGACCTGATCGGGCAACCGAACGCGCCCGCCGCCGACGCCCCGGCGGTCGGCGCGGACGGGCTGGACGTCCCGGTCCTGTCGCGCACCCTGCGCGTCGAGGAGAGGCACGGCGCCGGCACGGCCGCGTTCGGCTCGCTGCTACTGACCCGCGGCTCGCCGCTGCTGGGCGGCCGGAATCCGGAGGTCGACCTCATGACGGTCGTCGCCCAGAACCCGGTCGCGGCCGAGCGCGCCGCCCGGCTGGTCGCCGCGCGGACCCCGGCCAACCTGCTGAGCGGGCACTACGCGGCACGCCAGGGTTTCGACAGCGACCTGTTGCTCACCATCCTGACCGCCGGGTTGACCGTCAGTTTCATTCTGTGCGTCGGCGCCTTCGCTGTTGCGGCGGTCGACCGCACCATGGAACGCCGCCGCGACAGCGCCAGCCTGTCGGTGGTGGGCGTCAGCCCTCGGCTCGTCACCGCCAGCGAGGTCGGCTTCGGTGGCTTGCCGCTGGCGATCGGGCTGGTCACGGCCGGCCTGTCGGCAGTGGTGATCACCGCCAGCCTGGCCCGGCTGCTGGGTGTCGACGCGGGCGTCGTGCTGAACCGGTTCGCGTCGACGCTGTGGCTCGGCGCCGGCGCGCTGGTCGTCGGGCTGGCGCTGATCGCCGTACCGGCCGGGGTCACCCAGCGGATCACCGCCGAGCAGCTTCGCCGGCAGTAACGGCACGGGGTCGTCGGGGCAGGCAGGCAGGCGGCGGGGGAGAGCCTCAGCTTCCGGAGTAATAGCCACGGGGTGTCGGGCGTAGCAGCGAGGTCTCGCTGCTACGCCCGACCAGCGCGGTCAGCAAACTCCGTGGCGCGACCTGATTTCACGTCACCGGTGGCGGTAGTCCTTCTTGAGGCCGTCGACGAACGCGCCCCAGGCGGCCGGGGCGAAGCTCAGCATCCCGGCGGCGGGGGCCTTCGAGTCGCGGACGTCCACCAGAGCACCCCGGTCGCGCACCTCGACGCACTGGCCGTTGCTGCCGGAACGGCTCGACCTGCGCCAGGCGTTACGCACCATGCTCGCTCAACTCCCTGATGAACTTGATCGACTCGGCCGGCGACCTTGCCAGCGTCCTCAGATTGTCGTACGCCGCCGACAGCCGCGCCAGGTCCCGGCTCGACTCCAGGAACAGCTCGCCGGCCAGGGTCTCGATGTAGCCCAGCGGCGGGTCGTCCGGCTCGAAGGCGAGCAGGACGAAGCCGCTGCTGTCCGCCAGGTGCGCGCCGGCCTCGAAGCGCAACACCTGGATCGTGACGTTCGGCAGTTTGCTCAGCGTGACCAGGTGGTCGAGTTGCTCGCGCAGTACGTCCGGGCCGCCGACCTCGGTCCGAAGGGACGCCTCGGAGAGGATGGCGTGCATCCGCAGCGGTGTCGGTTTCCGGTGCAGCACCTCCTGCCGGGTCATCCGGGCGGCAACCCGCTGCGTGACGCCGTCCGGGTCGGTCTCGCGGCCGATGACGTTGACCTCACGGGCGTACGCCTCGGTCTGGAGTAGACCGGGCACCAGCATCGGCTCGAAGTTCTTGAGCTCGACGGCCTCGGTCTCGTACGCGATGTAGGTGGCGTACTTGCCGCCGAGGCGCTGCCACCACCCTTCCTCGCGCAGGCCACGCGCCTGCTCCAGCAGCGAGGTGCCGGGTTCCCCGTCGATCTTGACGCCGTACGCGACCAGCAACTCCATGACGTCACCGACCCGAGGCTTGATCTCGCCGGACTCGATCCGGCTGATCCGAGACGGCGAGCAGCGGACGATCTCCGCCACCCCATCACCGGTCAGGCCCTTCGCGTCGCGGAGCTTGCGCAGCTCCCGGCCGAGTCGCCGGGACCGGGGTGTCGCGGGCGTGAATCGAGGCATGTCCCTGATTCTGCACCAGAACCTGTTCGGGTGCTTGCCTAGCATCACGTGTTTTCCTCCCTGACAGGCCGTGGGGACTTGCTTTGCATCAGATGATGCGCAACTCTGGCTACTGCACGCATCGGCTCCACTACCGAGGCGTGGAAGGGCGGCCGAGAGTCGCGGGCGCGGCACCTCCGCGGCCCTTGGCCACGTCAGGAGGTGAGACGGCTCGTGGCTTCCGGAGTTGTGTCGATCGTCATCGGAGGGGTGGTGCCGGGCTTCCTGCTCGGGCTGGTCGCGTTCCGGGTCAAGTCAAGGTGGTGTCCGCGCTGCGGCGGGTCCACCGAGGACCTGCGGCGATCGGTGGAGCCGCAGAGGTGACCGCCCTGTCCCGCGACACCGCCGACGCGTTGCCGATCGGGCGGCGGGTGGCCCGCTGGCGGGTGCGCCGCCGGATGACCCAACAGATGCTCGCCGACCGGCTCGGCAAGTCGAAAAGCTGGGTCGACAAGGTCGAACGCGGCGTGCGTGGTCTGGACCGCTACTCGGTGATCCAGGAGATCGCCGAGGTGCTCCGCGTCGACCCGGCGATCCTGCTCGACCCCTGCCAGCCGCCACCAACCACGGCAACCGGCCTCGACGGGGTCGACGCGGTCCGTGCCGCACTGGCCCGCTACCACCACCAGCCCGCCCGGACCGTGCCGACCGGCCAGGTGCGACGGCACGTCGCGCACGCCTGGCTGACCTACCAGCACGCCCACTACGCCCAACTCCTGCGCGCCCTGCCCGCCCTGCTCGACGCCGCCCACGCCACACCGGCCCTGCTGGTGCCCGCGTACCGGATCACCGCCTCGGTGCTCGTCAAGCTCGGCGAGGCCGACCTCGGCTGGCTCGCCGCCGACCGGGCCGTCACCGCCGCCGCAGGCGACCCCATCCGCACCGGCACCGCCACCATCGCCGTCGCCCAGGCGCTGCGCGCCCTCGGCCGCGACCGTTTGGCCCTCACCGCCGCCGTCGCCGCGACCGGCACCGCAGCCGAGGAGGCGGTGCGGGGAACGCTGTTGTTGCAGGCAGGTCTGGCCGCCGCCGGCTGCGGTGACGGCCACCGCGCCGACGACCTGACCGACCACGCCGCCGTACTGGCCAACCGACGTGCGGGCGAGGACGACCCCCACCACACCAGCTTCGGGCCCACCGCTGTGCTGCTGGCCCGGTTCCTCGCCGCCCTGCACCTCGGCGACACCGCCGAAGCGGTGTACCGGCACGAGAAGGCCATCCGCCGTGACGGCTGGCACCGGCTACCCGCCGAACACCGGGCCGCCCACCTTGTCGACGCCGCCCGCGCCTACCTCCAGACCGGCGATTTCACCGCCGCCGGGCAGGCGCTGGTCGACGCCGACACCATCGCGCCCGCCGAGGTCCGCTGCCGCCCCTACGCGCGTACCGTGCTCGCGGAGATCACCCGGGGTGGCTCGGCAGCGGCCGGCGTGACCCGGCTCGCCACCCTCGTCGGCCTGATCCGATGACCCAAAATCTGAACGATCCGGTTGGCGGCCCGGACCCGGCTGTTCTATCTGCTCGACCGGCCGAACGCCTGCTCGACCGCACCGAACCGGATACGCTCGACCACGGGTTCTTGTCGGTCAGGCCGGATACGCTCGACCACGGTTCTTGTCGGTCAGGGCCGCGCCGGGCGAAGCGTGGGCTGGGCGGATGATGAACTGCCGGGCACCGACACGCACGTGATGTGCACGAACCTTCAGGTTCATCCCGTGGCGAGCTGGGCGCGGGCGTGCATGAGCGCGAACCCGAGCAGATTCAAGCCGCGCCACTGGGCGGGGTTGCACGTGCGTGGATCCGTCGCGGCCAGGCCGATGCCCCAGATCCGGTCCACCGGGCTGGCCTCGGCCAGTATTCGGTTGCCGGTACGCGCCAGGTACTTCCCAAGCTCAGGGTGCTGGCCGAACTTGGCCACGTTGCCGGCGACGACGAGGTCGAAGCGATGCGCGTCCCACACGGTCTGGTCGAAGCCCTGAACCTGCCGGCCCAGAGCCTTGACCGCGCCCGGGCTCGGCACCGTCAGCATCCGCGCAGCGGTGGCCTCGTCGCCGGACAGCCGGGCCTTACCGACCATCATGTAGTGCTCGGCCGTGGCGTACCGGACCTCGTCTACCACGAACGGAGCGGGCCACCATTGGCTCAGACACCCCGGTCCGATGCTGCCGTCGGGTTGTGGTCGGTGTCCCCAGAAGAACAGGTACTTGACCCGAGCGCCTCTAGCGGTGAGCGTGCGCAGTTCGGCCACGCTGCGCGGTTGAGAGGCGATCTGGGACATGTCAGCAGGGTGCCAGAGGGCATGTTCACCAGCCACCCGGTTTGCTCGCTGCACGGCGCAGGATCCAATTCGCCCGCAGGCGGGCGACGGAGAGCAGTACGGGTACGAAGGTCAGTAGAAGTGTGCGTGGGTGGTCGTTGGCGGCTCGCCGGATCGCGCGTAGGCCCGCAGGATCGACGTGGCCACCTGGATCAGTAGTCCCCGGTCGGTTCCGTCGGCCGAGCCTGTTGTGTCACGGTTGGTCCCGTCGAGGACCAGACATCTGCCCGTTGCCGTACGGGCCGGGCAGGCCGGCCAGTAGTTGGCGGGCAGTAGTTGCCGGATCGTACGAGTCGCTCGGTGGAATCCACCCATCAGCCTGCCTGCTCGACCGGTCGGAACTCGTGAACCAACTCGATGAGCCCGACCGCGTGCCGATCGAACTCGTCGAGATCCTCGGCCGGTACCCACAGTTCGAGGCAGGAGCCGTTGCGGTCGGGATTCCCGTGCTGGGCTGGGCAGGGCTGGCCGGTCCGGGACCGCCAGCCCCGATCAGTTTCCCGACCCCAGCTGCCGGGCCTCGGCGACGGCCACATCGACGGCTTGACGGGCGGAACCGGCACGTTGGACCACTGACACCAGGACCTGCTTGATGCTCTCCAGAGACTGCAGAAGCGGCCCCGGCTGCCCGCCCTGCAGAACCACGGCGACGAGCTGCCGCGCCTCACCGACCTGGGTGATGATCGCAGCCGCCGTGTCACGGGCGCTGTCGATCCCAGCTCGGACCGGTGCCAGTCCGCGGATGGTCTCCTGGGGAGTGGCTTCGCGGGGAACGGCGGCAGTCATCTTCGTGGCCTCGCCGATCGATGCGGCGAGGCCGCCCAGCCCGCCCTGGATCGCCGCGATGGCGCCCCGTACTCGGGCCATGCCCGCTGCCACCGCGGCAAAACCGGCGCCCGCGGCGCGCAGCGCCACCTGTTGCGCCTGGTTGTCGGCGGCGGCGGCCAGCCCCTGGGCTCTTTCCACACCGGTCATCAAGACCCGCAGCTCACCGGTGACCGTCTCGATGTGCGACACGTGTCTCCTGTCGATGACCATCGTGAAGGCTGTCCAAACTACCCGACACCTCGACCCTGCACGTGTGAGCCTGGGTGCGGGTCCGATTTCTTCCTCCCGGTGCGTCCTGGTAACCGCCAGGCCGAACCGGCATCGGCGTCAGCGCCACCAGCGACCACGGCGCCCCCCGCAACCTGCTGATCCTCAACCCCACCACTCGGCGGCCTACGGCCCCAGCAAGCACAGGTCCAGGTGCCCGCTGGGCTGCACCGGGCGGACATCTTCCCGCGTCGGGGTGATCGGGTAACCTGTGATGCTGCGGGCCGTTAGCTCAATGGCAGAGCTGAGGACTTTTAATCCTTAGGTTCTGGGTTCGAGTCCCAGGCGGCCCACCTCTAAACTGGGAATATAGCCAGGCGTCACTACCCCGCCCTATTCCTGGCGCGAGTATTTGTCGGATTTTGGGCTTTCGTGTACGAGCGCCCACCGAGCGCCCAGCTCCCCGGAATGACGCCAGGCCACCTCGCGTGCCGCCGCTGGCTCGCGGGGCGCGGCGGGTGCCGCACGGTGACGCGTGCCGACATACTCGGCGGCGACGGCGTGGGGGTGCCTGCCTATGGCCAAGCCTGCTGTGTTGCCGGTGTTGGGTGCGCAGGGCGGGGCGGCGAGGAGTGGCTCCGGCGCGACAAGGACCACGATGCGGGTGGCTGGTTGCGCACGGATGGCTATGACGGACGAGATGGGCTCCACCGGGACGACCCCACCATTGGGCTGACGGTCACGGCCGCTGTTACCGAACATAGTCATGGCTGGTGCTTACCGAGTGTCGGGGCGCCGAACCGCACGATATCTGCGGCATGTCCGTGCGTTTCCCGCCTGTCGTGGCGTCGGGGGCGCGGGATCTGGGTGGTCCTCTCGCGTGGCGTGGTCGTCGGATTCTCACTCGATCTAGCCCGATGTGGCTGGCACGATCGCGGGGTGAGCGACGGACTAGCGCGTGCGCGCGCCGATCTCGCTGCTGGTCGCCCCTGGAAGGCACGTGACCGGCTGAACGGCGTCTTGGCGCATCGCCAGGATCACGAGGTGCTCGACCTTCTGGCAACGGTTCACTACGAGATGCAAGACCTGCCCGCGGCAGGTGCTCTCTGGTTCGTCCTTGGCCGCGACGACGAGGTAGCGCAACGCTCGATCTCGGCCTGGTTGGAGCAGCACCGGAACGACACCGCACGTTGGCACAGCATCCCCGGCCCGGTCCGACGCACAGCCAGCACCGAGCAGCTGGAAGGTTTGAGGCGAGCGGCCGTGCAAGCGGACAAGAGTGGAACGCGGGACATTGGGCCGGTTGGCGGACCCAGCGAACGGTGGGAGGGGATCGTGTTCGGGGGATGTGCCATTACTGTCGTTGTCTGGTTCCTAGCGATGGTGGGCATCGGGATGTGGACGGTCTTCCGGTGGATCTGGGATTGACCTGTCCTCGAGATGCCGCAGCTCGCGCCTCTGGCACCTGTCGCATACGGCGCACTGGCGGCGTCCGCAAGTCGGCACGACCGGACGTTGCCTTGATCGAGAAGGGGGTGACGCAGCGTCACGCGCGGTCGGCGGCAGATCCTGGTGTCGGCGAGGCTGCGTATGACCGGCGCAATGAGCAAGGAAGAATGCCCGGATGAGTGATCTTCGGCGTTGCCGTCTTGCCATTGGCGATGGCGAACTGGAGCTTGCTGGCTCGCCGTCCGCCCTCCGCGCCCTCGGCGACCGGCTTCGCCAGGATGCGGAGCCCTTGGAGGTAGCGATCACTGGTGGGTTCGTGGTTCAGGAGATCTCCAGTGGTCCGCTGCTGGTCAGCTTGCGTGACACGACCACGTTGCACTTCTCCGGCGACCGCGAGTTTCTCGACATCGTCTGGGATGCACTTGACGGTGTAGCCGAACAGGCTGTGACCGCCGAAGACCGGAGTATCAAAAGGCATCAGCACATCGAGTACTTCCCTGGAGACGAGTATCGGTCACCGAACTCGGTCCCCTTGGTCATCGTGGCCGATTGGCCACAGCTGCCGACAATGCACTGACTCCGGCAGGTCAGGATGCCCGAGCGTCGCGAAGCGCCGACTGCCCGCAGTGAGGGCGACGCGCGGCTGGCGCGCACGGACGGCGGCAGATCCTCGCGGGTGATCTTGTTGGTCGTTGGCGGGCCGCCCGTCGTTTCAGTGCCGCAGTTTTCGGTCAAGCGGTCGATACCCAGAATCGCAACTTCCCGCCGCATTGATTCTCAAAGATGCCGCCGTTGGCCTCGACCACCATGCGGGATGCGATGTTGTCGATGTCGCACATCACTCGACCACGGCTGCTGCGGTGTCCGGGTGCTGGGTGAGAAGCGCCGCTACCTCGGTGTGGGTGGGCTCGTCGTGTCGTCGCCATTGGCTGGGGCAGCCGAGCAGCGTGGCGATCGCGTCGACGGTCTCGGGATGGTCGGTCAGCAGGCTGACGACCGGCCCCGCCGGCGCGACCGGCGGTGCCGGCGTGGGTGCGGGTGCGGGTGCGGGTGCGCTCCAGGGTGGTACCCAGGTGTCCAGTGCGGGCAGGCTGCCGGGGAAGGTGCGTGCCGCCTCGCGGATCAGCAGTGGAACCAGCTCCGGGCCGTGCTCGCGCAGCGTGGTGATGAGGGTGGGCAGCCAGGGCAGCAGGATCGGGTCGGGCAGCTGGGCGAACGCGGTCGACATCAGCTCCACCACGAACGGCGCCAGCCCGGGCGCCGGGTCGAGGGCCTGCACGAAGCCGGAGAGGTACTGCGGGAAGGTCGGCACCACCAACGGGTTGGCCAGCAGACCGTGGCAGCGGGCGCGTAGCTCGGCCAGCGGCAGCAGGCCCAACTGGTGCCGGGCCGCCCAGTGCAGGGCGACCTTGGCGGGTGTCTCCGGGTGTGACTGTGCGATCGCGAGTTCGAGCTGCGTGCGGTCGCAGCCGAGGGACAGCGCCAGGCCTTCCATGCTGAACAGGAAACCGAGCATCGCGCCGACTTGCCGGACGCCGGTCTGCTCGTCGACGAAGGCGGTCGGCAGCAGGGTGCAGTAGTGCGCGTACCCGGCGGTTACGAACGCTTCGCACCAGGCCGGCAGGGCCGCCGCGGTGGTCCGGTAGTGGGCCAGCAGCCGCCGGATGCGGCGCAGCACGTCCGGGGCGTCGTCGACGCTGCGTTCGGCGGCGAGCAGCTCGACCGCCCGGGCGCCGAGTTCGTCGACCAGGCGGGGGCTGTCGAGTAGCCGGATGGCGTCCTCGACGGCCGCGAGGGCGCCGGCCGCGGTGGCCTGCGGGCCGCGGACCGCCCGGCGTAGCCGCTGCTCCAGCACCTGCTCCACGGTGACGCCCTCGTAGCCCAGCTCGATCAGGGCTCGTTGGTTGCGGCCGAGGGCGACGTCCCAGCTCTCCTGGATGGAGCGGTGTCCCAGCCGCCGCTCTCCCATGATCGGACGGACCGCGTCTGGTGGGAGCAGGTGCCGCAGCATCCAGAGCAGGTCCGAGCAGGGCGCCAGCCGGGGGTCGGTGTGCAGGTCGAGCAGGGCCCGCTGGACGGTGCGTTTCTCAAGGTCCAGGCCGAGCGGGTGGAGGCGGTCGAGGACGTCGCGGGCAAGTGGCGGGAGTGCTTCGTAACCGACCTGGCCGACCCGGTCGCCACCGAGCAGGATCTCGCAGAGCCGGCGGATGTCCCGCCGGCCGGGGACGACGTCCTTCTCGATGCAGGTGACCGCGGCGTCGGCGAAGTCGTACGGGGTGGGACGGGCCCGGTTACGCAGGCCGGCGAGGAGGATCGCGGTCTCGAAGACGGCGATCGCGTCGGCGGTGCTGGCAAGGTAGCCGTTGCGGCGGGCGAGCCGGACGATGTCGACGCACCAGCCGCGCAGCTCCGCCTCGTCGAGGCCGCCGGGCTCGGGTGGTGCGGCGAGGAACCCGGAGAGCCGGTCGATGACGCCGGTGGTGGGCGCGGCGTCGCCGGCGGCCCTGCGGGAGCGGGGGCGGGTGCCGCGCTGCCCGTCGAGCCGGTTCGGGGTCAGGCCGGAGCGGGTCAGCGCCTTCGTCCAGGTCGCCGCGGCGATGGAGACCGAGCCGGGGGCGAGGCCGAACTGGGCCTCGATGGCGGAGTGGCTGGATGGGATGAGTCCGTAGTGCCAGCGGGTGCCGGTGCGGGGGCTGATCTCGTAGGCGGGCGCGTCGGCGGCGAGGCCGAACTGCTCGACGTGGCTAACGGCGTGGAAGGCGCCACAGACGTAGAGGCAGTCGCGGGGATCGACGCCGGAGGTGGTGAGGTGTTCGCGCATGCGCGTCCACATGTACCGCTCGCGGTCCTCGTCGCGCTCGAAGCGTTCGGGGCGGGCGGGGAGCAGCCGGCGGAACAGGCTGCCGATGAGCACCATCACCTGGCGGTAGGTGTCGTGGTCGGCGTCGGCGAGCGGCTGTTCGACGTACTGGTCCCACCACTCCGACCAGTGGCGCACCTTGCCGTGGTGCAGCAGGTACGCCTCCAGTTCGGCGAAGCCGGGGCGCAGGTCGCCGATCTCCACGCCGACCGCGTCGCCGTGCAGAGCGGCGTCGTCGGCGTCCGTACCGGTCTCGGCTTCCCGGTCGTCCGGCCGGGCCCGGTCGCGGGGCAACCACTGAAAGACATGGTCGGTGGAGCGGTCCACCAGGACCAGCTCGACCCCGGGCGTGTCCAGGGCATAGGCGATGGCCTGGTACTCGGCGGAGGCCTCGGTGATCGGCGCGACGACGCTGAGCGGGCTCCACTCGCTCGGGTGGCCGTCCAGCTCGGAGGCGAACGCCTGCACGGCCACCGGGAGCCGGCAGTTGCGCAGCTCGCCCAGCAGCGGCTGCAGGTCCTCGCAGAGCTCCAGGTAGATCACCCGGGGCCGCTTCCCGCGCAGCCGGCGCACCATCGCCAGCGCCGAGGCCGGCGAGTGGTGGCACACCGGAAAGATCTCCAGCGGCACGGCGAGTGCCCGGTCGACGTCGTCGACCATGCCGGCGAGGATGCCGGCGAGCGCGTCGGCGGACTCGGTGAAGGCAACGGCGGCGTCGGTGAGCTGCTGGCGCAGGGCAACGAACGGGCCTGCCGGGGCGGAGGCGGTCATGACAGGGCGGCGATCGCCTGCCGGCCGCCGTCGAGGAAGCCCTCCCAGCCGCCGCCGTCCTGCTTCGCCCGGGGTTCCACGACCCCGTGCAGGTACTTGTTGAGGATCGCCAGGTCCTCCGGGCTGCGCCGGGCAAGCGACCCCATCAGTGATCCGGCCAGGGTCTCGGCGCGCAGCGTCCGGTCGCCGAAGAACTGGCTGTGCAGGATGGCGTCCTCGAGCACGCCGATCTGCTCTGCGGTGGACAGCGCCGACTCGAGTTTCTCGTCGTCGCTGGTCGCCGCCGCGGCGGCGGTGCGCAGGTCGGCGAAGCTCTGCAGCAGGATGTCCAGCAGGGTGGGCGGCACCTCCAGCTCGATGCGGTGCCGGCGCAGCAGCTCCTCGGTGCGGAATCGCACGATCTCGGCCTCGCTGCGCTTGTTCGTCACCACGGGGATGCGGACGAAGTTGAACCGCCGCTTCAGCGCGGACGACAGGTCGTTGACGCCCCGGTCGCGGCTGTTCGCGGTGGCGATGATCGAGAAGCCGGGCTTGGCGAAGGCGATGTTGTCGTGGTTCAGCTCGGGGATCGAGATGTACTTCTCCGAGAGGATGGAGATGAGCGCGTCCTGCACGTCGCTGGTGGAGCGGGTCAGTTCCTCGAAGCGGCCGATGACGCCCTGCTCCATCGCGGTCATGATCGGCGACGGGATCATCGACTCGCGGGACTGCCCGCGGGCGATGACCATGGACACGTTCCACGAGTACTTGATGTGGTCCTCGGTGGTGCCCGCGGTGCCCTGCACGACGAGGGTGGAGTTGCGGCAGATCGCGGCGGCGAGCAGCTCGGCCAGCCAGCTCTTGCCGGTGCCCGGGTCACCGATGAGCAGCAGACCCCGGTCGGAGGCGAGGGTCACGATGCTGCGTTCCACGAAGCTGCGGTCACCGAACCACTTCTGCGGGATCTCCCGGTCCAGGCCGTCGGCCCGCTCGGAGCCCAGGACGAACAGCCGCACCATGCGCGGGCTCAGCCGCCAGGAGAACGGCTTCGGCCCGGTGTCGACCGACTCCAGATAGTCGAGTTCGTCGGCGTACTTGACCTCGGCGGGGGCACGCAGCATCTCGGACATGACCGGTTGCACTCCTAGGTGAGGAAGCTCTTGAGCTCGAAGACGAGTTTGCGGATGTGACCGGAGAGCACCGGCGTGCCCAGGTCCTTGAAGCGCTGCCGGAACCACGGGTTGACGCTCTGCTGGCCGGAGCTGGTGACCGAGCCGACCGGAATGAACCGCACCCCGGAGCGGTGCACGGCCTCGATGCCGTCGAACAGGGGCTGGGATCGGTCGAACTCGTAGAAGTCTGAGATCCACACCATGACGGTGTTCCTCGGCTCGACGATCTTGGGCCGGGCGAGCGCCATCGCCACCGGGCCGTCGTTACCTCCGCCCAGGTTGGTACGCAGCAGCACCTCGAACGGGTCGTGCACCCACGGCGTCAGGTCCAGCGCCCGGGTGTCGTACGCGATGAGGTGCACGTCCACCTTGGGCAGCCCCGCGAAGATCGACGCCAGGATGGTGCAGTTGACCATCGAGTCGACCATCGACCCGGATTGGTCCACGACCACGATCAGCCGAGCCGGCGTGGTGCGCCGGGCGGTCTGCCGGTAGTAGAGCCGATCGACGTAGAGCCGCTGGTCCTCCGGGCTCCAGTTGGTCAGGTTCTGCCAGATGGTGCGATCCAGGTCGAGGTTGCGGAACACCCGCTTCGGCGGCACCGACCGGTCGACGGTGCCGACGCTGGCCTGCTCCACCTGCGTGCGCAGCACCTCGGCCACCTCGTCGACGAACCGGCGGATCAGCGCCTTGGCGTTGGCCAGGGCCACCCCGGACAGGTTCGCCTTGTCCCGCAGCAGCTGCTCGATCAGCGACATGCTCGGCGTGAGCCGGCTGGCCAGCGCCGGGTCGGCGAGCACCTCACGCAGGTGCATCCGGCGCACCAGGTCGCCCTCCAGGGCGGCGAGCGTGCCGCCCAACCCCGTCCCGCCCTGCCGGCGCAGCTCGCCCGCCTCGACGCCGAGCGCCTGCTCGAACCAGCCGGCGTCGGACTGCCACCGAGCCAGCTGGCCGGCGCTGACCGGCCCGGCACCGGTGGCGAACACGTTGAGCAGCACCTTCGACACCAGCGCGGCGCGGCGTACCTCGGCCGGGCCGGGTCGCTGTGCGGCGGTGTCGTCGGCCGCTGGCGCGCTCGCGGCGGTGGTCAGCAGGCCACGCAGGTCCTCGGCGAGGGCGGGGAAGCGCTGCACCACGGTGTCCACCGAGACCGCCGGGTCCAGAAGCGCGACGGGCAGGCCCAGATCCTCGACCACGGCCAGGCTCGCCGATTCCAGGGTGGGCTGTTCGTTCGGGTCGAAGAGCCGGGCCAGTAGCCGCCAGTAGAGGACCTGCCGCCGGTTCTCGTCGGCGCGGTCGTGACTGTGTCGCGTCATCGTCGCAGCAACCGTCCCGCCCGTTCCCGCAGCACCGCCACCGGATCGCCCGCCTTCGCCTCGGCCCTGGCGACCCTCGCGTCGGTGACCCCGCACGCCCAGTCGCCGGTGTGCACGGCGACGACCTTGCGTTTGACGGTGGCCTGCACCGCCACCGGCTGCAGCAGCCACCGGCCGTCGTCCCACCGCAGCAGACCGAGACAGGCCGACGAGGCGGCGACCAGCTCCGGGGTGAGCGGACCACACGACGGCAGCCGGTCGACCGCCACGCCGAGCCGATGGCCGTCCAGCTCCACGGTGAGCCCGCCGTCCTGGTCGCTGACGGCGTACCCCTCGATCAGGACGGGCTCGGCGATCCCCGCCGGGTGCCGGTCCAGCGGATGCGGTGCCGCCGCGCCGGCACCGGGCAGCAGGATCCGCGCCGCGGCGAACGGGTCGACCGGCTCGTCAAGCCGCGCCCGGTCATCGCGCCAGAGCAGATCCGCGCCGCGTACCGGCACGTCGGCCACCGTCACACCGCGCCGCTGCGCCAGCGCGGCCAGCAGGACGGGATGCGCGTGCAGCAGCCGCCACAGCGCCGGACCGACGATGGTGTCCACCTTCGCCGCACCCACCGCCGTACGGACCAGCCGGGACGGCCCGCCGTCGACCGGTTCGAGAAGCGCGTGCACCTGGATCTGCACCGCGGTGTCGTGTTCGTGCACGTCCACCCCCAGCGGCAGCAGCCGCCCCGAAACCCGCTCCCCGGCGCCAGCCGGGTCGTCGCCGGCGGTGTCCTGGGCGAGCAGCACACCACGGGCCCACAGGTCGGCCCAGCGGCGCTCCGGCACCTGCGACATCGCGGCGACCGGCACACAGGCCCGCAGCTCGGCGGCGAAACCGTCGAGCAGCACGGCGAGTCGGCGCAACCCGGGGACGGCCAGCGCCGCCTCAACCGGCGACCCAGCCCCGGCCACCAGCTCGTGGTCCACGCCGCGCCACCCCGTCACCGCCACCTCGTGCAACCACGCCCGCGCGCCCGCCAGGGCGGGCGACGCCTCAACGGCAGGGGCGGGCGGGACCGGCGCCCACGGCGCGCGGCTGCGACCCAGCGCGGCGTCGAGCTGCCCGAGCAGAGCATCGTGCACCGCCCCGAACAGCGCCGACCGCGCGCCGGCCAGCGCAGCCACATCCTCCGGCGTCACCGACCCGGCAATGATCTTGCCGATCGCCTCGGCGGCCAGATCGGCCAACGGGGTGGCCGCCAACGCGCCGGCCAGGCCGGCCAACGCCGCCGCATCCCCCTCACCGACGCGGGTCAGGCCGCGGGTCAGGACGGCGTCAACGCCCGCAACCAGGTCGAGGGCATCGATCAGCCCGGCCGGGTGACCGGCAGTGAGAGCGGCGAGCTGCGTACCGAGCATCAGCGACCCGCCCCCGTCGACGCGAACCAGTGCAGCTCGGGCAGCGGCGTGGCGCTGCCCGGCACCTCCAGGTAGGACAGGTGACGCAGGAACCGGCTGAACACCACCGCCGCCGGGCTCGGCTCGTGCCGCGTGTCCAGGCCGCGCAGCAACTCCGCGCCAGTTTCCACCCCATCGCCGGGCTCGACCCGCAGGTAGCGGGCCACCCGGCCGAGGCCGTACTGCAGCACCGCCTCGTCGGCCAGAGCCTCCAGGTGCTTGCATGGAGCGCCGCGCAGACCGCCGCAGGGTCGATTGTTGTTGGTGCTGCAGTGGTAGGCGTGGGTGCCGGAGGTGATCGACGAGACGTACACCCGCTCGATGTCCGACCCGCTGGACACCACGCCCTGCAGCCGCCCATCGGCCAGCTCCACGAACGGCACCTTCACCAGCTTGCGGGGCTGGGCGGGCGGCACCACCCGCACCGCACTTCGCCGCGCCCACCGAGCGTCGTCCACGTCCGCCACCTTCCTCCCCCGCCCGACGCGCACCAGCGTCGCCCACGACCACGTCGACGCCGGAACCAGCCGGGCGCGGCCGTGACGACAAGGATCATGGACCCCGGGTACGACAACGCCAGCGGGCGCGGACGCGCCAGGGGTGGCGGCGCCGGCCGGCTTGCACGGGTGTCTTCGTGGATCCAGACTGCGGTCACCCTCCGGGGTCCCTGCTGCCCGGTTCCGGGGTCCATTGCCATGACCTTGTCCCCGACGACGAGCCACCTGCGGGTGATCAGACGGTCCGGTACACCGGGTCCAACTCGTGGCCACCACCTGCTCGATCGCCGCCGGATACTTCGCCCGACCGAAGCCCGCGAGGGATAGTCACGGCTTCGGTTGCGCCCGGTGTCGCCCGATCCAGTGTTCCAGGTTGGCGATGTGGTCAGGACCGAGGCCGTGCGCGGTGGCGGGGGCGATGAGCAGGGCCTCGACACCGCGGCGACCCAGCTCCTCGGTGTAGGACCGAATGCGACTCGTCGGCGGGCGGCCGTCGAGGTCGTCGTCGACCCAGGCGACCCGGGTGATGCGCGGGTTGCTCGCCAGCCACGCATCCAGCGCCGGCCATTTCGGCCAGCCTTCGTCGGGGTGCAGGTCGATCTGTTCCCAGTCGTGTCCAGGGAACGGCTGCCGCATCGCCCGGCGTGCCTCCGGCGGCCAACTCGTGAGCCAGACAGGCGTCACGTCGGGCAGTGTGGCGAGGCGGTCGAGCGCGGCGCACAGCGCCGGCGGGACGCGGACCGGTCGCAGGACGGCACCGACCTCCACCAGCTCGCCGAATGGACTGAACTCCGAAGCCGGGCAGACGACCCCGTCGATGTCGAGTACGAGGACGGTGTGCACGGAGTACGACGGTAGCCCGAACACGCCCAGGCATCAACAAAATGTTGACAAACAGGTTGTTGAAAGACACGCTGGTGGCATGACCGGAGGAGCAGCGGACCAGACGGCGGGCGCCGCCGAGCATCAGGCCCGTAAACGGTTGATGGCACGTGGCGGCCACGAACTGCCACGGCTGCCGTGGCTGGCCGACGGCCAGCCGCACGACGCCGTCACGCTGATCCGCCAGGCGTTGTGGCGGGCCAACACCGACCGGAGTGCGCTGGAGCTGCCCGAGGATCTCCTCGCCGCGATCGCGTTGCTGGCCGCCGGGCGCAGCGAACTCGACCAGTTGGAGGCAGGGCTGTTGTTCGTCGCTCGCGCCGAGGGGTTGACCTGGGCCCAGATCGCCGAGGCGCTCGGCGTGCGCACGGCCCAGGCGGCGCAGCAGCGGCACGACCGCGTCGCCACCCGGCTCGGTGGGAGTTCGTGAGCGTCGTCCCGCTGATCGAGGCGGATGCCGCCTGCGGTCGAAAGGCGTACGCCCTGGCCACCCTGATGCGCGCCGGCCTTCCCGTACCGGACGGGTTCGTCGTCACCGACCCGGCCACCGACCCGGGGCGGATCTCGGCGTCCCTGCGCCGGCTGGCGGCCCGGGCGGTCGCGGTCAGATCGTCGGGCAGGGCCGAGGACTCCGGGACGGTGTCCTTCGCCGGCCAGCTGGAAACCGTCCTCGGAGTCCGCGACGTCGACGATGTGCTGGCCGCGATCGGGCGGTGCGCCGCCTCAGCCGGCACCCGGCGCGCACGGGCCTACCTGACCCACCTCGACCTCGATGGTGAGGCGACCGTCCCGGTGATCGTGCAGGAGCTCGTCGAGGCCGACCACGCCGGCGTGCTCTTCACCCGCGACCCGCGGACCGGCGACGACACGGTCGTGATCAACGCCTCCTGGGGCCTGGGTGAGTCCGTCGTCTCCGGCACGGTGGTTCCGGACGAGATCACCGTGACCCCACCGGCGGACACGGTCCGGGTGACGCTCGGTACCAAACAGACCCGGCTCGACCTGTCCGACCACGGCCTGGTCGGCTCGCCCGTCCCAGAGCCGGACCGGGTGAGGGGCTGCCTGACCGTCGGCGGGATCGACCGGCTGGTCGCGCTCGGCCGCCGGTGCGAGGCCCTCTTCGGTCGGCCTCAGGACGTGGAGTGGGCGGCAGCCGACGGCCAGATCTGGCTTGTCCAGTCACGTCCCATCACCACACTCCATGCGTCGTGGACGCCGGCAGGCGACGCGGGCTCCGGCCACATTCTCGCCATCGGTGTACCGAGCAGTCCCGGCCGTGCGCTCGGTCCGGCGCGCCTCGTGCGCTCGGTCGACGAGTTCTCTCGGGTACGGCGCGGCGACATCCTGGTGTGCCGTACCACCGACCCGGCCTGGACACCGCTGTTCCGCCTCGCGGCCGGCGTCGTCACCGAGACCGGTGGCGTCCTCAGCCACGCGGCGATCGTCGCGCGGGAGTACGGAGTCCCCGCCGTCGCCGGCGCCCGCGACGCGCTGCGCTGCATTCCCGACGGATCGCCGATCACCATCGACGGCGCACGCGGCACGATCACCGCAAGGCGCTCCTGATGGCCCACCAGTCGCTCACCGACCTCCTCGTGCTCCACGCGGTCCGACTCAGGGGATTCGCCGACACGGCAGCCGTCGCGGCGCGTTTCGACCTCGACGCCCGGCAGACCACCGAGGAGCTCCTCGATGCCCAGGCCCATGGTTGGGTAACCCGGTCCTCGTTCGCCGATCTGGTCGGGTGGTCGCTCACCGACGCGGGCCGGCGGCAGAACGAGAGTCGGCTCCGCGACGAACTCGACGAAATCGGCGCGCGCGACGCCGTGGCCGCCGTCCACGAACGGTTCCTGCCGCTGAATGCCGAGGCGGCGCAGATCTTCACCACCTGGCAGCTCGGTGCCGGGCAAGATCCCGACCTCCGCCGGCTCGCCGGCATCGGCGAGGCGCTCCGCCATCTCGAAGACCGCCTGGCCGCGCACCTGATCCGGTTCACCGGCTATCACGGCCGGTTCGCCGAGGCACTCGCCCGGGCCTGCGACGACCCGGCCTGGATCACCGGCATGGAGGTCGACTCCTGCCACCGGGTCTGGTTCGAGCTCCACGAGGACCTAATCGCCACGCTCAACCTCTCCCGGTGAGCGCGGCGCGGGACATGGTGCTGGTGTCGCGGTCGAGGTGATCGACCCCCATCTGCGGCGAAGTGCGGTGTCGGCGGTTCGGGACGGCGCAGCATGGCGTAAATGGGGGATACCAGCGGTCGGCGGCCCGGCCAGAACTCGACCGTCTGCGGGCTCCAACTCAGTCGTACCCGGCTGCGCCGCTTCCCGCACGTGCGGTTCGAGTACACCGCCACCGACCAGCTCACCGGGGCCGACCCGGTGGGCTTCGTCTGCCCGCGATGTCTGGCCGCCACGCAGGGTCGTCGCCGGCAGGAGAAGTCCTGGGTGCGCGACTCGCCGCGGCCCTGATCGCCGGTCTGGCCGGCCTGGCGGCTGGAGCCCGTCAAACCGGGGCAGGGCGTGCGTCCGGGGATTGGAGCCGGGTGAAGCGGGTACCGCAGCCGCATGCGGATCGTGATCGTGGGAGCCACCGGCAACGTGGGGACGGCGCTGCTGCGCCGGCTGCGTCGGGAGCCGGGCCGGGAGGTGGTCGGGGTCGCCCGGCGGCTGCCCGGTCCGGACGCCGGTGCGCCGTACGACGGCATGGAGTGGCACGCCTGCGACATCGGGGCGCCGGACGCGGTCGGGAAACTCGCGGCGGTCTTCGCCGGGGCCGACGCGGTGGTGCACCTGGCCTGGCAGATACAGCCCAGCCACGACCAACGTGCGCTACACCGGACCAACGTCGGCGGCAGCCGCGCGGTGAGCACCGCCGTCGTCCGGGCCGGCGTTCCCGCCCTGGTGTACGCCTCGTCGGTCGGCACCTACGCCCCCGGCCCGAAGGACCACCCGGTCAGCGAGCGCTGGCCGGTCACCGGGGTGCGCGGGTCGTCGTACAGCCGGGACAAGGCCGAGGTGGAGGCGATGCTCGACAGCCTGGAGGCCGAGTATCCGTCGCTGCGGGTGGTCCGGCTGCGCCCCGGCCTGACCTTCCAGCGGGACGCGGGCACCGAGATCAGCCGGTACTACCTCGGGCCGCTGGCCCCGGTGCGGCTGCTGCGCTTCGGGCGTCTCCCGGTCGTACCGACGAACCGGCGGCTGCGGATGCAGGCGGTGCACGCCGACGACGTCGCCGACGCGTACGCCAGGGCGGTGCTGGGTGACGCGCGCGGCGCGTTCAACGTCGCCGCGGACCCGGTGCTGACCCCGGAGTTGGTGGCCCGGCACTTCAGGGGCTGGACGATTCCGGTGGCCGCGCCGGTGCTGCGGGCCGCCGCCGCGCTGACCTGGCGGGCCCGGCTGCAACCGGTCGACACGGGGTGGGTCGATCTGGCGTTGAACGTGCCGCTGATGTCCAGCGACCGCGCCGAGGCGGAGCTCGGCTGGCGGCCGAAGGTCGACGCGGTCGCGGCCCTGAAGGACCTCTTCGCCGGCATGGCGCACCGCGCAGGTACCGATTCGCCGCCGATGAGCACCTCCGCCGACCTCCCCGGCCGCCCCGCCGCGCTGCTCAGGTCC
>NZ_SMKN01000309.1 GCF_004348675.1 Micromonospora sp. KC606 | reverse complement strand
GGGCCCAGCCCAGATCCGGGGCGGCATTGTTGCCGTATCCCGGTTGCGCTTGTCGTTCGCCGTACGGCGCCGGTCCAACGGCGCCCGGCGGCACCTCGTCCGGCTCCTGGCCGGGGCGGTGCTGGCCCTCGGACGTCATGGGTGCGCCTCCTCCATCACATGTCGGCCCGCCGATGCCGTCCGGGTCCGGACGGCTGACTCGCCGGTGTCGCCGGCGGATCGGCCGTGCGGTCTCCCCGCACCGTATCCGGTGGCCGCGCGGAGCGCCCGGGGAGCACCGGCCGTCACCCACCGTCGCCGGACGATCGCGACCGGCTCTCATCCGGATCCATATCGTCAGGGGTCGGTGGGCGGCGACCGTGCCCCACCGTACCGGTCGTCCGGTCGAGGTGGAATCCCGGTCTCGGAGGGTCCGGAACGCCGACGACCCGCCCGGGGCCCGGGCGGGTCGTCGATCTGGAGGAGGTGAGGAAGGTTTGTGCCGACGTCAGCTCATGTGACGTTGGGCGACCGCGAGGATCTCCTCGCGCACCGCGGGCGAGTTGGCGGAACGAAGCGCTTGCTCGATCGCGCGGGCGCGGCGGTGGGCGTCGCGGCGGCTTCGGATGCGCTCGATCATGCTCATGGTGACTCTCTCCTCCGGCTATTCGGTTGTCAGCCCCTGATGTCTCCATTGAAGCGCAGATCGCCGCGAACCTCCATCGATTATTAGGTGAGCTGAGCCACCTGCCTAAGGATCGTAGGCTTCTGGAGGCCTAGTCAAGGTTTTCTTCCGCCAAAGGTCACGGCCGGTGTGCCGGGCGTTCACCCTGCGCACACCGGCCGTGGGCCGTGTCGTGAACCGTCAGGTCCAGGCGAGCAGCGCCGCCTCGGGATCGGCCAGGAAGTCCCCGACGTCGCGGAGGAACTTCGAGCCCAACTCGCCGTCGATGATCCGATGGTCGAAGGAGAGACCGAGGGTGGTGACCTGCCGCGGCCTCACCTTGCCCTTGTGCACCCACGGCATCTCGCGAACCGCGCCGAAGGCGAGGATCGCCGACTCGCCCGGAGGCAGGATCGGTGTGCCGGTGTCCACTCCGAACACACCGACGTTGGTGATCGTCAGTGTGCCGCCCGACATGTCCGCCGGTGCGGTCTTCCCGGCCTTCGCCGTCTGCACCAGAGCGGTCAGCGCGTCCGCCAGCTCGCGCATCGAGAGCCGGCCGGCGTCCTTGATGTTCGGCACGATCAGCCCTCGCTCGGTGGCCGCCGCGATGCCGAGGTTGACGTAGTCCTTGACCACGATCTCGTCACCGGCCCAGGACGAGTTGACCATCGGATGGCGCCCGACCGCCAGCAGTACCGCCTTGGCGACCAGCAGCAGCGGCGAGACGCGGACGTCCCGCCACTCCCGTCGGGCCCGGAGCCGGTCCAGGGCCTTCATCGCCCGTGTCACGTCGACGGTCAGGAACTCCGTGACATGCGGGGCGGTGAATGCCGAGCGGGACATGTTCTCGGCGGTGAGCTTGCGTACCCCCTTGACCGGGACGCGCTGCTCGCGGTCCGCGCCGAAGCTCGCCGCCGCCACGGTTGGGGCGGTGACCGTCTGCGGCTCGGCCGTCGCGCCCGCCCGCCGTACGTCCTCGCGGGTGATCGAGCCCAGCGGTCCCGACCCGGTCAGTGTGGACAGATCGACGCCGAGATCCTTGGCGAGCTTGCGTACCGGCGGCTTGGCCAACACCGGCCCGCCGGCCCGACCGTTGGCCGCCGGAGCCGCCGGAGCCGCCGCGGGTGCCGGAGCCGCCGGAGCCGCCGCGGGTGCCGGGGCAGGAGCGGACGCCTTGGCCGGCGCGACCGGCGCCGACGCCTGGGCCGGGACGGCACCCTTGCGTGGACGCCGCTTGGCTGCCGTGGTCCGGGGGCCGTAGCCGACCAGCACGGCCGTACGCCCACCCGGAGCGGGGCCGCCGGTCAGACCGGGCGCGATCGCCCCTTCCGCCGGGGCCACCTCGACCGCTGCCGGCGTGGCCGCCGACGGAGTCGCGGCGGAGGCCGGCTCCTCGACCGGCCCGGCGTTCGGGTCGGTGTCGATCGCGATGATCGGCGCGCCGACCTCGACAGTGGTGCCCTCCGGATGGAAGATCGCCCGCACCTGGCCGGCCCACTTCGCCGGGATCTCGACAGCCGCCTTGGCCGTCTCCACCTCGACGATCGGCTGGTTCAGCTCGATGACGTCGCCCACCTTGACCAGCCAGGCGAGAATCTCGCCCTCGGTCAGGCCCTCACCCAGGTCGGGGAGGTTGAACTCCTTGATCCGCGACATGCCGCTCACCAGCCGAAGGTGCGGTCGACGGCGTCGAGCACCCGGTCGAGGTCGGGCAGGTACTCCTCCTCCACCCGGGCGGCCGGGTATGGGGTGTCGTAGCCGGTGACGCGCAGCACCGGGGACTCCAGGGAGTAGAAGCACTCCTCGGTGACCCGGGCCGCGATCTCCGAACCCAGGCCCAGGTTGCCGGGGGCCTCGTGGACGACCACGCAGCGGCCGGTGCGCCGCACCGACTCGTACGCCGGACCCAGATCGAGCGGGGAGAGCGAGCGCAGGTCGATGACCTCAAGCTCCCGGCCGTCCTCGGCGGCGGCGGTCGCCGCGTCCAGACAGGTCCGCACCATCGGGCCGTACGCCAGCACGGTGGCGTCGGTGCCCGCCCGGACGACCCGGGAGGCGTGCAGCGGGTACGCCGCCGACAGCGGGGCGTCCAGGTCGACCGGCCCCTTCTCCCAGTAGCGTCGCTTCGGCTCCAGGAAGACGACCGGGTCGTCCGAGGCGATGGCCTGCTGGACCATCACGTACGCGTCCTGCGGGTTGGCGCAGGTCACCACCTTGAGGCCGGCGGTGTGCGCGAAGTACGCCTCCGGCGACTCCGAGTGGTGCTCGACCGCGCCGATGCCGCCGCCGTACGGGATCCGGATGACCATCGGGATCCGGACCTTGCCCTGCGACCGGTAGTGCATCTTCGCCACCTGCGACACGATCTGGTCGTAGGCGGGGTAGACGAAGCCGTCGAACTGGATCTCGCAGACCGGCCGGAAGCCCCGGATGGACAGGCCGACCGCGGTGCCGATGATGCCGGACTCGGCCAGCGGGGTGTCGATCACCCGCTGGTCGCCGAAGTCCTTCTGGAGCCCGTCGGTGATCCGGAAGACGCCGCCGAGCTTGCCGACGTCCTCGCCCATGATGACGACCTTCGGGTCGTTCTCCAGCGCCTTGCGCAGACCGGTGTTGAGGGCCTTGCCGAGGGTGAGCGTCTCCGTGGCCATCAGTGCGCGCTCCCCTCGAACGACTCCAGGTAGGTCGTGAACTGTGCCCGCTGGGCGTCGAGTTCCGGTGACCCGTGCGGGTAGACGTGGTCGAACATGGTCACCGGTGCCGGGTCGGGCATGGCGAGCACCCGCTCGCGCAGGTGCACCGACTCGGCGCGGGCCTGCTCGTCGACCACGGCGAAGAACGACTCGTCGGCGATCTGCTGCTTGGTCAGGAACGCCTTCATCCGGGCGATCGGGTCCTTGGCCTGCCATGCCTCGACCTCGCTGGCGATCCGGTAGCGGGTCGGGTCGTCGGAGGTGGTGTGCGCCCCCATCCGGTAGGTGTACGCCTCGATCAGGCTGGGGCCCTGGCCGAGCCGGGCATTGTCCAGCGCGTGCCGGGTCACCGCGTACGACGCGAGCACGTCGTTGCCGTCCACCCGTACGCCGGGGAAGCCGAAGCCGTTGGCGCGCTGGTAGAGCGGGACGCGGGTCTGCCGCTCCAGCGGCTCGGAGATGGCGTACTGGTTGTTCTGGCAGAAGAAGACCAGCGGGGCGTTGAAGACGCTGGCCCAGACGAAAGCCTCGTTGACGTCACCCTGGCTGGTCGCGCCGTCGCCGAAGTAGGCGATCACCGCCTCGCCGTCGTCGGTGCCGGTCTTGCCGTCCATGTGGACGCCCATGGCGTACCCGGTCGCGTGCAGGGTCTGCGCCCCGATCACGATCGTGTACATGTTGAACTTGAACTCGTTCGGGTCCCAGCCGCCCTGGTCGACACCACGGAACAGGCCGAGCGGCATGATCGGGTCGATGCCCCGGCAGTAGAGCACGCCGTGCTCGCGGTAGGTCGGGAAGGCCATGTCCTGGGTGCGCAGCGCGCGGCCGGAGCCGACCTGGGCCGCCTCCTGGCCGAGCAGGCTGGCCCACAGGCCCAGTTCGCCCTGCCGCTGGAGTGCGGTGGCCTCGGCGTCGAGCTTGCGGACCAGGACCAGATCGCGGTAAAGCCCGCGGTACTCCTCGTCGGTGAAGTCGACGCGGTAGTCGGTCCCGTCCGGACCGACGGCGCTCTCGATCCGCTCACCCTCCGGGGTGAGCAGCTGCACGAGTTCCGGCCCGCCGGTGCGGGTGGCTCGCTTGGAGCGGGGTGCGGCCCGCCGGCCGCGGGTGGTGACCCCGGGGTCGCCCTTTGCCATCCGTCTCTCCCTGTCGTGTCTGCGTCGGCGCCGGGGGTGACCCGTCCGCGCAAATCGTGCGCCGGCCCGGCCGGTGCCGGGCTGGTCCTGGCGGCCGCGCCTAGCCCCGGTGAGGGTTGCCACGCGGCGTGAGCCGGATTCGGGAAGGAACCCGGTTCGGGAGCGCCGGCGCCGAGCCGCGCCTGCCGCGGGTGCGCGGAGGTCGCGGCTGCGTTGCCGTCGTGCTCTGAATGATGTCAGAGGAGGTGAGCGGGCCCACAGTATGGCCCTCCGAGCTGGCCCGGTTCTAGCTGATTAGCGACTAATGAGCGTTTATTCCGTATGGAAGATTCACGCCGACGGACAATTTGTGTGTCGACACGCTGTGGCGGCTGGTGAACTGAGCGTCATTGGTCCAAGCTGACCGAATGCCGGGTGAGGGTTTTGCGGCTTTTGTCCGTTTGGTGGCTCTCCGGCGTCCACGGTTCATGGTCGACGAAGGAGTGCACGGTGTCCGAGCCAGGTGACGGTCCTCCCGCCCCGCTCCTCGGTCGGCACCGAGCCGGCGGTGGCGGCTACCGCCGGATGGTCGGCGCCCACCGCGCCCCCGCCGTGGGCAAGCCCGGGCGAGGCTACCTTTTCACGGTCGCCCTCCTCGCCGGCGCCGCTTCGATGCCCATTCTCGCCGCACTCAGCACCGGCTCCGCCACCGTCGGCAGCGGCGCGCTCCCCGACGGCAGCACGCCCTTCCTGCCCACCC
>NZ_SMKN01000308.1 GCF_004348675.1 Micromonospora sp. KC606 | reverse complement strand
GCCGTCAGCCCTGGCACGCCGCCCTCGCCGGCCCGGTCGCCCGGCGGGCCCCGGCGCCCCGCCGACGGTCCGGCCGCCACGGGTTGACCCAGGGGCTTCTCCGGTCGGCGAGGGGTGACCCTCCGCGACGGGTGGCTCAGGTGGCGCGGGCGAGGGTGACGCCGAAGCGGCCGTCCGGGTCGGTCCAGAAGCGCTCGTCGCGGAAACCGGCCGCCGCCAGCTCCGCCGCGATCCGCTCCGGGCGGAACTTCGCCGAGATCTCGGTCCGCAGTTCCTCGCCCTCGGCGAAGGCGACGTCCAGGTCGAGCACCCGGACCCGCATCGCGCCCTGGGCGCGCAGCCGCATCTCGATCCACTCCTGCTCGGCGTCCCAGCGCGCCACGTGGGTGAACGCCTCCGGCACGAAGTCCGCCCCCAGCTCCCGGTTGACCACCCGCAGCACGTTGCGGTTGAACTCGGCGGTCACCCCGGCGGCGTCATCGTAGGCGGGCACGAGCACCCCCGGATCCTTGACCAGATCGGTGCCGACCAGCAGCCAGTCCCCCTCCTCCAGCGCCGCGCGCATGGCGGCCAGGAAACCGGCCCGCTCGTCGGGCAGCAGATTGCCGATGGTGCCGCCGAGAAAGACCACCAGCCGCCGGCCGCCTGGGGGCAGCCGGTCCAGGTGCCGGGTGAAGTCCCCGACGATGCCGCGCACCCGCAGCCCCGGGTAGTCCGTCGCGATCTGCTCCGTGGACCGACGCAGCGCGCTCACCGACACATCCAGCGGCGCGAAGCTGCCCAACCCGCCGTGCCGGGTGAACGCGTCCAGCAGCAGACGGGTCTTCTCCGAGGAACCCGAGCCCAACTCGACCAGCGTCTTCGCGCCGGTGAGCTCGGCGATGTCGGCGGCCCGCTCCACCAGCACCGACCGCTCCGCCCGGGTCGGGTAGTACTCCGGCAGCCGGGTGATCTCCTCGAACAGTTCACTGCCCCGGGCGTCGTAGAACCACTTCGGTGGCAGCCACTTCGGGTCGGCGGTCAGCCCGACCCGTACGTCCTCCCGCAGGCTGCGGCCGAGGTCCTGCTCCCTCAGGTAGATCTCCAGTGGCTCCGCGCTCATGAGTGTCCCTTCGTCGGCCGAGATATCCCTGACTCCACCCGGGGGCCGAGGGGCGGTCACCGGGCACCGGAAGCCGTCGCGTCACGCTCTCCACAGTGCACGCGCACGCGTCACCGTCGGGGTCGCCACCACCAACTGCCCGTCCGGCACCGGTCGCCAGGCCGGGTCGTCGTCGCACGGCTCGGAGGCCAGCATCACCGCGCCCGGCGTCGCGCGTACCGACAACGCGTGCCCGACGGCGGTGCCCACCACGGTCCGGCCGTCGGTGACCAGCAGGTTCAGCCGAGACCCGGGCGCGGCCTGTGCCACCTCGACCACCGTCGCGGCGACCGCCTCGGCCGGGTCCGCGCCGGCGCGGAGCCGGTGCCGCAGCAGCGCCCAGAGCAGCGCGGAGTCGGTCGGCGCGTCGAGAGTGAGCAGGTCACGCGTCGGCAGGGCGGCGGCGAGCGACACCACCGAATCCGGCCAACCTCGGACCAGGCCGTTGTGGCTGAACAGCCAGCGGCCCTCGGCGAACGGCGCCGCCGCGCACTCCTGCACGGCCATGCCGACGGTGGCGGATCGGACGGCGGCCAGCACCGCCCCGGCGGTGGTGACCTCGGCCAGCGTCGGCAGGGTGCGGTCACCCCAGATCGGTCGGGCCCGCCGGTAGCACACCGGGTCGCTCTCACCCGGGTACCAGCCGACACCGAAGCCGTCGGCGTTGACCGTCCCGCCGCCGCGCATGTCCCGCGGCTGCCACGACTGGCGCACCAGCGAGTGCGGCGGGTCGTACAGCAGGGCGCGCAGGTTGACCGGTGGCCCGAGGTAGGCCAGGTGCCGGCACATCAGCGAGCACCCCCGCTCACCCGTGCGCCTCCTCGGGCCGGGCGTCGCGGGCACAGCGGAAGCCGCTGAAGATCTGCCGCCGGATCGGGTAGTCCCAGTTGCGGAAGGTGCCCCGGCAGGCCGACCGGTCGGTGCCGAACGAGCCGCCGCGCAGAACCCGGTAGTCGTCGCCGAAGAAGACCTCGGAGTACTCGCGGTAGGGGAAGGCGGCGAAGCCGGGATGGCCACGGAAGGTGGTCGAGGTCCACTCCCAGACATCCCCGATCAGCTGGTGCGCACCGAGTGGGGACGCCCCGGCCGGGTATGCCCCGACCGGCGCCGGCCAGAGGTGCCGTTGCCCCAGGTTGGCGTGCTCCGCGGTGGGGTCCTCGTCACCCCACGGGTAGCGGCGGGAGCGGCCGGTGGCCGGATCCCAGCGGGCCGCCTTCTCCCACTCGGCCTCGGTGGGCAGCCGCCGGCCGGCCCAGGCCGCGAATGCCTCCGCCTCGTGGTAGCAGACGTGCACCACGGGCTCGTCGGCACGCACCGGCGACCACCGGCCGAACCGCCGGTACGCCCAGCCGTCCCCGTCCCGCCGCCAGTGCAGGGGCGCGGCCAGTTCGGCCTCGGTGCGGTGGCGCCAGCCGGCCTCGCTCCACCAGCGCGGGTCGTCGTACCCGCCGTCGGCGATGAACGCGGCGTACCGGCCGTTGGTGACCGGCGCGGCGTCGATCACGTACGCGGGCAGGTCGACGGTGTGCGCGGGGCGCTCGTTGTCCAGCGCCCACGGGTCGGTGGAGGTGCCCATGGTGAACGGGCCTGCCGGTACCAACACCTCACCGTCGACCCGGGAGCCCGGCTCGGGTGGCGGCGGGGCGTCCAGCACGGCGGGGCCGGAGCGCAGCTGGTGGGTGGCGAGCATGGTCTCGTCGTGCTGCTGCTCGTGCTGCACGATCATGCCGAAGGCGAACCCGTCGGCGACCAGCGGCCGGTCGGTGAAGCGGACGCCGTCCAGCAGGTCGTACACCTTGTCCCGGACCGTCGCCAGGTAGGCGCGCGCCTCCGCCGGCCTGAGCAGCGGCAGCGCCGGCCGGTCCTTGCGCGGCTGCTTGAACGCGTCGTACAGGTCGTCGATGTCCCGCCGAACGGGTTCCCGACCGCCCACGTCGCGGACCAGCCACAGCTCCTCCTGGTTGCCGACGTGGGCCAGGTCCCAGACCAGCGGGGACATCAGTGGCGAATGCTGACGCATGAGTTCGTCCTCGTCGACCGCCTCGGTCAGCCGGGTGGTACGGGCCCGGGCGCGGTCCAGTTCCGCCGCGATGCGGCGGCGCAGCCGTTCCGCCTCCGGGCCCGGGCGGTCGGTGGTGGTCACCGGTGCCCCCTCTCCGCGGCGGCGCGTCGCCGCCGGATGCCGTTGCTCGTCTGGTCGTGGGTCTGCGCCGGCAGGTCCAGTTCGGGCAGGGCGGCCAGGGCCAGGTCCAGCAGGGCCGCCGCCGCGGCCGCCACCGGCGGGTCGGCCAGTCCGCGCCGGGCGGCGGCGTGCCAGCGGTCGGCTGCGGGCGCGGCGACGGCGCGGGCGGCGCGGGCGGTCTCGGCCCGGGCGAGCAGCGCGGTCACCACGGCCAGCGGGATCCGCCAGTCTGCGCCGGGCTGGGCGTCGAGGTAACGCACCTCCACATAGCCGCGTGGCCGCACGGGCGGGAAGAGGGTGCTGACGTGGTACTCCAGGTCGTCCGTGGTGGGCGGTCGGGGCAGCGCCCCGTCGATCCAGTCAGCGAACGTCACCCCCGGTGGTGGCGTCCAGTCCGCGCCGTCCTGCCGCAGGCAGAGCAGCGGGGCGGCCAGGACGTACCGGATCCAGGCCGCGACCGGGTCCTCGTCCGGTCGGCCCGGCGACCAGACCGGCCGGGTGCGGTCCGGGTCGATCGCCAGCCAGGCCGCCATCCGCGCGGACGCCCACCCGGTGCGGCGCCCGGCGTGCCGGTCGGCGTTGGCGAAGGCGGCCACCAGCGGCGGGCCGACCGCGTGCAGGGTGGCCCAGCGCAGCGCCAGGTCGGCCGGCTCCCCCGCGTCGAGGCAGACCTGCAAACCGGCGGTGCTGTACATCATTGTCCGTCCGGCCGGGCCCTGGCGGTCGAAGGCGCAGCGCATGGCACGGTAGCGAGCGGTCTCCAGCACCGGGCGGGGAGGCCGCCACGGGTCGATGCCGGAGCGGCCGAGGGTCAGGCCCGCCCGCGCCAGCATCGCGTCCAGGTCGGCGATGTCGGCCTCCGTGGCCAGGATCAGTGCGGCGACCGACGGGCGCGGCGCGGTGGACACCTCCACCTGGCCTCCGGGCTCCACGGTCACGCTGCTGCCGTGCCGGAGCGCTAGGGCGGGACTGGTGCTGTCCAGGGTGACGGGGCTGTGTCGCCCCAGCGCCGCCCGCAACCGCTCCCGGTCCACCGGTCGAGCGGGGTCGGCGGCGTCGTGAACGGTCCATTCCAGTTCGACGCCGGTGTGCACGGGCGGGCCGGTCTTGAAGCAGATCCGGCCGATGTGCGCCGCGGCGGACCCCTGATCCCGCAGCACGGTCGTCCGCTCCAACTCCGGCGACGTCACCACGAGATGTCCCCCTCCGACGCTCGGTCGCGGCGCGACCACGGGTGGCCCGGGGCGGTTCTCGACCGGCCCCCTGGCCACACCATGGTCTGCCCAGCCGACGGTATCCGGCGATGCGGACGGGACGAAACTTCTGTGAAGTCTTTTCGACTACTCGTCTGCGCCTGTCGGGTCGACGGCGGTGGGCGACTCCGGCGCGGAGTCGGGGCTGTCGAGCAGTTGCCGGCAGTACGCCTCCACCCGGTCCGAGCCGCCGGCCGCCGCGACGAGATCGACGAAGGCCGGGGTGGCCAGGATCTTCTCCCGTTGCCGCGCCGACTTGGCCAGGTACGCGCGGCACTTCCCCCGGAACCTGGGGTCGCCGGCCGGCTCCCCGGGGCTGGCGGAGGCACTCGGGCTGCCCGACGTGGCCGGCGAGCCCGGCGTCGCCGGACGGCCGGAGGTCGCGCCTGGGAAGGGGTGGCCGGCGGGCGTGCCGGTGGGTGCGTCGGTCGTGGACCCGCCGGCCGGACTGCCCGGTTCGACGGTGTCACCGCCCTCGACGGGAGCGGTCGTGGGCTCGGGAAGCGACGCGGGCGGGCGGTCCGGCGGTTGCGGGTCGGCCGGCCGGTCGAGGGTCGCGGCGGCGAAGGCGACGCCTGCGGTGGCGACCGTCACGACGCCCGCGACCCAGGTCACCAGGCCGGTGGTGACGCCGCGCCGGCGGCGGGG
>NZ_SMKN01000307.1 GCF_004348675.1 Micromonospora sp. KC606 | reverse complement strand
GGTGGGTGCGGCTCACCGGCTGTGGTCGACGAGGTCGATGAGCTGCTGGACCACGGCGTCCGGCTCGACCGCCCGGTCGAAGACCGCCACCAGGAGGGTTTCCAGGTCGGGGTAGCCCAGCTCCTCGGAGAGCCGCAGCAGCGGCAGGTCGCTGGCCAGCCCTCGGTCGCGCTTGCGCAGTGCCAGGCCGATCGTGGCCCGACCGAGACGCACCTTGTCGGCGATCGAGATGCCCGGCGCGGTGTGCTCGGCGAACCACCGGTTGATCTGCATCTGGGCGTGCGGCGACTTGACGAAGCTGAGCCACTCCCGGCGCGGCCCGCGGGGGGCGGCGGTGGCCTCGAACCCGCTCTCCGCGTCGTTCTCGGTGAAGATCTCCACCACGTCGCCCTCCTCCAACTCGGAGGAGAGCGGGGCCAGCCGGCCGTTGATCCGGGCGGCGAGACAATGGTCGCCGCGGTCGGTGCCCAGTTCGTACGCCAGGTCGACCGGGGTGGCGCCGGCCGGGAGCACCACCTGTCGGCCGTCGGCGACCACCTGGATCTGCGCCTCGGCCAGGTCGCAGCGCAGCGACTCGAGGAACTGGGCCGGATCGGGCGCCTCCTGCTCCCAGTCCAGCACCCGGCGCAGCCAGCCCAACTGGTCGACCTTGGCGGATTCCGACCCGGCGGTGCGGGGGAAACGGAAGTCGGCGGCGATGCCGTACTCGGCCCAACGGTGCATCTCACGGGTGCGGATGAGCACCTCGACGGTGCGGTCCTGGGGGCCGCAGACGCTGGTGTGCAGGGACCGGTAGAGGTTGTTCTTCGGGGAGGCGATGAAGTCCTTGAACCGGCCGGGGATCGGGCGCCACCGGCAGTGCACGGCGCCGAGTGCCGCGTAGCAGTCGGTGGCCGGGCCGTCGACCACGATCACGATGCGGGGCAGGTCGAACGGGGCGGTGTGACTGCCGGCGACGGTGTCCTTCCAGATCGAGTAGAGGTGCCGGGGACGCGGACTGACCTCGGCGTCGACCCGGCTGCGGCGCAGCGCCACCTTCGCCTGGGCGACCACGTCGTCGAGGTACGCGTCCCAGCCGGGCCGGTCGTGCACGTGCCGGGCGATCCGGGCGTGCTCGTCGGGCTCGAGGTGCAGCAGCACCACGTCGTCCAGCTCGCGCTTGAGGGTCTGGATGCCCAGCCGGTCGCAGAGCGGGACGAGCACCTCCTGGGTCTTGCGGGCGATTCGTTCGCGGGACGCGGCCGAGCGGACCCCGAGGGTGCGCATGTTGTGCAGCCGGTCCGCCAGTTTGATGATCAGCACACGGACGTCCTTGCCGGCCGCGACGATCATCTTGCGGATGGTCTCGGCCTCGGCGGCCTTGCCGTAGAACGCCTTGTCGAACTTGGTGACCCCGTCGACCAGGTGGGCCACCTCGCCGCCGAAGTCCTCGGCGAGCGCCTGGAGGGTGTATCGGGTGTCCTCCACCGTGTCGTGCAACAACGCGGCGACCAGTGTGGTGGTGTCCATGCCGAGGTCGGCGCAGATCTCGGCGACCGCCAGCGGATGGGTGATGTACGGCTCGCCGCTCTTGCGGAACTGGCCGCGGTGCATGTTCTCCGCGATCGTGTACGCCCTGCGCAGCACGGAGGGGTCCGCGCTGGGGTGGATGCTCCGGTGGCTGCGGACGAGCTGGCTGACCGGGTCGGTGTCGTTGGTCGGCCAGGTCAGCAGCGACCGCAGGCGGCGGGCCAGCGGCAGCTCCCCCGGCTGCGTCGGGAGCGCGCCCCCCAGGGCGGCGCCGTGTCCGGCGTCGACGTCCACGAGGGACACCTCCTCACCCCGGCTCCGCGGCCACCGTCATCGGCAACCGGAAGCAGGCCCACGAAACGGGCAGGACTGCACTCCCTTAACAGCCTAAGTGAGCCGGCGTCATCCGATCGGTCACTTGCTCATGAGCGTTCGGTCGAGAGTTGGGGGGAGCCAGCGTTCTCGGCCTTCGCCAGAAGGTCACGGTAGCGGGCCGCGCCGGTCACCGGCGACGACCACTCGGACGACATCTCCACCAGCCGGGTCTCCGGCCGCTCCAACCAGGACAAGATCCGTTCGGTCTCCTCGGCGGACGCCCGGGGCACCGGCCCGTGGCCGGGCGGCACCGTCTCGGCGGTGGCCCGGATCGCGGTGATCGTCGGTCGCGGGTGGACACCGGGCGGGGACACCCCCGCGCCGGCCAGCCGGCCATGCCGCACCAGCGCCAGCTCCCAGCCGCCGCCGGCGGCGGGTCGGGCGGCGGCCAGCTCGGCGATCCGGGTCAGCGCGGCGAGCCGTTGCATCCGGACGGTCGCCCGGAGCACGGCGGCCAGCCGGGAGCGCACCACCGTGGCCTCCTCGTAGCGCTGGGCCGCCGCCAGCGTCGCGATCCGGGCGAGCAGGGCGTCGACCACCGGCTGCGGGTCGCTGGTGGTCGCGGCGCGGAACGGGGCGGCGGCGCGGTGGTCGTACTCGTCGGGAGTGATCCGGTGCTCGCAGGGCGCCGGGCAGCGACCCAGCTCGGCCAGCGCGCAGGCCGGCGTGACCGTGCGCAGCGAGAGCCGGTGGGTGCACTGGCGCAGCGGGACCGCGTCGTGGAACCCGGCCGCCGCCAGCTCGGCGGCCCGCCGGGAGCGGAACGGCCCCAGGTAGGCGGTGTCGGTGGGGGAGAGGGCGCGCACCACCGACAGCCGCGGGTACGCCTCGTCGGTCAGCTTGAGCCAGACCAGCCGCTCCGGGAACTTCGACCGGCGGTTGTACGGCGGCGCGTGCGCGCCAATCAGCCGCAGCTCACGGACTTCGGCCTCCAGGGAGTGCGCACACTCGACCGCCTCGACCCGCTCGGCCGCGGCCAACATCTCCGACATCCGGGCCCGCTTCTCGGCGGCGGTGAAGTAGCTGCGCACCCGGGTGGCGATGTCGCCGGAGGTGCCGACGTAGAGCGGGCGGCCGTCGGCGGCGCGGAAGATGTAGACCCCGGGAGCCTTGGGCAGCCCGTCGGCGAGGTGCCGCTTGCGCCGCTGGGTGGGGGTGACCGCCTTCGCGAACTCGATCGCCTCGCCGACCGTGTCGACCCGGTGCCCGCCGAGCCGGGCGATCAGCCCGTGCAGCACGTCCACCGTGGCCTTCGCGTCGTCGAGCGCCCGGTGGGTGGGCTGGGTGGCGGTGCGGAAGTAGGCCGCGAGGGTGCCGAGCTTGCGGTTGGGCACCTCGTCGCGGGTCAGCACGCGCCGGGCCAGCGCCGCCGTGTCCAGCACCCGGGGATTGGGCCACCGGTAGCCGTGCCGGGCACAGGCCGCCTTCAGGAAACCCACGTCGTAGGGGGCGTTGTGGGCGACCAACACGGCGTCGGCGACGAACTCCAGGAAACTCGGCAGGACCTGCTCGATCGGTGGGGCGGGGACCAGCATGGCCTGGGTGATGCCGGTCAGCACGGTGATGAACGGCGGGATCGGCACGCCGGGGTTGACCAGGGTGGCCAGCACCCCCAGCTCCTCGCCGCCGCGCACCTTGACCGCGCCGATCTCGGTGATCCCGCCGCCGTCCGGCGCGCCGCCGGTGGTCTCCAGGTCGACCACCACGAAGGTGGCCGCGTGGAGCGGCAGCGCCGGGTCGACCCCGGCGCCCGCCGTCGGATCCAGACCGGCCAGCGACTGCTGGACGTACTCCCCAGGTGCCACGGGCGGAACGGTAACCGGCTGGTCCGACACTCCCGGCACACCCGCCCCAGCAGGTACCACGGGGCTAGGATGAGAGATCGGCTCACTCACTGGGCGGTGGGCCCGGTCGCGGTGGGAGACTTGCCACATGCCCCTCACCGAGCCGAACGACGACCATCTCCCCGAGGAGAGGTCGTCCGTCGCCGCGCCGGAGGCTGGCGACGACCCGGGTGTGGGGGCGCCCGAGCCGGAGCCGATCCTTCCCGAACCGGTCCGTCAGCGCATTGTCGCCCTGACCGCCGCGGTGCTGCCCGGCCTGCCCGCCGACGAGGTGCCGGTGCCGCTGCGCCGGGTCGCCAAGTTCGCCCCGAACCGCCGGGCCCGCCTGGGTGCCCCGGCGATCGCGGCCCAGCTCACCGGCGATCCGCTGTTCCGGCAACGGATCACCGCCCGAGTGCTCGCCGACGCCGGTGACCTGGGCGCCGCCGTCGTCGAGGGGACCGCCCCGGCCGCCGCCGACCCGGTCGAGGTGGCCGCCCTGGCGTACCTTGCCCGGCCCCGGGGCTGGCGGGAGCTGATCGAGGCCAGCGGGGCCGCGGTACGCGCCGAGGCGGACAGCGCGGTCGTCGCCGAGCTGGTCCGCGAGGCCGAGCAGCGGGCCACCCGCGCCGAACACGACCGGGCGGTGGCCCGGGTCGAGGCGGAGAAGCTCCGCGACGAGCTGGCCCGGGTGCGCGAGGAGCTGGGCCAGCTGCGGGAGGAGAACCGGCAGCTCAACCGGACGCTGCGGGAAACACAGGCGCGCGAGCGCCGGGCCGGCGAACTGCTGGCCACCGAGCGTGGCCGGGCCGCCCGGGCCGCCGCCGACGCCGATGCCGAGCTGCGCCGGGCGCGGGCCCGGCTCGCCGAGGCCGAGGCGGCGGCCGGCGTCGCCCGGGCCAGCGCCAAGGAGGCCCGTTCGGTCGACGACGCGCGGCTCTGGCTGCTGCTGGAGACGATCGGGCAGGCCGCCGTCGGGCTGCGCCGCGAGCTGGCCCTGGATCCGGTCGACAAGCTGCCTGCCGACTTCGTCGCCGACGCCTTCGCCGTGAACCCGGCCGCCGCGCCCGCCGCCGGTCCGGCGGCCCGCGCCCGCGACACCGACGACCCGGCCCGCCTGGACCAACTCCTCGCTCTGCCCCGGGCGCACCTGGTGGTCGACGGCTACAACGTCACCAAGCGCGGCTTCGGCGAGATGTCCCTCGAACAGCAGCGCAAACGGCTGATCACCGGCCTGGGCGGGATCGCCGCGCAGACCGGCGACGAGGTCACCGTCGTGTTCGACGGCGCCGAGCGGATGCACGGCCTGCCTCCCGCCCCGCGCGGCGTGCGGGTGCTCTTCAGCCGCAAGGGTGAGACCGCCGACGAGCTGATCCGCCGGCTGGTCCGGGCCGAGCCGGCGGGGCGGCCGGTCGTGGTGGTCTCCTCCGACCGGGAGGTCGCCGACGGCGTCCGCCGGCACGGGGCGTACCCGCTCGGAGCCGACTCGCTGCTCCGCCGCCTCTCCCGCTCCTGACCCACCCCC
>NZ_SMKN01000306.1 GCF_004348675.1 Micromonospora sp. KC606 | reverse complement strand
TGCTGGTGCTGCCGCTGCTGCTGGTGCTGGTCGAGGGGGTGAACCGGACGCCGCACGTGCCGGTGCCGGCCGCGCCGGCGGCGCTGCGCGGCGTACCGGGCCCGGTGCTGGTGCTGCCGCTGGGCGGCGCGCGGGACTATCACGTGATGCTCTGGTCCACCGACGGTTTCCCGCGCACCGTCAACGGTCTCGCCTCGTTCGTCCCGGCCAGTCAGGAGCGGACCAGGGTCATGAGTCTGGGTTTTCCGGACGCCGCCTCGGTGGCGTACCTGCGGTCGGCGGGGGTGCGCACGGTGGTGCTGCTACCCGGGTACGCCGCCGAAACTCCCTGGCGGGACGCCGCCGGCCGGCCGGTCGACGGGCTGGGAATCCGGCGCGAGCAGATCGCCGACGCGGTGGTCTTCCACCTCGACCCGAAGGGCTGACCGGGAGCGCTTCCATACCTGCCCCCCCGCCCGCTACCGTGAACTTCTTCCTCGGCAGCGGGAGCCAGCGTGCCGGCGGGGAGCCAGGGCAGCTCTCCGCACCTGTCGACGCTTCGCGGCGTCGCACCCATGTCAGCTGGCATCCCCCGAGAGGAACCGCAGATGCGGAGAAGTCTCGCCGGCGCGGTCACGTCCGTGCTCGCCGCCGCCACGGCCGTCGTGGCCGTCCAGATCGCTGTCGCTCCGTCCCCACCGGCCGCCGCGGCGGCGGCCGAGCCGTACTCCTGGCGCAACGTCCGGATCGATGGTGGTGGCTTCGTCCCCGGCATCGTCTTCAACCCCACCGAGAAGAACCTCATCTACGCCCGGACCGACATCGGCGGCGCGTACCGGTGGGAGCAGGCCACCCAGTCCTGGACGCCACTGCTGGACTGGGTCGGCAACGACAGGTGGGGCTGGAACGGCGTGGTCAGCCTGGCCACCGATCCGGTCCAGACCAACCGGGTGTACGTCGCGGTCGGCATGTACACCAACGACTGGGATCCGAACAACGGGGCCATCCTGCGGTCGACCGACAAGGGGGCCACCTGGCAGGCCACCGAGCTGCCGTTCAAGAACGGCGGCAACATGCCCGGCCGGGGCATGGGGGAGCGGCTGGCGGTCGACCCGAACCGCAACAGCATCCTGTACTACGGCGCCGAGGGTGGCAACGGCCTGTGGCGCAGCACCGACCACGGTGCCACCTGGGCCAAGGTGGCCAACTTCCCCAACGTCGGCAACTACCGGGCCGACCCCGACGACAGCAGCGGCTACCAGAGCCAGAACCAGGGCCTGACCTGGGTCAGTTTCGACAAGAGCACCGGTACGGCCGGCAGCGCCACCCAGACGATCTACGTGGGCGTGGCGGACAAGGACAATCCCGTCTACCGCACCACCAACGGCGGGACGACCTGGGAGCGGATCCCCGGCCAGCCCACCGGCTACCTCGCCCACAAGGGGGTGGTGGATCCGGCCGGCGGCTACCTCTACATCGCCACCAGCGACACCGGCGGCCCGTACGACGGCGCCAAGGGCGACGTGTGGAAGTTCAACCGGGCCACCGGCGCGTGGACGCAGATCAGCCCCATTCCGTCGTCGAGCACCGACGCGTACTTCGGCTACTCGGGCCTGACCATCGACCGGCAGCAGCCGAACACGCTGATGGTGGCGACGCAGATCTCCTGGTGGCCGGACGCGATCTTCTGGCGCAGCACCGACGGCGGCGCCACGTGGACCCGGGTGTGGGACTGGGGCAGCTACCCGGAGCGGGTGAAGAAGTACAAGATGGACGTCAGTTCGGTGCCCTGGCTGACCTTCGGCGGCAACCCGTCCCCGCCGGAGGAGACCCCGAAGCTCGGCTGGATGAACGAGTCGGTGGAGATCGACCCGCACGACTCCAACCGTTTCCTGTACGGCACCGGCGCGACCATCTACGGCAGTACCGACCTCACCAGGTGGGACACCGGCGGGCAGTTCACCATTCGGCCGATGGTCCGGGGGCTGGAGGAGACCAACGTGCGGGACCTGATCAGCCCGCCGTCGGGCGCACCGTTGGTCAGCGCGCTCGGCGACATCGGCGGCTTCCGGCACACCAACCTCGACGCGGTGCCGTCGATGATGTTCACCCAGCCGAACTTCACCAGCACCACCAGCCTCGACTACGCCGAGAACAACCCGTCGGTGATGGTGCGGGCCGGCGACTTCACCGACGCCGACCGGCCGAACGACAGTCACGTGGCGTTCTCCACCGACGGCGGGGCCAACTGGTTCCAGGGCACCGAGCCGTCCGGGGTCAACAGCGGCGGCACGGTGGCCGCGTCCGCCGACGGCAGCCAGTTCGTCTGGGCCCCGGGCGACGCCGGCCAGCAGGTGGTCCGCTCGGTCGGCTTCGGCACCTCGTGGACCGCGGCCACCGGCATCCCGGCCAACGCGGTCGTCGAGTCCGACCGGGTCGACAAGAACACCTTCTACGGCTTCCGGGGCGGAAGGTTCTACGTGAGCACCAACGGCGGGGCCAGCTTCACCGCGACCGCCGCGACCGGGCTGCCCAGCACCGGCGACGTCCGGTTCAAGGCGTTGCCCGGCAGGAGCGGTGACATCTGGCTGGCCGGTGCCGGCGGCCTGTGGCACTCCACCAACTCGGGGGCCAGCTTCACCAAGCTGCCCGCCGTCACCTCGTCGATCAGCGTGGGCTTCGGCAAGGCCGCTCCCGGGCAGACCTACCCGGCGCTGTTCGTCATCGGCACCGTCGACGGCAAGCACGGCGTGTACCGCTCCGACAACGCCGGCGCGGCCTGGGTACGGATCAACGACGACCAGCACCAGTACGGCAACGCGGGCGAGGCGCTCACCGGTGACCCTCGGGTCTACGGCCGGGTCTACCTCGGCACCAACGGCCGGGGCATCATGGTCGCCGACCGGCAGGGCGGCAACCCGACGCCGACGCCTACCACCCCGACCCCGTCGCCGACCTCGCCCAGCCCGTCGCCGACCACCCCGAGCCCGTCGCCCAGCTCACCGAGCCCGTCGCCGAGCGGCCCGCCGCCGACGACGCCGGTCCCGGCGGGGGGATGCACGGCCACGTACAAGGTGACCAGCTCCTGGCAGGGCGGTTTCCAGGGGGAGGTGAGCATCCGCAACGGTGGCTCCCCGGCCAGCGGCTGGTCGGTGAACTGGCGCTTCGCCGACGGGCAACGGATCACCCAGCTGTGGGGTGGCAACTTCACCCAGAACGGAACCCTGGTGGTGGTCAGGAACGCCGACTGGAACGGCAACCTCGGAGCCGGCGCCACCACCAGCTTCGGGTTCATCGCGAGCTGGACCGGCACCAACTCGGTGCCCTTCCTCACCTGCACCGCCATCCCAGCCCGCTGACCGGTGTCCCCGGCGGCCGTCCGGCCGCCGGGGCGTGCCGGAAACGAGGGGCGGCCCCGGCACCGGGGACCGCCCCTCGGACGTACCCCGGGTCGGGCGAAGCCGCGGCCGCCTGGCTGGGAATCCGAGGGTGCGCCCCGGATTCAGCCGTCCAGTTCGGCGGGGGAGTTGGGCCGGTCCACGTCGACGAACTCGATGTCGTCCGCCTCGCGGCCCGCGCGGCTGCCGGCGGCCCGGGCGGCGGTGCCGGCGGCCCAGCCGATCGCGGTGCCGACCAGCGCGGCGCTGATCAGCAGCGTCCACGGCAGCGCCGGGCGGCGGCCGGCGAGCGCGTCGAAGGCGAGCGTGGCGCGGCGTCGGGCCTCGTCGGCGGCCGAGCCGACAACCTCGCCGGCGTCGGAGAGGTGCGCGCCGTGCCGTACCGACATGGCGGCGTCGCGGACGCTGTCGCCGGCGGATCCCACCGCCGTGGCGAGCTGCTGCCAGGCGTGGTCGGCGATCCGTTCCGGCTTGCTGCGGCGCTCCAGCAGGTTGGTGCCGAACATGTGTTGCCTCCTCGGGTGCCGAAGTCTGCGGCCACTTCGGACGCCGACGTGTCTAGCACGTCACGGTCCGCCTGTGACGGCCAGTGCCCCGCCGGGCCACCTCCCAAACCGGTGCGGTGTCCCCGGCTGCGCCGCATCGCGGTGTCCGGTGCGAGGGACACCGCGATCCGGCGCGAACTGCTGACAAATTGCCGACAGAAGTCGGCGGGAGGGACGCAGTCAGGGGAGGACGACCACGGTGGCGGCGCGGCGGGCGAAGTCGTCGCCGTCGTCATCGTCGTCGTCGCCCCCGCCGCCGAAGCCGCAGGCCAGCACCAGGGCGAGCAGCGCGCCTACACCCGTCAGAGCGAGCAGTCTCTTGATCATCGGAAATCCTTCGGTCGTGGTGGGGTCTCTGCCGCCGAGGCTAGGCAGCCCCGGCAAACCCGAGGATTCCCTGCGACCCATGCGACGCAAACCGGCGCGGGCTCGCCCGGTGCGTCGGGTCCGGCCGGGGGTGGACCGGGGCAGCTACCCTGGGGCGGTTGGGGCGGTCCGACCGGGCCGTCCACCGACGACAACATGACCAGGAACGATGCGGTGAAGACGGTCCGATCCGGCTGGATCCGCGAATTGCTCATCCCGAGGGGTGGCGACCGAGGCCGTTGGAGGAATACTCTCGGTCGCGGCCCGCGTACTGATGAGGCGCCCGTAACGGGCGAGTGGAGGTGCTCGCGTGAGCCTGTCGATCGTGAAATCGGTTCTGCCTGGTGGTGTCATCGAGATCGCTCCGCGTGGGGAGATCGACGTCGACACCGCGTACGAGGTACGTGAGGCGATCGCCGAGGTGCTCGCGAAGGGACGTCCGTCCCGGATCGAGCTCAACATGCGGCTCGTCACCTTCATCGACTCCGTGGGCATCAGCGCGATGGTCGCCGGTTTCCAGACTGCCGAGGTCAGCGGGGTGAAGCTGGTGGTCACCGAGCCGAGCCGGTTCGTGCACCGGCAGCTCTGGGTGACCGGCCTGCTGGGCCTCTTCGGTGCTCCGGAGCCCTACTTCGCCGGCGCCGCGGCCCGCGAGGTGCTGCCCGGCGCGTGACCCGGGTGCCCGCCGGCCAGCCGGTCGGCGGGCAATCAGCGATTCGGAGCCGGTCGGCGGGCAATCAGCGATTCGGAGCCGGTCGAGCGCGGAGTGGTTCCCGGCGACCAGCCCGACTGTGGCCGCGCCGGCTTCCTGCCGTCCGTTCAGCCGGTGGCACGACGCCGTGCGTGGTCCTCGCGCCGGCCAACGCCCTGCCCGCTCCCGGTGCGGGTAGAGTTCCGGCTGGTCGCCGCTGGTTGACGGTCACGGTCAGCCGGGGCGTGGGCGCGAGCCCCCAC
>NZ_SMKN01000305.1 GCF_004348675.1 Micromonospora sp. KC606 | reverse complement strand
CCAGCTTGCTGTCGTGGATGTCGACCCGGCCGTAGTTGGCGATCGCCCCGCCGTTGCCCTCGGCGTTGTTGCCGACCAGGGTGGTCTTTTCCAGGTGGGCGGCGCCACCCCGCTCCACCAGCAGCGCACCTCCGTCGGGGCCCTGCGACCCACCGGGGACCCGCTGGTCGCCCGAGCCCGGCCCGCCCGGGCCCTGCGGCCCGTCCGGAGCCTTCCGGTCGCCAGGCCGGCTGCCGTGTGTGAACGCGGCGGCGTTGCCGCCCTTGAGGGTCACGTCCTTCAGGGTCAGGTCCCCGCCGTCGGCGACGGTGAACAGCCGGAAGGCGTCCTCGGAGTCCCGCTTGATCGTGGCGCCCCGCCCCTTGACGGTGACCTCGTGCCGGATCGCCGGCAGGCCCGAGCCGGACTTCTTGTCGTGGCCGCCCAACTCGTAGGTGCAGCGCGGAGCCAGCCGCAACGTGCCGCCACGGTCCCGGTTGACCAGGTCGACCGCCTCGACGAGCTTCTCCTCGTCGCACGGCACGTCGCGGACCTTCCCCTGCCTCTCGCCGCCCCGGCGGTCGCGGTCCCGATCGCCCCGGTTGTCGCCGGCACCGGTCTCCGGGGAGCCCTTGTCGGCCTTGCCGGTGTCGCTCACCTGCTGTGGCGTCGCCATCTGCTTCTCCGTCGCGCGTCGCGCGTCCCCGGCCTTGTCGTCACGCGCGGCGAGGCCGCCGAGCGCCGCCAGGCCGACGACGCCGGTCAGGCCGGCCACGCCGGTGACGACCCAGAGCGCCCGTCGCCGGCTCGTCGGCGGGGTCATCCGTGCCTCGCCGTCGGAAGTCGTTACGTCGTTGGACATCAGAGCCTTCCGCCCTTTCGTGCTCACAAAGGGACCAGAACCGCGCAAGCGGTCTGACCAGCTACAAATCGGTTGCAGCTCCTGAAGCACACCGTATGAGAAGTAATCTCACGACAAGGACGTATCAGAAGAAAGCCCGTATTTCGCTCATGTTTGGCCGCGTGCCCCCAGCCCTGGATCACCCGATCGGGCGTCGCCGGCGCAGACGCCGGCGGGCCCCGCCCGCCGGCGAGGACGGAAACCGTCCGGTGCCGGCGGCGGGGCCCGCCGCGTGGTCGTACCCGGGTCAGCCCGGCAGTCGGGGACCCGCCTCCCGCTGCTCGGCCAGCCACGTCTCCACCTCGTCGGAGCGACGCGGCAGCCCGGCCGAGAGGTTCACCGCGCCGGTCGGGGTGACCAGGACGTCGTCCTCGATCCGGACGCCGATGCCCCGCAGCTCCTCGGGCACCAGCTCGTCCTCCGGCTGGAAGTAGAGCCCCGGCTCGACGGTGAGCACGTAACCCTCGCCGAGCGTGCCGTCGCGGTACTTCTCCTTGCGGGCGTTGGCGCAGTCATGCACGTCGATGCCGAGCATGTGACTGGTGCCGTGCAGGGTCCACCGGCGGTAGACCGTCGAGGCCGGGTCCATCGCCTCGTCCACGCTCACCGGCAGCAGGCCGAGGTCTCTCAGCGCCTCGGCGAGCACCCGCATCGCGGTCAGGTGCACGTCCCGGAACGCCACCCCGGGCTTGACCACGTCGATGGCGGCCTGCTGGGCCTGGTACACGGCGTCGTAGACCTGCCGCTGCAACGGCGTGAACCGACCGTCGACCGGCAGCACCCGCGTCACGTCGGCGGTGTAGAGGTTGCGGTTCTCCACGCCCATGTCCATCAGCAGCAGCTCACCCGGGCGGGTGGCCCCGTGGTTGTGCACCCAGTGCAGGATCGTGGCGTGCTCACCCGCCCCGACGATCGAGCCGTACCCGACGTCGTTGCCGTCGTGCCGGGCGCGCAGCGCGAAAATGCCCTCCAGCAGCCGCTCGGAGACCCCCCGGTCGGCCGGCAGCGCCCGGGCCACGTCCTCGAAGCCGCGTACGGTCGCGTCCACGGCCTCCTGGAGTTGGGCGATCTCCCACTCGTCCTTGACCAGCTTCAGCTCGGAGATCGCGATGGCCAACTCCCGGTCGCGGGCCGGCTCGCCCTCGGCGCGGGGCCCGTCCCACGGGCGGACGGCCGCGTCCACCCGGGCGTCGAAACCGCGCAGCACCCGGGTGCGCCCCGGCGCGAGCCCGGCGAGGGCCGCGTCGAGCCCGGCCAGGTCCTCGGTCGGCAGGCCCAGCTCGGTCGACTTCTCCGTCAGGGTGTGCCGCCGGCCGACCCACAGCTCACCGTGTCGGCTGCGGAAGAACTCGTCGGTCTCCCGTGACGATCGGGGGCGCATGTAGAGCGTGGCATCGTGCCCGGAGCCGTTGGGGCGGAGCACCAGAACGCCGTCCGGGTCCAGGTCGCCGGTCAGGTACGCGAAGTCGCTGCCCGGCCGGAACCGGTGTTCGGTGTCGTTCGCGCGGACCTTCTCGTTGCCGGTCGGGATGACCAGGGTCTCGCCCGGGAACGCGGCAGAGAGGGCGGCCCGGCGCTTGGCGTGGTTCGGCACCTCCGGGCGCGGGCCGACCGGCAGGGTGGTGTCCTGCCAGCCCTGGCGCATGAAGGCAAGGAATGCCTCCGGGAAGTCCGGGTCGTGCGATTCGGTGCCGTCCGCCGGCTTGCCGCTGGTCCGGTCCTCGGCCATGTCCGCTCCCTCCGCGTCGTTGCTGGTCCGACGGTACCGCCTCGCCGCGCCCGGTCGGGAGCGGCGGTTTGGGCCACCGGACGCGGCCCGGAAAGGGGCGACGCGGCCCTGCCCGCCGACGGAACCGGGTGTCGTCGCTGGTCCGGGTTCTGCGCCGGCGGCCGCGGGCAGGTCGTGGGTAAGAGAGCCAGCGGTGCCGCGACGGCCGCTCCGCGCGCGTGGAAAGATGACCACCATGTGCGGACTCCTGGCCTTCTTCAGTGCGCGCGGCGACGCCGCCGCTCACCGCGACAACATCGCCGGGGCGTTGGAATGCCTGCACCACCGAGGCCCGGACGAGACCGGGGTCGAGGTGGTCGGGGACGCCTCCGGCCGGTACGCGGACGGGGTGTTCGCGCACAAGCGGCTGGCGATCATTGATGTGGCGTCCAGTCACGAGCCGCTGCCCTACGCCGGCGGTCGATACCTGCTCACCTTCAACGGTGAGATCTACAACTACATCGAGCTCCGCGAGGAGCTGATCCGCACCTTCGGCGCACAGTTCGCCACCGCGGGCGACGGTGAGGTGATCGTCGCCGGGTACCACTACTGGGGCGAGCAGGTGCTCACCCGGCTGCGCGGCATGTTCGCCTTCGTCATCTGGGACCGGCAGGAGCGGCGGGCCTTCGGCGCCCGCGACTACTTCGGCATCAAGCCGCTGCACTTCCTGGAGACCGCCGACGGGCTCTACCTCGCCTCCGAGAAGAAGGCGTTGCTGCCGTTCGCCCACTCCGCGTACCAGGGCGACGCCGGCATCGACACCGCGAGCCTGAGCCACTACCTGACGCTGCAGTACGTCCCGGAGCCGGGCACCCTGCACAAGGGGATCAGCCGGATCGGCTCGGGGGAGTACCTCACCTGGACCCCCGGCGGCCGAATCGACGTGCGCCGGTGGTACCGGCCGGTGTTCCGCCCGGCGCCGGTCGACGACGAGCAGCGGCTCTACCACGACATCCGGGAGACACTGCGGGAGAGCGTCCGGATGCACATGCGTTCGGACGTGCCGGTCGGCTCGTTCCTGTCCAGCGGCATCGACTCCACCGCGGTGGTGGCTCTCGCGCGGGAGTTCAACCCGAACATCCTGACCTTCACCGTCGGGTACGACGTGCCCGGCTACTCCGAGATCGACGTGGCCCAGGACTCTGCCCGGCACCTGGACGTGACCACCATCCCGACCAAGATCGGGCCGCAGGACATGATCGACGCGCTGCCGAAGATCGTCTGGCACCTGGACGACCCGGTGGCGGACCCGGCGCTGGTGCCGCTCTACTTCGTGGCCAAGAAGGCCGCCGAGCACGTCACGGTGGTCCTCTCCGGCGAGGGCGCGGACGAGTTCTTCGGCGGTTACACCATCTACCGCGAGCCGCTCTCCCTCGGCGCGGTCAACGGCCTGCCGGGCGGCGTGCAGAAGGGGCTGCGGGCGGTCTCCAAGGCGATCCCGCAGGGCGTCAAGGGCAAGAGCTTCCTGGAGCGCGGCACCACCCCGATCGAGCAGCGTTACTACGGCAACGCCCGGATGTTCACCGAGGAGGAGAAGCAGCACCTGCTGCGCCGCTACGACCCCTCGGTCCGCTACACCGACGTCACCGCGCCGATCTACGCCGAGTGCACCGAGCTGGACGACGTCACCAAGATGCAGTACGTCGACCTGTACACCTGGCTGCGCGGCGACATCCTGGTCAAGGCCGACCGGATCTCGATGGCGCACTCACTGGAGGTACGGGTGCCCTTCCTCGACCGGGAGGTCTTCAACGTCGCGGCCGGCATCCCGGTCGACCTGAAGCTGCCGCCCCGCTCGGACGCCACCAAGTACGCCATGCGCCAGGCGCTGCAGGGTGTGGTCCCGCCGGCCATCGTCAACCGCAGGAAGCTCGGCTTCCCGACCCCGACCCGGGTCTGGCTGCGCGGCGAGATGTACGAGTGGGCCCGGCACGTGCTGGCCACCTCGGGCGCCGGCGACCTGATCGACCTGTCGTACGCGACGCGGTTGCTGGACGAGCACAAGCGGGAGGAGGCGGACCACTCCCGCAAGGTGTGGACGGTGCTGATCTTCTGCATCTGGCACGCCATCTTCGTGGCCAAGACCCTCGACCCCGGCATCCAGCGCAACCAGTCCGCCCTGCTCACCAAGCCCGTCGTGGGCAGCATGGTCCGCTGACGGTCCGGGGCGTTGCCCCGTCCCGCCATCGAGAGGCCCGCGTCGCGCCGGAGTGATCCGGGGACGCGGGCCTCCCGCCTGGTGCGGCCGGGCCGGGCGGCGGGTGGACCGCCGCCCGGCGGGTAGCTGCTGGTCGCCGGGGAACCCGAGCGGGTCGGCGATCGGCAGTTGGGTGGGTCAGCGGCCGGTGCAGGTGACGGTCGGCAGGGTGTTGGTGCCGTTCGTGCTGGCGATGAAGCCGAACGTGGTGGTGCCCTCCGGTGCGATGGTGCCGTTGTACGCGGCGTTGGTGACCGTCACCGACGCCCCGTTCGTGGTGGCCGTTCCGCCCCAGGTCTGCGAGATCCGCTGACCGCTGGGCCATGTCCAGGACGCCGTCCAGCCACCGTACGTCCGCTTGCTGTGGTTCATGATCATGACCTCGCCCTGGAACCCGCCGTTCCAGGCGCTGACCACCTTGTAGACGGCCATGCAGTCATCGCCGTGCGGCGGCGGGGTGGTCGGGTTCGGTGGGGGAG
>NZ_SMKN01000304.1 GCF_004348675.1 Micromonospora sp. KC606 | reverse complement strand
GCCCGGGGCACCACCTGTGGGCGCTGGCGGACGACACGCTGGCGGCGACCGGTCTGCCCGGTGAGGTACTGCTCGGCGTGGGGGACCGGCTCGACCGGCGGTGGATCCGGGTGGTCATCACCGAAGAGTGATCTGACTCACACCGCTAGAGTTGAGTGGAATACGCTCAACTCTGGTTGTGTCGATACCTGGTGGAACGCCGATCCGGGGGAGCCCATGAACACCGAACGCCTCACCACCAAGAGCCGCGAGACCATCAGCGGGGCCGTCGCCCTGGCCAACCGGCGCGGCCACGCCACCGTGGAGCCCTGGCACCTGTTGCTGGCCCTGCTGGACACCGAGGGGTCGACCGCCGCCGGCCTGTTGCGCGCTGCCGGAGCCGACGCCACCGAGCTGCGCCGGGTCGCCCAACGGGCGGTCGACGCGTTGCCCGCCGCACGCGGCTCCAGCATCGCCGAGCCCACCCTGGCCCGCGAGTTCGTCAACGCCATCGGCGCCGCCGAGCAGATCGCCCGGCCGCTCGGCGACGAGTACACCTCCACCGAGCACCTGCTCGCCGGCCTGGCCCGGGTCGGCGGCGCGGTCGCCGGCGCGCTCAAGGCCGCCGGCGCCACCGAGGAGAACCTGGTCGCCGCCTTCCCGACCGTACGCGGCGGGGACCGGCGGGTCACCACCGCCGACCCCGAGCAGACCTACCAGGCCCTGGCGAAGTATGGCGTCGACCTGACCGCCAGCGCCCGCGACGGCAAGATCGATCCGGTGATCGGCCGGGACTCGGAGATCCGCCGGGTGATCCAGGTGCTGTCCCGGCGGACGAAGAACAACCCGGTGCTGATCGGTGAGCCGGGCGTCGGCAAGACCGCCATCGTCGAGGGGTTGGCCCAGCGCATCGTCGCCGGTGACGTGCCCGAGTCGCTGCGGGACAAGAAGCTCGTCTCGCTCGATCTCGGCGCGATGGTCGCCGGCGCGTCCTACCGGGGGCAGTTCGAGGAACGGTTGAAGTCCGTCCTGGAGGAGATCAAGAACTCGAACGGGCAGGTCATCACCTTCCTCGACGAGCTGCACACCGTCGTCGGCGCCGGCAAGGGCGAGGGCTCGATGGACGCCGGCAACATGCTCAAGCCGATGCTGGCCCGCGGCGAGCTGCGGATGGTCGGCGCGACCACCCTGGACGAGTACCGCGAGCACATCGAGAAGGATCCGGCGCTGGAGCGCCGCTTCCAGCCGGTGCTCGTCGGCGAGCCGACCATCGAGGACACCATCGGCATCCTGCGGGGCCTGAAGGAACGCTACGAGGTGCACCACGGCGTCCGCATCACCGACGCGGCACTGGTCGCCGCCGCCGCGCTCTCCGACCGCTACATCACCGACCGGTTCCTGCCCGACAAGGCGATCGACCTGGTCGACGAGTCCGCGTCCCGGCTACGCATGGAGATCGACTCCCGGCCGGTCGAGGTGGACGAGATCGAGCGGGCGGTCCGCCGGCTGGAGATCGAGGAGATGGCGCTGGCCAAGGAGCCGGACGCCGCCTCCGCCGAGCGGCTGGAACGGCTGCGCAAGGAGCTGGCAGACAAGCGTGAGCAGCTCACCGCGCTCTCCGAGCGGTGGAAGCTGGAGAAGGACCACATCACCAAGCTCTCCACCGCCAAGGAAGAGCTGGAACGGCTCGGCGGCGAGGCCGAGCGGGCCGAACGCGACGGCGAGCTGGAACGCGCCGCCGAGCTGCGCTACGGCCGCATCCCCGCACTCAAGGCCGAGCTGGCGCGGGCCGAGGAGGAACTGGCCCGCCTCCAGGCCGACGGCGCGATGCTCAAGGAGGAGGTCGGCGCGGACGACATCGCCGCCGTCGTGGCCTCCTGGACCGGTATACCCGCAGGGCGGCTACTGGAGGGCGAGACCGCCAAGCTGCTCCGGATGGAGGAGTCGCTGCGGGCCCGGGTGGTCGGCCAGGCCGAGGCAGTCGGCGCGGTCTCCGACGCGGTCCGCCGGGCGCGGGCCGGCGTGGCCGACCCGGACCGCCCGACCGGCAGCTTCCTCTTCCTCGGCCCCACCGGCGTCGGCAAGACCGAGCTGGCGAAGGCGCTCGCCGAGTTCCTCTTCGACGACGAGCGGGCCATGGTCCGCATCGACATGAGCGAGTACGGCGAGAAGCACTCCGTCGCCCGCCTGGTCGGCGCCCCGCCCGGGTACGTCGGCTACGAGGAGGGCGGCCAGCTCACCGAGGCGGTGCGCCGCCGCCCGTACTCGGTGATCCTGCTGGACGAGGTCGAGAAGGCCCACCCGGATGTCTTCGACATCCTGCTCCAGGTGCTCGACGACGGCCGACTCACCGACGGTCAGGGGCGCACGGTCGACTTCCGCAACGCGATCCTGATCCTCACCTCCAACCTGGGGTCGTCGGTGATCGGCGACCTGACGCTGGCCGAGGAGCAGCGCCGCGAGGGGGTGCTCGCGGTGGTCCGCTCGCACTTCAAGCCGGAGTTCCTCAACCGCCTCGACGACATCGTGGTCTTCGCCACGCTTCGGGGCGACGACCTGCGGGCCATCGTCGACATCCAGCTCGGCCGGCTGCGCCGGCGACTCGCCGACCGTCGGATGGCGCTGGACGTCAGCGACTCCGCCCGTGGCTGGCTCGCCGAGCACGGGTACGACCCGATCTACGGGGCCCGCCCGCTGCGCCGGCTGGTCCAGTCGGCCATCGGCGACCAGCTCGCCAAGGCGCTGCTCGCCGGCCAGATCCGAGACGGCGACACGGTCCGGGTCGACCTGGCCGACGTGAAGGACTCCCTCTCCGTCACCGCCGCCTGACTCCGACCGTGGGGCCGGTCCCGCCTGCTCCGGCGGGGCCGGCCCCAGCCCGCCCTGCCTCTGCCGATCCCGAGGTTCCCGGCCGGGACCAGAAATCCCCCGACCCACAGGGCAGCTCCGGGGAGTGGGGTGGCCGGGTGGGGAAAGGATGGAGGCATGGTCGGGATCGGCAAGCCAGGCTGGGCACGGGAGTTGGACACCGCGGTGCGGGAACTGGCCGGGGCGGACACCGTGGCGTTCGGCGGGGTGGGAATCGCGGGCACGCTGCTGCCCGCGACGGAGGCGTACCAGCGGGTCGAGGCGGCCCTAGCCGCGCACCCGGTGGAGGCCCGCAGGCAGGTCGACCGGCTGCTGCGGCGTGGCTCGCCGGCCGGGAAGGCGTACGCGGCGACGCTGCTGGAACGCGTCGATCCGGCCGCCGCCAGGGATGCCTGGGCCGCTTTGCGCGACGAACCGGGCGGGTTCACCACGTTCACTGGCTGCGTGATGGGCAGTGCAACCCTGCGTGCCTACGCCGCCGACCGGCTCGCCGGAGCCTGACCTCGGCCCGAGAAAAGTTGCGGCAACGTGGAGTGTCAGGCAGTTGGGACACCACTGTCTGGCGCATGTGAGCTTCGCCGCCGGAACGGGTGGTGTGGCCACTAGTCTCGGACCGATGTCACCGTCGCGCCGTCGCCGTCTCCCGCCGCGTGCGGTGGAGGCCGCGGGGTACCTCCAGGGGTTCGTGCTCGCCGGAGTGGCGACGGTGCTGGTCACCCGGGCCTACCTCAGGGCGACCGGCTATCCGCAGATCGGCGGGGGTGGCCTGCACATCGCCCACGTGCTCTGGGGCGGCCTGCTGATGGCCGTCGGGCTGGGCGTGGCGCTGGTCTTCCTCGGCGGCGCGGCCCGGATGGCCGGCGCGATCGTCGGCGGGACCGGCTTCGGCCTCTTCATCGACGAGGTGGGCAAGTTCGTCACCGCCGGCACCGACTACTTCTACCGGCCGGCGGCCTCCATCATCTACGCGGTCTTCGCCCTACTCGTGGTGATCACGCAAGCGGTCCGCGACCGGATGACGCTCACCTCCGGAGAGCGGGTGGCGAACGCCCTGGACACGGTGGTGGGCGGGGTGGGCCGAGGGCTGACCGACCGCCGCCGGGTCACCACCCTGCGAATGGTGCGCGGTGCCGGCCCGGAGGTCGAGTACGCGGTGTCCCAGCTGCTCGACGCGGTGCCGCGCCGGGAGCCGCCACCCCGCCGGTTCTGGCAACCCTGGCTGGCCCGGCTGCGCGCCGGGGCGGTGCGCCTGATCAGGGCGCGCTGGGTGGTCGCGCTGGTGGTGGTCTATCTGGTCGTCGAGCCGGTAGTCAACGTGGGGTCCGTGTTGGTGGACGGGGTGACCGGCCGGCTGGACGAGGTGCGGGAGTGGGGCGCGGTGCTCGGCGTGTCCGCCGCCGCGCTGGTCGCCGCGGTGCTGGGCGTCCGGGCGGCGTTCCTGCTGCGCCATGACCGGGCCGGCGCGTTTCGGCTGTTCAAGCTGGCGCTTCTGGTCAACCTGCTGTTCGGCCAGATCTTCAACTTCACGGTCAACCAGTTCGGCGCGGTGGCCACGCTGGCGGTGGACCTCTTCCTGCTCGCGGTGGTGACCGGCGAACACCGGCGGGTCCGCGCCGAGGCCGGCTGAACCGGCCGACGCCGCCGCTCCCGAGCGTCCGGCGCGCGCGGGTGGGCGGGAGTGGATACGGTGTGGGCGCGATCCAAGGGAAGGAGAATCGTGGTCGATTCCCAGCACACACCGGCCCGCGCCCGGCCGGCCGTGGTGACGATTTCCAGCTACCTGTTGATTCTGTTCGCCCTGCTCCAGGTGATCAACCTGATCATCGCGCTGACAACCGCCGGCACCATTCGCAACGTGCTCGACGACGCCTATCGCGGCACCGCCGCGAACGGCGCGCAGGACGTCGCCACCTTCGCCATGGCGTTCGTGATCGGTGGCGCCATCGTCGGGCTGCTGCTGGCGATCGTGCTCGCCGTGCTCGGCCTGTTCAACAACCGTGGCGCGAACGGCACCCGGATCGCGACCTGGGTGCTCGGCGGCATCGTGTTCTGCTGCTGCGGCCTCAGCACCGCCAGCGGGTTCGCCAACGGTTTCGGCACCGGCGGCCCGACGGACGGTGACATGCCCAGCGGCGAGGAGATCGCCCGCCGGATGGAGGAGGCCCTGCCGTCCTGGTACACCCCGGTGACCACCCTGCTGGCGGTGCTCACGCTGCTGTCCCTGCTGGTGGCGCTGATCCTGCTGGCGCTGCCGAAGGCCAACGAGTTCTTCCGCAAGCCGCAGCCGGCCTGGGAACCACCCGCTCCTGGTGCCGCCTATCCCGGCTACCCGGCCACCCCGGGTTACCCGCCGGCTTCCGGCCAGCCGGGTTACCCGCCGGCTTCCGGCCAGCCCGGTTACCCGACGGCTCCGGGCCAGGCGCAGCCGTCGGGCGGCACCGAGTGGCAGGCCCCGCCGCCCCAGTCGGCCGAGCCCCCCTCAAC
>NZ_SMKN01000303.1 GCF_004348675.1 Micromonospora sp. KC606 | reverse complement strand
GGGTCACGAGGCGTGGTGGAAGAGCCGGGGGCGGGTAGTGTGTTGAGTCAGGTGTCGGTGTGTCCAGTGTCCCCGGGCCTCACCTGACTGCCGTCGCGGAATACCGTCCGGCTGGAGCCGCGTCGCGCCACTCGCCGAGAGGCGACCTGCACACCGACACCCCAGCGCCGCCCTCGACCCGTCTGGGCCGGGGGCGGCGCTGTCTGTGTCGAGGGTGCCAGAATCCCCGCATGGACTGGTCCGAGACCCCTGGGGTGGTCGTGCTGCCGAGCGGCGCGACGGTACGCGGGCGCCGCGTCGCTGACCCGCCGGTCTCGCCCGCCGACTTCGCGCTGTTGTTGGCCCCTGGGCCAACGCCTGCCTGGCCGCACCGGCGGATCCGCTGGCCGGACTTCTGGCTGCCCCTGGACCGGGCCGATGCCCTCGACGCCCTCGGTGAGGGGTTGCGGCGGGCACACGGCGGGGAGCGGGTGGAGGTCGCCTGCCGGGGCGGAATCGGCCGAACCGGCACCGCGCTCGCGGCGCTGGCGATCCTCGACGGCCTGCCGCCGGCAGCCGCGGTGGGGTGGGTTCGCGCGCGCTACCACCCACGCGCCGTGGAGACCCCGTGGCAGCGCGGCTGGCTGCGCCGGCTGCCCTGACCCGCCGAGGCTGGTGGCGGGTCGCCCGCCCGCGACGCCGCCCCGGAGCATCCGCCCGCAGCGGCCCGCCGCCACCACCGGCGGGCGGCGGCAGCGGGCCTCGGGCCGCCCCGGCAGGGCGGGCGGCTCAGCGGGTCACGTACTCCCTCAGGTGGCGGGCGGTGAGGGTGCCGCCGTGCGCGACCAGGTCGGCCGGGGTGCCGGTGAAGACCACCCGCCCACCGTCGTGCCCCGCCCCGGGTCCGAGATCGATGATCCAGTCCGCGTGCGCCATCACCGCCTGGTGGTGCTCGATGACGATCACCGTGTTGCCGGCCTCGACGAGCCGGTCCAGCAGCGCGAGCAGCTGGTCCACGTCGGCCAGGTGCAGGCCGGTGGTGGGCTCGTCGAGCACGTAGGTGCTGTACTTCTCGGCCATGTTGATGGCCAGCTTGAGCCGCTGCCGCTCGCCCCCGGAGAGGGTGGTCAGCGGCTGCCCCAGGCCCAGGTAGCCCAGCCCCACGTCGGCCAGCCGGTTCAGGACGGCCCGCGCCTGCCCGCCCGGGAAGAAGTCCCGTGCCTCCGCGACGGACATGGCGAGGACCTCGCTGATGTTCTTGCCCCGCAGCGTGTACGTGAGCACCTCGTCGGTGTACCGCCGGCCCTCGCACTGCTCGCAGATGGTGGCGACGCCGGCCATCATCGCCAGATCGGTGTAGACCAGGCCGATCCCCTTGCAGGTCGGGCAGGCCCCCTCGGAGTTGGCGCTGAACAGTGCCGCCTTCACCCCGTTGGCCTTGGCGAAGGCGGTCCGGATCGGGTCGAGCAGCCCGGTGTAGGTGGCCGGGTTGCTGCGGCGGGAGCCGCGGATGGGGGACTGGTCCACCACGACCACCCCGTCCCGCCCGGGCAGCGAGCCGTGGATCAGCGAGCTCTTGCCCGAGCCGGCCACCCCGGTCACCACGGTGAGCACCCCGAGCGGGATGTCCACGTCGACGTCGCGCAGGTTGTGCGTGTCGGCGCCACGGATCGGCAGGTGGCCCGTCGGCCGGCGGACCGGGTCGCGCAGCGTGACGCGGTGGTCCAGGTGGCGGCCGGTCAGGGTGTCCGAGCGGCGCAGCCCGGCGACGTCGCCGGCGTAGCAGATCCGCCCGCCCGCGGCACCGGCGCCGGGCCCGAGGTCGACCACGTGGTCGGCGATCGCGATGGTCTCCGGCTTGTGTTCCACCACCAGCACCGTGTTGCCCTTGTCGCGTAGCCGCGACAGCAGGTCGTTCATGCGGGCGATGTCGTGCGGGTGCAGCCCGACGGTGGGCTCGTCGAAGACGTAGGTCACGTCGGAGAGGCTGGAGCCCAGGTGGCGGACCATCTTCACCCGTTGCGCCTCGCCCCCGGAGAGGGTGGCGGACTCCCGGTCGAGGCTGAGGTAGCCGAGCCCGATCTCCACCAGTGACTCCAGCGTCTCGCGCAGGTTGGCGACCAGCGGCGCCACCGACGGGTCGTCGATGCCACGGACGAACTCGGCCAGGTCACTGATCTGCATGGCGGAGCAGTCGGCGATGTTGCGGCCGGCGATCCGGGACGACAGTGCGGCGGCGTTGAGCCGCGCGCCGCCGCAGTCGGCACAGGTGGTGAAGGTGACCGCCCGGTCCACGAAGGCCCGGATGTGTGGCTGCATGGAGTCGCGGTCCTTGGCCAGGTAGAGCCGGCGTACCTTGACCGCCAGCCCTTCGTACGTCAAGTTGTTGCTCCCCACCTTGATTTTCGTGGCCGGCTTGTGCAGGAAGTCCTGCCACTGCTGCGGGCTGAAGTCCTGGAGCTTCATGTCCGGGTCGAACAGGCCGGAGCCGACGATGGTCTGCCAGTACCAGGAGTCGACTGCGAAGTTCGGCACCAGGATCGCCCCGTCGTTGAGGGAGCGTTCGACGTCGACCATCGCCTGAACGTCCAGGTCGGACACCCGGCCCAGCCCCTCGCAGGCGGGGCACATCCCCTCGGCCAGGTTGAAGCTGAACGCGCCGGCACCGCCGACGTGCGGGGTGCCGAGGCGGCTGAAGACGATGCGCAGCATCGCGTACGCGTCGGTGGCGGTGCCGACCGTCGAGCGGGAGTTCGCCCCCATCCGTTCCTGGTCGACCACGATCGCCGGAGTGAGGTTGCGCAGGGAGTCGACGTCCGGACGGGACAGGTTCGGCATGAAGGACTGGAGGAAGGTGCTGTAGGTCTCGTTGATCAGGCGGCGGGACTCGGCGGCGATGGTGCCGAAGACCAGGGACGACTTCCCGGACCCGGAGACCCCGGTGAACACGGTGAGCCGTCGCTTCGGGATGTCGACCGAAACCCCGGTGAGGTTGTTCTCCCGGGCACCCCGCACCTCGATGACGTCGTGGTTGTCGGCGGCGGATTGCGCTGGTTGCTGCATGCCTTCGATTTTCTCATTGAATAACCTGTGTAAGGTTCGCCGAGGAAGCCCACAGGTGGGAACGGGATCTGGGGCGGAAAGTCTCAAACCATCGTGTAAGCGGTACGGTAGCTCGGTGCGAAACGGTCGGTGGCGGGTGGTCGATGTCGCGGCGACTGCCGGGATCTCCACCCAGCAGGTGCGCAACTACCTCGACGAGGGGGTGCTGCCGCCGGCCACCCGGACGGAGAGCGGCTACCGGGTGCTCACCGACGTGCACGTGCACGCCCTCGCCGTGGTCCGGCGGATGGCCGAGGGGCACGGCTGGGCGCGTACCCGGGAGGTGATGGCCGCGCTGCACCGGGGTGAGCTGGCGACGGCCCTTGCCGCGCTCGACGCCGGCCACGCCGAACTGGACCGGGAGCGGGCGGAGATCCGTCGGGTGCTCGGCGCCTTCGAGACGGTGGTGGTCAGCCCGGCGGTGCCGGCGCCGCGCCGTGGCGCGCGCATCGGCGAGGTCGCCGACCTGGTCGGCGTCCGCACCACGCAGCTGCGGCTCTGGGAGCAGCGCGGCCTGCTGCGGCCGGTGCGCGCGCCGGGCACCGGCTACCGGGTGTACGACGCGGCCGAGCTGCGCGCCGCGCAGGTGGTGGCGCTGCTGCGCCGGGGTGGCTACCCGTTCGAGATCGTCGCGGCGGTCCTCGACGAGATGCGCACCACCGGCCGGCCGCAGCGGGTCCGCGCTGAGCTGGCCCGGCGCGAGCAGGAGCTGCACCAGCGCAGCCTGCGCCGGCTGCGCGCCTCGGTGGAGCTCTACGGCTACCTGGCCGCCACCGGCCGGGTCACGCCTCACGGCGCCTCCGACGAGGCCACGCCCCCGCCCGAAAACGGCCAGGCCGCGACTGACTGATCTTCGGCGGACCGGGCGGGGTGGTGTCGGCGCTGTCGCGGTGGCGCATGACGTGCCAGAGGCCCCGCAGCCGGGTGGACCGGCGCCAAGCCTTCCCCGTCACCGGAGCGCGCCGACCACCACCGGCCTCGGTCAGCGTCACCCGGGCCGCGCTGGGAAGCGCGGCCCGGCGGGAGAACCCGCCGGGCCGTCGCAGCTTGGTGCGAGAGATCAGTTCAGGCCGCAGGTGGCGAAGCCGTCCAGGTTCGGGGCCTGCTGGCCGACCCGGTTGAAGGCGATCTCGATGCGGTCGAGGGCGGCCTTCCGCTTGTCGGCCAGCGGACCGACAATGGTGTTCTGGATGAAGTTCGGGCCGCCCTGCGGGTTGGCGGCCTGCTGGGCCAGGCGCGCGTTGGCCTCGCTGATCTGCTTGTTGAGCTGGTTCAGCTCGGCCTGGACGTTCGCCGCGGCCTGGGCCGGGACGGCCGGGATCTGCGGCGTCGGGCAGTTCACCGTCTGGGCCGCCGCGACGGTGCCGGCACCCCCGGTGGCCTTGCCGGCGGTGGCCTTCACGGAGCTGTTGAGGGCGCTGGCGACGCCTGGGGCGTTCAGCGTGCAGGTGGCGAAGCTGTCCAGGTCGGGGCGGGGGGCACCGACGCGGTTGAAGGAGATCTCGATGCGGTCCAGCACCGCGACGCGCTTGCTCTTCAGCGGACCGAGGATCGCGTTGTTGATGAAGTTGGGACCACCCTGCGGGTTGGCCGCCTGCTTCGCCAGGCGCTCGTTCTGCCGGGCGATCTCCTCGTCCAGGTTGGCCAGTTCCCGCTCCACGTTGGCGGCCGCCGCCGCCGGGATCGCCGGCAGTTTGTCGCGAACGGTCGGGCAGTTGACGGACTGCGCCGCGCTCTTGCCGGTGTTCTCGCCGGCGGAGGCGAGCTGCAGTCCTCCGGCCAGCAGCAGCGCCGCTAGGGCGCCCACTCCGCCGAGCTTGAGGACGGCGTTCTTCCGCGTAGGCCTGGCCATGTACCTCTCCTCTGGTCTCCGCCGGGCCGTCGACGCGTCGCGTCGGAGGCGGCCCGGCGGTGCGGTGGGGGTGCGGGAGGCCCGGTGTCCGTCGCCCCGGCATTGGCAGTAGCCCGGTCCGTCCCAGCGGTCATGGATACGGAGACGGCCCGAAGATCGTTCAACGCGGGGCAAGCGTTTTCTGGAGGACCCCGGCATGAGCCGGGCCCGCGTGCCGGGCGGGCGTTGCCCGGCGGAGACCGTCTGTCTCGGTATGGTGCCTCACCATGAGAGCCCAGGTTCTGGCAGCCGCCACCGCCGCCCTCCTGGTCGCCGGGACGCCCGTCCCGGCGGGTGCCGCGCCGGCGACCCCCGCTCCCGGGGCCGTCGTGCCCTGCCCGACGCTGCCCGCGCCGACGGTGACC
>NZ_SMKN01000302.1 GCF_004348675.1 Micromonospora sp. KC606 | reverse complement strand
GCGGCGACCCGGCGTGGGTGGGGCGGCACGCCATGCGGGAGACTTGCTGCCATGGCGGCTCGTGGCTTCCCGTACACCGATCTCAAGGACTTCCTCGCGGCGTTGGAACGTGCCGGTGAACTGCGGCGGGTGAGCGTCCCGGTCGACCCCACCCTGGAGATCAGCGAGATCGTCACCCGGACGGTCCGCGCGGACGGCCCGGCACTGCTCTTCGAGCGGCCGACCCGGGGCGAGATGCCGGTCGCGATCAACCTGTTCGGCACCGAGAAGCGGATGGCGATGGCGCTCGGCGTCGAGTCGCTGGACGAGATCGGCGACCGCATCGGCGCGCTGGTCAAGCCGGAGCTGCCGGTCGGCTGGTCCGGCATCCGCGAGGGTCTGGGCAAGGTCATGCAGCTCAAGTCGGTGCCGCCGCGCAAGGTGAAGACCGCCCCCTGCCAGCAGGTCGTCTACTCCGGCGACGACCTCGACCTGAACAAGCTGCCCGGCCTGCAGGTCTGGCCCGGCGACGGCGGGATCTTCCACAACTACGGGCTGACCCACACCAAGCACCCGGAGACCGGCAAGCGCAACCTCGGCCTCTACCGCCTCCAGCAGCACAGCCGCAACACCCTCGGCATGCACTGGCAGATCCACAAGGACTCCACCGCCCACCACGCCGTCGCCGAGCGGCTCGGCCAGCGGCTCCCGGTCGCCATCGCGATCGGCTGCGACCCGGTCGTCTCGTACGCCGCCTCCGCCCCGCTCCCCAGCGACATCGACGAGTACCTGTTCGCCGGGTTCCTGCGCGGCGAACGGGTCGAGATGGTCGACTGCCTGACCGTGCCGTTGCAGGTGCCGGCGCACGCCCAGATCGTGCTGGAGGGGTACATCGAGCCCGGCGAGCGGCTGCCCGAGGGGCCGTTCGGCGACCACACCGGCTTCTACACCCCGGTCGAGCCGTTCCCGGTCCTGCACGTCGAGACGATGACCACGCAACGCAACCCGGTCTACCACTCGATCGTCACCTCGAAGCCGCCGCAGGAGGACCACGGCCTCGGCAAGGCCACCGAGCGGATCTTCCAGCCGCTGCTCAAGCTGCTGATCCCGGACATCGTCGACTACGACCTGCCCGCCGCCGGCGTCTTCCACAACTGCGCGATCGTCTCCATCCGCAAGCGCTACCCGAAGCACGCCCAGAAGGTCATGAACGCGATCTGGGGGGCGCACCTGATGTCACTGACCAAGCTGATCGTGGTGGTGGACGAGGACTGCGACGTGCACGACTACCACGAGGTCGCGTTCCGCGCCTTCGGCAACGTCGACTACGCCCGCGACCTGCTCCTCACCGAGGGCCCGGTGGACCACCTCGACCACTCGTCGTACCAGCAGTTCTGGGGCGGCAAGGCAGGCATCGACGCCACCCGCAAGCTGCCCGCCGAGGGCTACACCCGGGGCTGGCCGGAGGAGATGAGCATGTCGCCGGAGGTCGTCTCCCTGGTCGACAAGCGCTGGAAGGAGTACGGCATCTGATGGCCGTCACCGAGGCCCCGGCGGACCGCCCCGGGCGGGTCAGGTCCTTCCTCAAGCTCGTCGCCATCGAACACTCGGTCTTCGCGCTGCCGTTCGCGTACCTGTCCGCGCTGACCGCGATGCAGGTGAACGGCGGGCGGGTGCGCTGGGTTGACCTGCTGCTGATCACCGTGGCGATGGTCGGCGCGCGGACGTTCGCGATGGCCGCCAACCGGATACTCGACCGGCGCATCGACGCGCGGAACCCGCGTACCGCCGGCCGCGAACTGGTCACCGGGGCGGTGAGCGTGCGGACGGCCTGGACCGGCGCGGCCGTCGCCCTGGTGGTGTTCCTCGCCGCCGCCGCCCTGCTCAACCCGCTCTGCCTCGCGCTGGCGCCGCTCGCCGTGGTGCCGCTGGTCGTCTACCCGTACGGCAAGCGGTTCACCAACTGGCCGCACGCCATCCTGGCGATCGCCCAGGCGGTCGGGCCGGTCGGCGCCTGGCTCGCGGTCACCGGCACCTTCACCGGCTCCGGGCCGGCGTGGCTGCTCGGTGCGGCCGTCGGCCTGTGGATCGGCGGCTTCGACCTGATCTACGCCTGCCAGGACGCCGAGGTCGACCGGGAGATCGGCGTGCGCAGCGTCCCCTCCCGGTACGGGCTGCGCTTTGCGCTGCACGCCTCGACCGTCGCGCACGTGGTGACCTTCGCGCTCTTCGTCTGGTTCGGGGCGCTGATCGGGTTCGGCTGGCTCTGGTGGATCGGGCTGGCGATGACCGCCGTCGCCTTCGGCTACCAGCACCTGGTGGTCAGCCCGACCGACCTGAGCAAGGTCAACCGGGCGTTCTTCACCGCCAACGGCTTCGTCGGCATCGCCCTGTTCGTCTTCGCCCTACTCGACCTGGTCGCCCGCCTCGGCCTGCGCCCCTGACCTCATCCACCCGCTTTCCGCAGCGCGCTCGAGGTGATCCTTTGGGCGTCCCTGCGCCCTGAACCGGGCCTTCCTGAGGCATGGCGGCCCGCCTCGGCCTGCGCCCCGGCCCGGCGTCCCCGCGCCCCGGCCGTGGCGCGCGCGGCAGGGGTCAGGTGGCGGTCGGGACGACGTAGCGGCCGCTCTCCACCGTCCAGTCCACGGTGCCGCGGACGGCGTTCGCGACCCCCTCGAGGTGGGCGGCGACCGCCGGGTCCCAGGTCGGGCCGAACGACGGCACCGAGGCGCGCAGCGCGACGAAGCGAGCCATCTCCTCACGCCACCGCCGCGCCACCAGGTCCACCGCCGTCTCCACGGGCACGCCGCGTTCGGTGGCCAGTGCCAGCACCAGGTTGTGCCCGCCGGAGGTGAGCCGGTCCCGGTCCAGGGAGGCGATGTCGTTGTACCAGGAGAGCAGGTCGTTGCCGAGCGTGCCGATGCGGCGTAGCAGCGGGTGGTGGTACACCGCGTCGGGCAGCGGGCGGCCGGTCGCGAACTCCACCAGCAGGTACGACACGTACGCCGCCGAGGTGGCCCGGCGCAGCTCCACGTACTCGGTCACGGAGGGCGCCCGGCCCGACTCCTTGGCCACCGCCTCCCGCCACGTCCCGTCGAGGTGGTGGGCGACCGCGTCGACGAAGCGGGACCGCCAGCGGGCCGGCAACCGGCGGCGTGGTTGGCGCCACGCCTCCACCAGCAGCCGGCGCAGCGGCCCGCCGAAGCCGGGTTGCCGCCGCCGTGGCCCGTCCCGCAGCAGGGTTGTCGCGCCATCCCGCAACGCCCGGATCCGCGCCGGAGGCAACCCGTCCGGCCCGTCGCACGCGTCGTCGACCAGGAAGAACCAGGTGAAGATCAGGGCCAGGGTACGCAGGTCCGGCTCGGTGGTATCGGGGTATAGGCGGCCCGCGTAACGGGCGAACCCCGCCTGGTCCAGCCGCCTGCGGCCAGCCGCGTCCAGCGGCAGCCCCAGTTGGGGCAACATCTCCAGCAGCCACTCCTGCACCGGCCCCGCGTGCGGGGAGAGTCGGGGTGCGATCGGGCACCCGGACCGGAGGGACCTGAGGATCTCTTCGATCATGCCCGATCCCTCCGTGCGGCGTGATCGCCGACGGCAGCTTGCCATTCCCGCACAGATCCCGCCGACCGACCCGGACAATAGGGGCGAACAGCGGCTCCGAGGGCGGCGACCGGCTCAACCCGACGACCAGGCAGGCTGGGGGGATGCGCGAACCATGGGTGGTCGGGGTCTCCGGCGCGTCCGGCACCCCGTACGCGGCGGCCGTCGTCAACGGGCTGCTCGACGCCGGTGAACCGGTAGACCTGATCGTCTCCCGGGCCGCCCGGCTGACAGTGCTCGACGAGACGGGCCGGCCGTTCCGCGACGGGCACTGGGCCGAGGACCTCGCCGCCTGGCTGGGCCGGGACCTCACCGGCGCGGACGTGCGGCACTGGCCGGCCGGCGACATCGCCGCCGGCCCGAGCAGCGGCTCCTACCGGGTACGCGGGATGGCGGTGGTGCCGGCGAGCACAGCAGCCTGCGCGGGCATCGCCATCGGGCTCTCCAAGGACCTGTTGCAGCGGGCAGCCGAGGTCAACCTGAAGGAGCGCCGGCCGGTGGTGCTGGTGCCCCGGGAGACGCCGGTCACCCGCAGCCACCTGGAGCACTTGATCGCCCTGCACGACGCCGGCGCGGTGGTCCTCCCGGCGAGCCCCGGTTTCTACGGCGCCGGGGCCACCGCCACCGCCCAACAGCTGATCGACTTCGTGGCCGGCAAGGTGCTGGACGCGCTCGACGTGCCGCACACCCTCTTCCAGCGCTGGTCCGGCCGGCTCAACGCGGACCGGCCCTGACCATCGGTCGGCGTGCCCCGGGCCTCGACGGACGCGGACCGAACCCGTCGGCCGGCCCGCGTATCCGTGTCGCTCCCGTCAGTACATCCCGGCGTTGGCCGGGCCCGGGCCGGTCGAGGCGGCGGGGCCCACGTTGCGTGGTTTGCCCATCTCCTCCGCCTCGTCCAACATGCCCTCCCCTTCCAGCAGGGCTCGCACCTCGGATTCCCGAAACCGGCGATGCCCGCCTGGAGTCCGGATGCTGCCTATCCGGCCGGCTGCCGCCCAACGCGTCACAGTCTTCGGGTCAACCCGAAACAGCGCGGCGACCTCACCCGGTGTCAGCAGGCGATCTCCAGTGTCCACAGCCCCCTCCTCGCGTCGACGAAGCCCTCGGCTGAACACACTGCCCCCGGCCGGTGCGAGCCCAGAGCCGTCATGAGGGACGTATGGCAATTACAGCACCAGCGACCTGGCCTGTCCGCCAAACGCGAAAAACGCACGGAGTGGGAAGTTAGTAAATGCTACCGGCGTGCCGCTCCTTCGACCGATGGTCTGCGAACTGTGACGGTCTGTCATGTCCAACGGAGTCCGGCCGTCGGCCGTTACGGCTGGGCGGCTAGGGTCACACTCCGTGGATGCCATCGACCGGAGCCTCGTCGGGCTGCTGCGCGGCAACGCCCGCCTGTCGTACGCCGAACTCGCCCGACAGGTCGGCCTCTCGGCGCCGGCGGTGCACGAACGGGTCGGCAAGCTGGAATCCGGCGGGGTCATCCGCGCGTACCGGGCCGAGGTCGAGCCGGAGTCGATCGGGCTGGGGGTGACCGCGCTGATCGGCATCGTCGAGGACTCCACCGCCGACACCGACGACGTGCTTGAGGCGTTCCGGCAGATGCCCGAGATCGAGTCCTGCTACTTCATGGCCGGCGTCGAGTCATTCCTGCTCAAAGCCCGGGTCGGCACCATCGCGGAGTTGGAGCAGTTGATCGTGCGACTCAACCGCACCCCCGGCGTCGCCTCCACCCGCACCGGCATCGCCCTGTCGACGAAGTGGGAGAACCGCCCCCAGCCC
>NZ_SMKN01000301.1 GCF_004348675.1 Micromonospora sp. KC606 | reverse complement strand
CCCCACCACCCCCGGGGCTCGCCCCGCCTGGTTGATCATGAAGTTGACGGCGGGAATTGTCCGCTCCGCTCTCGCTAACCTCATGATCGACTGATGCGGGCGTGGGGAGTGGTGCGGGTGGAGATGTCTTCCGTGACGACAGTGTCGCCGTCCACACCGACCGGCTGGTCTTCGACGTCGAGGCGTCCACGGGCGAACTCCGTCCCCGAATCGGCCGGCGGCAGTGACGCGCTCGCCTGGGTCACCCCGGACGAAGCCGCCGCGCTGCCGCTGATGCCCTTCACCGCCGAGCTGCTCGGTCTGCCCGTGACGCCCCTGCCGGCCGGCCTGCCCGGGGCCCTGCCGGCCATTCGGGTCGCCCCGCCGCCGGTCGACCGGCGGCAGCGCTTCGCGGCGTACGGGCTGGTCACCGACCCGCAGGACCGGATCCTGCTGGCCCGGATCGCCGCCGGATATCCGGGCGCGGGGGAGGTGGCAAGGCGGTGGTCACCGAGCTGGCCGGCGGATCGACCGCCGATGCCGGCTGGTTCACGTCTGACCAGCTCACGGGCCTGCCGCTGACCGATGTGGCGGCGGTGGCAACCGGACAACCGGGGCGGTAGCGCCCGCCCGTCGGGCCGGGTCGAGACAGCTCCGGTACAGTCGAAGGTGAGGTTGGCAGAGGAAACGGGCGATGCGGCCCGAGATGGGAACAACGGAGCGGTTCGCGCGGTTTAACGGAGATATAAGTACCGCCGGCAGCTATCGCCAACCACCACTCCCCTGTGTAATGGTGTACTCCGCTTCGACGGCTGCCGGGCCGACAGCGGTCCGGCACGAGACAGCCGGACAACCGTCCCACGGGGCGGCCAGCCGATCCGGTGATGGAGGAAAACGTGCCGAGAGCCCCATGGCGCCGGCGTCGTACGACTGACAGCCCGCGCCCCGCAGGGCGTCGCTGGGCGGGCTCCTTGCGCCGCAGCAGCACGTTCGCCCGCCAGGTGCTGCTGGTCCGGGTGGGTCGCCGCGACGGCGACCCGGCCGCCGGCGCCAACCTTGTTCTCCCCGAGCGCCTCGCCGACCGGCCCCGCCGCCGCTACGGCCTCGACCGCCTCGGCCGGGGTCACGTCCCGATCGAGCGGGCCGGGATCGAAGCGGTCATGCCGGTCAGCCCCGCCCTCGCTCCCGCCACCCCGGCGGACGATTCGCCGGCGATGACCATCCCGCTGCTGCCCGGTGAGCGGACGGCCGCCCGCCGGATGAAGTTCGCGCTGGTCAACGCGTGCACCCTGGCCAGCCTGATGCTCGGCATCAACGCCATCTTCGTGGCCATGGCGGGCGAGCCCCAGCTGGCCGCGCTGCTGCTCATAGCCTGCGTGGCCTTCGACGGCCTGGACGGCGCGCTCGCCCGCAGGTTCGGCGTGGCCAGCCCGTTCGGCGCCCAGATGGATTCGCTGGCCGACATGTGCTCCTTCGGTCTGGCCGCCCCGGTCGTGGTCTACGCCTCGCTCGCCGGGTCGGCGCCCACCGGGGCCGCCGCCGTGGCCGCGGCCCTCGTCGCCGGCTGCGCCGCGATCCGGCTCGCCCGGTTCAACGTCTCGCCCAAGGACGGCCGGTTCTTCTGCGGTGTCCCGACGACCATGGCAGCGGCGGTGCTCGCCCTCACGGTAGCCATCGGGCTGCCGCTGCCACCGGTCGTCCAGATCGCCGGGGTGGCACTACTCGCCTTCGCGATGGTCTCCAGCTTCCCGTACGCCAAGCTGGCCCGGCTGCTGAAGCTGCCGCCGTGGGTCTGGCTCGCCCCGGTGATCGGCGCGCTGGTCGACATCCGGCTCACCTTCGCCCTGGTGGTGGTGGGCTACCTGGTCAGCGGCCCGCTGCTCTGGCTGCACCAGCGCCGCACCGCCTGACCGCCGTACCGACAGCAGCAGGGGCACCGCGCGAGCGGTGCCCCTGCTGCTGTCAACGCCAACGGGCGATGACCGTGGCGCCGCCGACCACCCTGTCGCCCGGCCCCACCAGCGGCTCGGCGGCGTCGGTCGGCAGGTAGACGTCGGTGCGCGAGCCGAACCGGATCAGCCCGATCCGCTCACCCTTGGCCAGCAGCGCCCCGATCGGCGCCCGCTGCACGATCCGGCGGGCGATCAGCCCGGTACGCTGCGCCACCACGACCGTGCCGTGCTCGGTGTCCAGCACCGTGTACGCCGCCACGTTGTGCTCGGCGTCCGGCTTCATCGCGTTGACGAAACCACCGTCGGCGACGAAGTAGTCGACGACCTTGCCAGCCACCGGGGACCGGTTGACGTGTACGTCCAGCACCGACAGGAAGACCGCGACGCGCAGCCACTCACCGTCGCCGAAACGCTCGTCGTGCAGCCGCTGCACCGAGAGCACCTGACCGTCGGCGGCGGCGACCACGGCCGACGGGTCCTCCGGGACGTCCCGCTCCGGGTCGCGGAAGAACGCGGCCACCGGCGCGGCGGCCAGCGCCGGCAGCAGCCAGAGCTTCGACTTCGGCCGAGCCACCTTCGCCACCGCCGCCAACCCGAGGGCGATGCCGGCCGCGGCGACCCCGTTGGAGTCGATGTGCATGCCACGGGTCAGCGGCACGCTGGAGGGCCGGTGGGCCGGCGCCAGGTGGGCGGCGAGTGCCGGGCTGGCCGGGGTGAATCGCAGGTGGTGTACCCGTACCGGCGGGGAGTTGCGCAGCACCAGGTCGGTGCGGAAGCCGTGCAGCACCCCCTGCCGGTCCAGCTCGGCGGCGGCCCCCTCGGTGCGGAACACCGGCGTGGACACGCTCAGCACGGAACCCTCGGTGAGGTACTTGGCCAGGCCGTCGACGGTCGCCCGGGCCTGCTCGGCGGTGCCGGCCAGGGGCTCGGCGGCGATGACCACCTCGGCGGCGTCGGCCTCGGCGAGGGAGCCGACGACGCGTACCCGATCGGCCACCCAGCGGCCCTGGGCCGTGACGTGCTCGCGCAGCGCGGCGGCGTCGGCGGTCTCGGCCGACACCACGGTGAGCGTGTCGCCGGGCAGCAGCGCGTCGATCGCCGCGGCCAGCGCCGCGGACCCCGCGGTCGCGCCGACCAGCAGGGCGGCCTTCGGGTCGTTACGCCGGGCGAGCTCGGCGACGAGGGTACGGGCGGCGCGCTCGCCGATGCGGACCGGACCGGACCGGCCGGGGGTGCGCACGGCGGGGGACTGGGTCATGTCGGGCGGGCTCCTGACGGGGTAGAGATGGGCATCGCGACGGGTCCGCCGCTGTCGGCCTGGCCCGTCCGGTGACGGACGGGCCCTGACGCCGCGACGGCTCGTTCGTGGCCGCCCGGCGGCGCGGCGCGCCGGCCGGTGGAGGGCGGAGTCTCCACCGGCCAGCATACGAGCCGGTGACCGACGACCGCACCGCCACCGCTGTGCTCGGATTAAGGGCGGTCCTTCCGCCGAGGGCCGATCACCGGGTCGACGGGGGCCCCTGTTCCGGTGCGTCGGCCACCCGGTCCTCCACCGCCTCGCCGGGCCGGTCGACCGCCGCCCCGGTGGGCCACTCGTCGGCCCCGTCCGGCGCCGTTCGGTACGGGTCCGGCCGGGGGCCACGCTCGCCGGTGCCGTCCGGGGCCCAGATCGGGGCCGACGGCTCAGCCGGCCCGGCCACCCGGATGTCCGCGGTGGTCACATCGCCGCCTCCGGCGGGGTCGATGTCCGGCTCGTCGAGCCGGGTCGGGTCGGGGCCGGAACGGTCGCCGGCGTGGTGGACGTCGCCTCCGGCCGGTTCTGCTGCCGGTAGGTCCGTTCCGGTCGCCGCGGGTCTGCCCCGCCGGTCGTGCCGGCCAGAGCGCAGCGCCCCGACCAGGCCGAGCAGCCCGATCAGCAGCAGCGCGCCGGCGAGGAACCAGCCGACCGGCGGCAGGGCGAGCCCGAGGATCTGGGCGAGCAGCCACCACAGCGAGAGCCCGACGAAGAGCAGCCCGAAGAGGAGCGAGACAAGATCCGTGCGGTGCGCCCTCATCGGGCCACCTCCAGGTTGCCGGCGTTGACGTGGACGTAGAGCCGCAGCTTGCCGCCGCCGGCGCCGTCCGGGCCCAGGTCGACCACCTGGCGAGACCGGCCGTCCATCCCCGCCGTACGTTGGCCGAAGACGGTGGCCTCGCCGGCGTTGACGTCGGCGATCGTGGTGACGTCGACGTTCGGCGGCACCACGACGGTGGCCTGGCCGAAGTTGACCACGACGGAGACCTGGACGTCCTGTCCGTCGAGGTCCACACCGCGCAGATCCAGGGTGGCGTCGCCGAAGCTGTTCTCGTACCGGTCGGCGAGGTCGCGCCGGTCGGTCGGGGCCCAGGTGACGTTCCCGTCGACGCCGCGGACCCGGTCGTAGGACTCGGCCACCGTCGCCACACCGAGCGCCGCCGCCGTGACCAGCCCCAGCGCGATCAGCCAGCGGGCCCGGCCGAACCAGGTGCCGACCAGCAGCCCGAGGCCGATGGTGGCCAGCGCGGCCGCGAAGTACGCGGCGGCGCCGATGGGAAAGACGCCGAGCAGGTCGAGGATCGCCACCACGCCCAGGGCCAGGAAGACCAACGAGAAGGTCACGGTGCCGAGCGCGGACCGTTCCCGCGGTCGCTTCGGTGGTTTCGGGGGCCGCACCGGTGGTGGCTGCGGCGCGGGCGGTCCGGCGTACGGGCCGTGCGGGGCGAAGGGCTGCCGGTAGCCGGGAGGCAGCGGGGCGCCCATCGCGGGCACGGGCGGCACCGGGGCCGACGGCACACCGACGGGAAAACCCGATCCGGCGTCGGCAGCGACCGGCGCGGCCGGCCAGGCGGTGCTCGGTGCCGGCGGGTACGGGGTCGCCGGCGACCAGGCGGGGAGGTGGGCGGTGCGCTCCTGCGCCGCCGCCCAGGTGTGCGGCGCGGGCGGGCCCGGCATGCCCGGTGCGGGCGGCGGCGGAGCGAAGAGGCCGGGCGCGGGGTAGCTGACCGGCGGCACCGGGCCCGGTGGTGCGGTGGCCGGGGCCGGTGGGTTCTCCCCGCCGGGGGCCGGCGCCGTCCGCGGCGCGTGGCCGTCCCGGTTGAGCAGCAGCGCGCCCCCGATCAGGATCGCCGCGCCGAGCAGCACGGCCCGGAACGGGTCGGTGACGATGTAGCCGAAGCTCACGGCGACCAGGATGGTGAGCACGATGACCGTGACCGGCGACATGCTGGACCGGCCCCGGCCCAGCATCGACTCCACCGGGGAGGCGCTGTCGCCCTCGCCCGGAATGATCAGCCAGGCGGCGACGTAGACCAGGATGCCGACGCCGCCGAAGAAGCCGAGGACGGCGAGGATCACCCGCCAGAGCACCGGGTCGGTGTTGGTGGCCCGGCCGACGGCGGCGCAGACGCCGGCCAGGTACCGGCCCTCGCGCGGGCGGACCAGCCCGTACC
>NZ_SMKN01000300.1 GCF_004348675.1 Micromonospora sp. KC606 | reverse complement strand
GCTGGGGGTTCCACGGTGTGGGGCTTTCTGGTGGTGTGTGGTTGTTCTTTGAGAACTCAACAGGGTGCTTGATAAGCCAGTGCCAAATTGTTTGATACCCCGTGCTGGCTGGGTCTGCCTTTTGGGTGGGTCTGGTTGGTGGGGATTCCTTTGGCAACACTTTGTTGTCAGGTTTGACTGTTCGACAGGTTTTTGTTGGAGAGTTTGATCCTGGCTCAGGACGAACGCTGGCGGCGTGCTTAACACATGCAAGTCGAGCGGAAAGGCCCTTCGGGGTACTCGAGCGGCGAACGGGTGAGTAACACGTGAGCAACCTGCCCTAGGCTTTGGGATAACCCTCGGAAACGGGGGCTAATACCGGATATGACCTGGCCTCGCATGAGGTTTGGTGGAAAGTTTTTCGGCCTGGGATGGGCTCGCGGCCTATCAGCTTGTTGGTGGGGTGATGGCCTACCAAGGCGACGACGGGTAGCCGGCCTGAGAGGGCGACCGGCCACACTGGGACTGAGACACGGCCCAGACTCCTACGGGAGGCAGCAGTGGGGAATATTGCACAATGGGCGGAAGCCTGATGCAGCGACGCCGCGTGAGGGATGACGGCCTTCGGGTTGTAAACCTCTTTCAGCAGGGACGAAGCGCAAGTGACGGTACCTGCAGAAGAAGCGCCGGCCAACTACGTGCCAGCAGCCGCGGTAAGACGTAGGGCGCGAGCGTTGTCCGGATTTATTGGGCGTAAAGAGCTCGTAGGCGGCTTGTCGCGTCGACTGTGAAAACCCGCGGCTCAACCGCGGGCCTGCAGTCGATACGGGCAGGCTAGAGTTCGGTAGGGGAGACTGGAATTCCTGGTGTAGCGGTGAAATGCGCAGATATCAGGAGGAACACCGGTGGCGAAGGCGGGTCTCTGGGCCGATACTGACGCTGAGGAGCGAAAGCGTGGGGAGCGAACAGGATTAGATACCCTGGTAGTCCACGCTGTAAACGTTGGGCGCTAGGTGTGGGGGGCCTCTCCGGTTCTCTGTGCCGCAGCTAACGCATTAAGCGCCCCGCCTGGGGAGTACGGCCGCAAGGCTAAAACTCAAAGGAATTGACGGGGGCCCGCACAAGCGGCGGAGCATGCGGATTAATTCGATGCAACGCGAAGAACCTTACCTGGGTTTGACATGGCCGCAAAACTCGCAGAGATGTGAGGTCCTTCGGGGGCGGTCACAGGTGGTGCATGGCTGTCGTCAGCTCGTGTCGTGAGATGTTGGGTTAAGTCCCGCAACGAGCGCAACCCTCGTTCGATGTTGCCAGCGCGTTATGGCGGGGACTCATCGAAGACTGCCGGGGTCAACTCGGAGGAAGGTGGGGATGACGTCAAGTCATCATGCCCCTTATGTCCAGGGCTTCACGCATGCTACAATGGCCGGTACAATGGGCTGCGATACCGTGAGGTGGAGCGAATCCCAAAAAGCCGGTCTCAGTTCGGATCGGGGTCTGCAACTCGACCCCGTGAAGTCGGAGTCGCTAGTAATCGCAGATCAGCAACGCTGCGGTGAATACGTTCCCGGGCCTTGTACACACCGCCCGTCACGTCACGAAAGTCGGCAACACCCGAAGCCGGTGGCCCAACCCCTTGTGGGAGGGAGCCGTCGAAGGTGGGGCTGGCGATTGGGACGAAGTCGTAACAAGGTAGCCGTACCGGAAGGTGCGGCTGGATCACCTCCTTTCTAAGGAGCACCATCCAGCGAAGGCTGGTATGGAGCCCGCGCTGCCCGGATGTGGTGGTGGGGTGCTCGATGGCGGAGACACTGGTTAGTCAGGTGCCGGCAACGGCTGGGTTCGTCTAGTACAGCTGCCTTTGAGGTGGTGGGAACGGTGGTCTTGGTGCGGCTGGTGGTTGGCGTTGAGCATCCTGTTGGGTCCTGAGGGAACAATCCGTGTGGTTGTTTCTTTCGGTGCCGTGGTGAGCGTGAGTGCTTGCTGGGCTGCCAGGCATGGCCTGGTCTCGCAAACCGGATTTCTGTCCTTGGGTGGGTGGGGGTTCAGGTGTGGGGCGGTTCTGGTTGTGGGTTGGTTGTTTGTTGAGAATTGCACAGTGGACGCGAGCATCTTTGTGGTCAAGTTGTCAAGGGCGAACGGTGGATGCCTTGGCACCAGGAGCCGATGAAGGACGTGGGAGGCCGCGATAGGCCTGGGGGAGCTGTCAACCAAGCTGTGATCCCAGGGTGTCCGAATGGGGAAACCTGGCACCAGTCATGTGGTGTCACCCGCACCTGAACACATAGGGTGTGTGGGGGGAACGCGGGGAAGTGAAACATCTCAGTACCCGTAGGAAGAGAAAACAAATTAGTGATTCCGTGAGTAGTGGCGAGCGAAAGCGGATTGAGGCTAAACCGGTTGCGTGTGATACCTGTCAGGGGTTGCGTAGTCGGGGTTGTGGGACCCTGCTGAACATGCTGACACGTGTTCGAGGAGTGATAAAGTCAGTGGCTAGCCGAACAGTCTGGAATGGCTGACCGTAGGCGGTGAGAGTCCGGTAGGTGAAAGTTGCTGATCTTCTGTGGGTGTTCCCGAGTAGCGGCGGACTCCTGAAATCTGCCGTGAATCTGCCAGGACCACCTGGTAAGCCTAAATACTTCCTGGTGACCGATAGCGGACGAGTACCGTGAGGGAATGGTGAAAAGTACCCCGGGAGGGGAGTGAAATAGTACCTGAAACCGTTCGCCTACAATCCGTCGGAGCCTTTCGGGGTGACGGCGTGCCTTTTGAAGAATGAGCCTGCGAGTTAGTGGCATGTGGCGAGGTTAACCCGTGTGGGGGAGCCGTAGCGAAAGCGAGTCTGAATAGGGCGTTTGAGTCGCATGCTCTAGACCCGAAGCGGAGTGATCTAGCCATGGGCAGGCTGAAGCGCGGGTAAGACCGTGTGGAGGGCCGAACCCACCAACGTTGAAAAGTTGGGGGATGACCTGTGGTTAGGGGTGAAAGGCCAATCAAACTCCGTGATAGCTGGTTCTCCCCGAAATGCATTTAGGTGCAGCGTCGCGTGTTTCTTGCCGGAGGTAGAGCACTGGATGGTCTAGGGGGCCCACAAGCTTACCGAAATCAGCCAAACTCCGAATGCCGGTAAGTGAGAGCGCGGCAGTGAGACTGCGGGGGATAAGCTTCGTAGTCGAGAGGGAAACAGCCCAGATCACCAGCTAAGGCCCCTAAGCGTGTGCTAAGTGGAAAAGGATGTGGGGTCGCATAGACAACCAGGAGGTTGGCTTAGAAGCAGCCACCCTTTAAAGAGTGCGTAATAGCTCACTGGTCAAGTGGTTCCGCGCCGACAATGTAGCGGGGCTCAAGCACACCGCCGAAGCTGTGGCATTCACATGATGACTTCGCCAGGGACCTTCGGGTTGTTGGTGCAGGTGTGTGGATGGGTAGGGGAGCGTCGTGCCGGGGGTGAAGCAGCCGAGTGATCGAGTTGTGGACGCGGCACGAGTGAGAATGCAGGCATGAGTAGCGAAAGAAGGGTGAGAAACCCTTCCGCCGGATGACCAAGGGTTCCAGGGCCAGGCTAATCCGCCCTGGGTGAGTCGGGACCTAAGGCGAGGCCGAGAGGCGTAGTCGATGGACAACGGGTTGATATTCCCGTACCCGCGAAAGAGCGTCCCTGATGAACCTCGTTGTGCTAACCACCCGATCCTGGGGCGGTCTTCGGACCTAACTGGGGGAGCGTGGGAACCTGGCGGGTAGTAGTCAAGCGATGGGGTGACGCAGGAAGGTAGCTGATCCCGGCCGGTGGTTGTGCCGGGGTAAGCGTGTAGGCCGTGTTGTAGGCAAATCCGCAACACATGAAGGCTGAGACGTGATGCCGAGCCGATTCAGGTGAAGTCAGTGATCCTATGCTGCCGAGAAAAGCCTCTAGCGAGTTCTGAGCGGCCCGTACCCCAAACCGACACAGGTGGTCAGGTAGAGAATACCGAGGCGATCGGGCGAACTGTGGTTAAGGAACTCGGCAAATTGCCCCCGTAACTTAGGGAGAAGGGGGGCCGGAGACGTGAAGCCCCGCGCGGGTGGAGCGTTGTATGGCCGCAGAGAGCAGGGGGAAGCGACTGTTTACTAAAAACACAGGTCCATGCGAAGAAGTAATTCGATGTATATGGACTGACGCCTGCCCGGTGCTGGAACGTTAAGGGGACCTGTTAGCTCTTTCGGGGGCGAAGCGGAGAACTTAAGCGCCAGTAAACGGCGGTGGTAACTATAACCATCCTAAGGTAGCGAAATTCCTTGTCGGGTAAGTTCCGACCTGCACGAATGGCGTAACGACTTCCCCACTGTCTCAACCACAGGCCCGGCGAAATTGCAGTACGAGTAAAGATGCTCGTTACGCGCGGCAGGACGGAAAGACCCCGGGACCTTTACTATAGCTTGACATTGGTATCTGAATGGGCTTGTGTAGGATAGGTGGGAGCCGGTGAAGTCCATACGCCAGTATGGGTGGAGGCAATCTTGAAATACCACTCTGGTTGATTTGGGTATCTAACTTCGGACCGTTATCCGGTTCAGGGACAGTGTCTGGTGGGTAGTTTAACTGGGGCGGTTGCCTCCTAAAGGGTAACGGAGGCGCCCAAAGGTTCCCTCAGCCTGGTTGGCAATCAGGTGTTGAGTGCAAGTACACAAGGGAGCTTGACTGTGAGACTGACAGGTCGAGCAGGGACGAAAGTCGGGACTAGTGATCCGGCACTTGCGTGTGGAAGCGGTGTCGCTCAACGGATAAAAGGTACCCCGGGGATAACAGGCTGATCTTCCCCAAGAGTCCATATCGACGGGATGGTTTGGCACCTCGATGTCGGCTCGTCGCATCCTGGGGCTGTAGCAGGTCCCAAGGGTTGGGCTGTTCGCCCATTAAAGCGGTACGCGAGCTGGGTTTAGAACGTCGTGAGACAGTTCGGTCCCTATCCGCCGTGCGCGTAGGATACTTGAGAAGGGCTGTCCCTAGTACGAGAGGACCGGGACGGACGAACCTCTGGTGTGCCAGTTGTCCCGCCAGGGGCACGGCTGGTTAGCTACGTTCGGAAGGGATAACCGCTGAAAGCATCTAAGCGGGAAGCCTGCTTCAAGATGAGGTATCCCACCCCACTTTGTGGGGGTAAGGCCCCCAGCTAGACGACTGGGTTGATAGGCCGGAAATGTAAGCCCGGTAACGGGTTCAGTTGACCGGTACTAATAGGCCGAGGACTTGACCACGAAGAAGCTACGCGTCCACTGTGCAACTCTTGACAAACAAACAACATTCTTGAGGTTTGTTGTTTGATATGTTGATAGAGTTACGGCGGTCATGGCGGAGGGGAAACGCCCGGTCACATTCCGAACCCGGAAGCTAAGCCCTCCAGCGCCGATGGTACTGCACTCGGGAGGGTGTGGGAGAGTAGGACACCGCCGGACAATC
>NZ_SMKN01000002.1 GCF_004348675.1 Micromonospora sp. KC606 | reverse complement strand
TCCCCCGCCTGCCCCACCACCTCGTGACCGGCCCGCTGCAACAGGCTGGCCAGCCCTTCCCGCAGCAGGACATCATCGTCGGCCAGCAACACCCGCACACTCGTCATGACCGGATTATCCGGCTAGCGTACGGCCTGTGAGAACCCTGACCTGGGCCGACCGCCAGCGCCGGGCCGGCGGCGGCACCGTGCCGACCACCAGCGCCGGACCGGCGGCGGGCCCGCGCACCGGGGCCTGACGTGTGGGGCGGGTTGACGGGGCGCACGGTGGTGGCCAGCGGTCTGCTGGCGCTGGTGGTCGGCAGCGCGTCCGCCGTTCTTCTGACCTCGGTCATGCAGCTACGGGCCGACGACCGCCGCGCCCTGCGTTCGCAGGAGGTCCTGGTGGCGGCCAATCACCTGGAGCGGCTCGTCGTCGACATGGAGACGGGCCAGCGCGGCTACCTGCTCACCGGCCGGGAGGAGTTCCTACAGCCGTGGAAGGCGGCCCGGTCCTCGTTCGGCGACGAGGCCCGTACCCTCGAACAGCTCGTCACGGACAACCCGGAGCAGCAGGCCAGAGCCCAGCGGATCGCGGCGGAGGGTGGTTCGTACCTGCGCGACTACTCGGTGCCCCTGATCGCGCAGGCGCGGCGGGACCCGGCGGCGGTGCGGACCCTGCCGGAGGTCGAGGAGGGTAGGCGGCGCGTCGACGCCATGCGAGCAGAGTTCGACCAGTTCCTGGCCACCGAACGCCGCCTCGCCGAGGCGCGGCAGCAGGGCTCCGAGGCGGCGGCCAACCGGGCCGTGTTCGCCGCGTCCGGCGGCCTGGCCTGCTCGGTGCTGTTCGTCGTCGTGTTCGCGAGCTACCTGCACCGGGTCATCGTCGCGCCGGTCCGTCAGGTGGCCGCCGCGGCGGGCCGGCTGGCCGCCGGCGACCTGGGCAGCCGCCTGCCCGAGCGGGGGGCCGGCGAGGTCGGCGTGTTACAGCGCTCCTTCAACGCGATGGCGGGCTCGCTGGAACAGGGCCGCGACGCGCTCGCCGCGTCCCGGGCGCGGGTAGTGGCCGCGGGCGACCAGGCGCGACGCCGCATCGAGCGTGATCTGCACGACGGCACCCAGCAGCGGCTGGTGTCGCTGATCCTGGCACTACGTGCCGCCGAGGCCGCCGTCCCGCCGGGCTCGACGGAATTGCGGGAGCAGTTGTCCCGGGCGGTCGACGGGCTGTCCGACGCCCTGGACGAGCTGCGGGAACTGTCCCGTGGCATCCATCCGGCGATCCTGTCGGAGGGCGGCCTGCGGCCGGCGCTGAAGGCGCTCGCCCGGCGGTCGGCGATCCCGGTCGAGCTGACTGTCGACGTACCGACACGGCTGCCCGAGCAGGTCGAGGTCGCGGCGTACTTCGTCGTGTCCGAGGCGCTCGCCAACGCCGCCAAGCACGCCCACGCCAGCGTCGTCGAGGTCGAGGCACGGCACGCCGACGGTCGGTTGCGCCTGTCGGTGCGCGACGACGGCACCGGTGGCGCCGACCCCGGCCGGGGTTCGGGCCTGCTCGGGCTGGCCGACCGGGTGCACGCGCTGGACGGCACCCTGTCGGTCACCAGCCCCGTCGGGGCGGGCACCACGCTGGTCGTCGACCTCCCTGTCACCGGCGGGGAGGTCACCACCGCGCCGCGTTCCTGGCCAGGGTGACCGGTCGCGGGGCCGGCGACGACGTCCTGCGCCAGCGTGCCAGCAGGATCAGGACTCCGACCCCCGCGTCCAGCGCGAGCAACGCCCAACTGATCGCGGTGTATGTGTGCACCTGGGCGGCGGTCACCCCGGGCGCCGCGCCGAGTGAGACCAGCGTCCACTGCGTCGGCGTACCGGTGAGCAGCAGGGTCAGGAGCACGGCGATTCCGCTGGACGCGTCCCAGAACATGTGCAGCAGGGCCATCAGCAGATACCAGCCGAGCAGCGAGCCGCGCAGCCTCGGCCGGCCGTGGCGCGACCGCGCCGCGGTCGCGAACAGGGCACCGCCCAGGATCGCCGTCCACAGCCCGTGCCCGAACGGCGCCAGGACCGCCCGCAGGGCTTCGGTCTCCACCACGTTGAGCAGTGACAGGCTGCCCTGGTCGGTGAACAGGGCGGTGAAGGCGTAGCCGGCACTCTCCAGCGCGGCGAATCCCAGGCCCACCGAGGCGCCGAGCACCATCCCGTCCCGCGCCGTGTACCTGGGCAGACGCCGGGCCAGCAGCCACAGTGCCGCGAGCTTGACCGCCTCCTCGATCAGACCGACGCCGACGTAGCCCCACCCGGACGGCTGCCGCAGCAGCGCCGCCTCCAGGATCGAGGCGCCCAGCACGCCGAGCACGCCGCCGCAGAGAAAGGCGACGAAGACGCGCTGCGCCGTCACCACGCCGTCGGCCCGCCCGAAGGCGTACACCACGAACGTGACCGGAACGAGGAAACTGCCCAACAGGATGATCGTCGGAATGAGATTGATGTTGCCGGTGGCGAAGGTGACCGGCACCGCCACCACCCACAACACCAGACCGGTCAGAAAGACGCGCGCCCAACTCGGCAGCCGGCGCCGGAGTCGCGGTCCGGGGCCGGCGTCGCTGCCGGGGTTGATGGTCGGCCCGATCGCCGGCGGCGACACCATCGTCATCTCGTCCTCCCTCCGCGCCGCCGCGTCGTGCCGGGCGGCGTGATCGATGCTCATGCCGCGAGCGTGTCACCGGGGACGGCCCCTGCCATCGCCGCCAACCGGCATCCCTCGGTACCGGCTAGCCATAAGCGGGCGCACGTGCCCCGGTGAGGTCACGACGAGAACGAGGTGGCGATGTTCCCCGCCCGGCGCACGGCCGCACCGGGGACGGCGGACAGGGGCAGCGCCACGGACTCCAGCGGTCGGCGTTCGGCGCGAACCCCGAAGATGATCTCGACGATGCCGCCGACGACCATGACGGCGCCGCCGATGAGGTAGCCGACGAACAGCCGGGACGGGTCGCCGCCGGCGCCGATCAGGTGGCCGTAAAGCACCGGACCGATGGCGCCCCTTCCGCGTGGATGCGGGAAGGGCGCCATGCCCTCGTTCCGTCCGGCCACCGGCGCGGTGTGCCCGCCCGGTGTACGGCGACCGGCTACTCGAGGTGGAAGGTGGCGTCGGCGCGGTCGGTGGCGGTGCTCGGTGCCTGCACGTACAGCAACTGTTCGTAGTGCCGGATGTACCGACCGGCGAAGTTGAGCGACTCGAAGCTCACACCGGCGGAGTCGGCCAGGCCGGCGCGGCGGAAGAAGCTCGCGTCGTTCCTGAACAGTGTGCTGCCGTCGTTTCTCTCGACCCAGATCTCGAAGTTCCTGTGCCGCACGTAGTAGCCGGGGCGGTTGGTCGACTCCAGCGAAACGGTGCCACTGCCCGCGAGCCCGGTCACGATCCGGAACTGCGAGTCGGCGAGGGCGGTCACGTTCTGGTCGATGCGTCCACGAGACTCCCAGTGCCGGATGAACCGGTCCGGGAGGTCGTGCGACCTGAACCGGTACGGCGTCACCCCGTCGGCGACCGGGATGCCGAAGTTCGGCGTGCCGTCGGCGTTCCAGTAGAACTTCTGGATCCGGGTCCGCCGGTTCGGGTCGTTCAGCGGATCACCGTTGATCTGCTTGTAGCTGCGGTCGTGGTATACGAGGATGTCGCTCTGGCCGTCCTCGGAGACGGTGAACGAGTTGTGCCCGGGGCCGTACTGGCTGGTGGCGTCGTTGCTCCGGAACACCGGCTGGGGGCTCTTCGTCCACGACGCCGGGTTCATCAGGTTGCTCGACGTGGAGGCGGTCAACAGCCCCAGGCAGTAGTTGGCGTCCGTCGCGCTGGCCGAGAAGGTCATGAACACCCGGCCGTTGCGGATGATCACCGCAGGCCCCTCGTTGACCCGGTGACCGATGGTCTCCCAGGAGTGGGTCGGCACGGCGATCCGGGCGGGCGTACCCGAGATCGTCCACGGGTTGCTCATCGGCGCGAGGTAGAGGTTCGTGCCGCTTCCCACCGCCGGGTCGTTCTGCGCCCAGGAGAGGTAGCGGGTGCCGTTGTGGACGAACGTGGTGGCGTCCAGCGAGAAGGTGTCCAGCGGCAGCGCGATCCGCCCCCTCTCGACCCAGGTGCCGGTGAGCGGGTTGGCGCTGCTGTTCTCCAGCACGTACGGGCGGATTCGCCAGATGTCGTTGGTGCGGCCGGCGGCGAAGTGGATGTACCACTTGCCGTCGATGAAGTGCAGTTCCGGCGCCCAGATGTGGGCGCCCATCTCACCGCTGCTGTGCTTGCGCCAGATGACCGTCTCGGCGGCGCTGGCCAACCCCTGCAGGGTGGTCGCGCGCCGCAGCACGATCCGGTCGTACTCGGGCGCCGTGGCGGTGAAGTAGTAGTAGCCGTCGGTGTGCTTGTAGACCCAGGGGTCGGCGCGCTGCGCGGCCAGCGGGTTGGTGTACGTCACCGCGGGCGCGGCCTCCGCCCGGCCCGGGACCAGCAGCCCTGCCGCTCCACTGAGGACGGGCAGCGCGATGAGGGTACGTCTGCGCATCTCGGCTCTCCTTGTCCGCTCGGCGGCTTTCGCCGCCATACCGGTTGCAGCTGCCACTGCTGGCAGTCGTTCGAACGCGGCAGGACCGCTCCCATCGCCCGGCGCGCGAGGGGCACAGCGCAGGCCCCCCATACGACTACCATCGCGTGACGAGAGTGTTAACGCTCACAGCCGAGGCCGTCAAGAGTTGCGCCCTCATCGATCCATCGGGTGGGAATTCGGCCGCGGCATGCTGGAGGCTGCGGTCGTGGCATGAGCGCCACGACATGTCGCCTTCCTCCGCCCGAGCCTGCCTAGCGCCAGCTCACCGGGCTGCGGTAGTCGCCAGCCGGACCGAGGCGCCGCCACCGGGTCCGGGTTTGCCGCTCCCGGCGGTGCGGGTGTTCGTCGGCACCGGCCCTGGTGTTCGCCGCACGAGCCACCAGGACCAGGGTCAGGGCCGCGAGCTCGTCCGGCGCGAGCTCGCCGTCGACGATCCGGAACAGGGTGTCCATCCAGCCTCCTGGATCCGATCAGAACGCCTACTGGGGCGGGTTGCCGTGCTTTCGGGCGGGCAGCTCGGCGTGCTTCGTCTGCAACATGCGCAGCGCCCGGATCAGCACGGTCCGGGTCTCGGCGGGGTCGATGACGTCGTCGATCAGGCCCCGCTCCGCGGCGTAGTACGGGTGCATCAGCTCTTCCTTGTACCGCTGGACCAGCTCGGCGTAGGTCGCGTCCGGGTCCTCGGCGGCCGCGATCTGCCGACGGAAGATCACGTTCGCGGCGCCCTCCGCACCCATCACCGCGATCTCGTTGGACGGCCAGGCGTACGACAGGTCGGCGCCGACACTGCGCGAGTCCATGACGATGTAGGCGCCGCCGTACGCCTTACGCAACACCAGGGAGATCCGTGGCACGGTCGCGTTGCAGTACGCGTACAGCAGTTTCGCGCCGTGCCGGATGATGCCCCCGTGCTCCTGGTCCACCCCCGGCAGGAAGCCCGGCACATCGAGGAGCGTGATCAGAGGAATGTTGAACGCGTCGCAGAACTGCACGAACCGGGCCGCCTTCTCGCTGGCCCGGATGTCCAGCACCCCGGCCAGGGCCTGCGGCTGGTTCGCCACGAACCCGACCACCTGCCCGTCCAGTCGAGCCAGCGCCACCACCACGTTGCTCGCCCAACTCTCGTGCACCTCCAGGTAGTGCCCGTGGTCGCTGATCTCCTCGATCACCGCGCGCATGTCGTACGGCCGGGCACCGTCCGCGGGAACCAGGTCCACCAGCCGCTCGCAGCGCCGGTCGAACGGATCGTCAGTCGACTCGGCCGGCGGTGTCTCCCGGTTGTTCAGCGGCAGCATGGACAACAGGAAACGCACATCCTCCAGGCATGCCTGTTCGTCGTCGTGCACGAAGTGGGCCACGCCGGAGACCTCGCCGTGCACGTCCGCCCCGCCGAGCGCGTTCTGGCTGACCCGCTCGCCGGTCACCGCGGCCACCACGTCCGGGCCGGTGATGAACATCTGGGCGGTCTCCCGGACCATGAACACGAAGTCGGTCAGGGCCGGCGAGTACGCCGCGCCCCCCGCGCACGGGCCAAGCATGACGCTGATCTGCGGGATCACGCCCGAGGCCCGGGTGTTGCGCTGAAAGATCCCGCCGTACCCGGCGAGGGCGACGACCCCCTCCTGGATGCGGGCGCCCGCGCCGTCGTTGAGCGACACCAACGGGGCGCCGGCCGTGATGGCCATGTCCATGATCTTGTGGATCTTCTGCGCGTGCGACTCGCCCAACGCCCCGCCGAAGATCCGGAAGTCGTGCGCGTAGACGAACACGGTCCGGCCGTACACCGTGCCCCAGCCGGTGACCACACCGTCGGTGTACGGCCGCCGCGCCTCCAGGCCGAACCCGCTGGCCCGGTGTCGGCGCAGCGGCTCCACCTCCGCGAACGAGTCCTTGTCCAACAGCAGCTCGATCCGTTCCCGGGCGGTCAGCTTGCCCTTGGCGTGCTGCCGTCGCGTCGCCTCCGGGTCCGGTCCGGCGTGGACGAGCTGCTTCAATTCCCGTAGTTCGGCGAGACGGTCCACCTCATACCCCCTTCGCAGCGATCAGTTCCTCGGCGAATCCGATGACCCGCAGGTGGTAGGAGCGGGCCGTCCAGCCGAGGCTGATGTTGTGGCCCGCGTGTAGCTGCCGCTCGGTACTCACTCGGGGCGCGGCCGACAACCGGGACCGCAGGTCGGTCAGGGTTTCCAGGTCGTGCCGCCACCACGGCTCGTACTCCGCGAACGTGAAGCGGACCGGTAACCGGACCGCTGGCGCGATCTCGTCGAACGTCTCCGGCCAGCGCCCCGCCTCGTGCACCTCCCGGGGAGGTATGGGCGCGACCGCGCCCCGGCTGGACCGGAACGTGGTCGGCGGGTACAACCGCAGCGGTCCCCAGGTGGCCACCCGGGTCCGGCCTGTGCCCGACCGCGGGAGATCGCCCTCCGGCACCGCGTACCGGTGCCCGCACCCGGAGATGTCCAGGCCGAGCAGGTCCGGCAGCGACCCGTCGGCGGCCATCGTCAGGGCCAGCTTGCCGCCGAACGAGTGCGCCAGCACAACCACGCCCGGCCCGACCGGGTATCGGCGCGCGAAGTCGCGCACCGCCGCCGCCACCGTCGCGGCCTGATCGGCCAGGTACTGCCCGTCCGGCAACTGCCCTGCGGACAGCCGGTACCCGGGCCGGTCGAGCGCGAGCACCGTCATCCCCAGCGCCACCCCGAGGCGGAGCAGGGACATGCTCGGATCGGCCGGCCCGTGGAAGTAGCCGGCACTCATCCCCGCGCCGTGCAGCGCCAGGATCGTCCCGCGCGGCGGCCCGACCGGTGTGCCGAGCAGGGCGGACAGGGTGATCCCGGCGGCGTCGAGGGTGATCGGCCGGACCTGGGCCGCGGTGGCGACGGCCGTGGTCATCGCGGCCTCACGACTCGATGTCCGTGGGATTGCCGAACCAACGGCGCAGCGCCATGTCGAGTTCCTTCGAGTCGTCCCCGGCCCAGGCGACGTACCCGTCCGGGCGGACCAGCAGCACGCTGCCGCCGAGCGAGGACGTCCCGGTCTCCTGGGCGGTCGTGGTCGTCACCCGGTCCGACCAGCCTGCCGCGACCGCCCGGATGCCCGGGTCGTCGGTCAGGTCGAGCAGCACGCCCCCGCCGTCGTGCAGGAGCTCCGGGGTGCTGGTCCCGCCGCCCGAGGTGGCCAGCCGGCGGGGTGGGATCCGACAGCCGAGCAGCGGGTGGTCGCCCTCGCCCACGTCGTACCGGATGTCCAGGCCGCTGACGATGCCGGCGAGGTGGCGCTTGTTGTCGTCGTTCGCGATCAGCTCCGTGAACAGCTCGCGCAGCGGGTCCGCCTCCTCACCACCGAGGAAGATCATGCCCTGGGCGCGGGTGTTCATCAGCAGCCGGGCGCCGGCCGGGTGCCGTTCACCGTGGTACGTGTCCAGCAGACCCTCCGGCGCCCAGCCCCGCACCGTCGCGGCCAGCTTCCAGCCCAGGTTGACCGCGTCCAGCACGCCGGTGCTGAGCCCCTGCCCACCGGCGGGCAGGTGGACATGCGCCGCGTCCCCGGCGAGCAGGACCCGGCCACGCCGGTACTCGCTCGCCTGCCGCGTGGCGTCCGTGAACGAGCTCACCCAGTCGGCCGAACCATGGTGGATCGACTCCCCCGTGATCCGCTGCCACGCGTCCGCGACCTCGGCGAACGTCGTCTCCTCGGTCCGATCCGCGGCCGGGGTGCCGTGCTCGCACACGATGATCCGGTCCACCCCCGGGCCCAGCGGCGCCGCCATGACCATGCCGTTCGGCAACTTCTCGCCGAGAAACCGGGGCTTGAGCCCGCAGCCGACCACGTCGGCCAGGAACATGCCCCGGGTCGCCGAGGTGCCCGGGAACTCGAACCCGGCCAGCTTTCGTACCACGCTCTGCCCGCCGTCACAGCCGACCAGGTACGCCGCCCGCAGCTCCTGCTCCCCGTCCGGGGTACGCAGGATGGCTCGTACGCCGTCCCCGTCGTCGACCAGGTTCACCAGTTCCCAGCTCCGGCGGATGTCCACGCCCTTGCCGGTCGCCCACTGCTCCAGCACCGCCTCGGTCTGCGACTGCGGGATGCCCCGGGCACCGAAGTGGCCGTCCTCCAGCACGCTGTAGTCGAACTGCACGCCGCCGAAGTGGCCCAGTGGGCTCGTCTCCAGCGGACCGAACAGGGGCAGGATGCCCCGCTGGTCGAAGGTCTCCATCGTGCGGGCGGTGAAGCCCAGGCCACGGGACTGCCCGGTCGGCGCTGCCAGCTTGTCCACCACGATGACCTGGACGCCGCCGAGGCGCAGCTCACCGGCGAGCATCAGGCCGGTGGGTCCGGCGCCGACGACGATGACGTCAGTGTTCACTGGAATTCCCTCCTTCAGATGTGACGTCGCCCGCCCGCGTCGCGGGCGGGCCGAACCAACGAGACAGCGCGGTACGGGCGGCCCCCGCGGCGTAGCCGGCCCAGGCGATGTGGCCGTCCGGACGCACCAGCACGGCGGCGGCGTCTGCGAACAGCGGCGGCAGCGGCACCGTGCCGACCCGGTCCGCCCACGGTTGGGCGAGCCGGACGAAAGGGCTACCGGGTACGGCCAGCAGCAGGCCACGGCCGTCACGCTGGTCCAGGTCGGTCACCCGGGTACCCACCGCGGGGTGGTCGTCCGGCCCGGCCGGGTAGCGCACGTCCAGGCCGCTGATCATCCCGGCCAGCAGGGCACGGTTGTGCTCGGCCGCCACCAGCTCGGCGAGCAGGCTCCGGAGCGGCTCGACCGAGGCGTCGTCCAGCAGCAGTTTCGCCTGAGCGCGGATGTTGGCCAGGACCCGCCGGCCGACCTCGTGCCGCTCGTCGTGGTACGTGTCCAGCAGGCCCTCCGGCGCGGTCTGCCGTACCTGGGCGGCGAGCTTCCACCCGAGGTTCACCGCGTCCTGCAGACCAAGGTTCAGGGCCTGCCCGCCGATCGGCAGCTGCACGTGGGCGGCGTCGCCCGCGAACAGCACCCGGCCGTGGCGGTACCTGGAGAGCTGCCGGTTCGTGTCGTCGAAGGCGTTGACCCATACCGGCTCGCCGGTGCTGATGTCCTCCCCGGTGACCCGCTTCCACACGTCCGTGATCTCGGAGAATTCCGGCGCCGCCGACCGGACGGGGACGTCCCGGCCGTACTCGTGGACCATCACCCGGGTGATGCCCTCGGGATTACGCGCGGCCACGACCATGCCCCGGTCCAGCCGTTCGAACCGGCGGTTCGGGATGTCCACGCGGCGTACGTCCGCGCGCAGCATCTCCCGGGTCGCGGACCGGCCCGGGAACTCGGCGCCGATCAGCCGCCGTACCGTGCTGTCCTGGCCGTCGCAGGCGACCAGGTACGCGGCCCGCAGCGTGCGTACCCCGGCCGGGGTCTCCGCCTCGACCGTGACCTGCCCGCCGTCGTCCGTGACCGACCGTACCTCCCAACCCCGGCGCACCTCCGCACCCAGGCCGGCGGCCCACTGCCCCAGCAGTTCCTCGGTCCGGGTCTGCGGCACCTTCCACTGGCCCGGGAACCGGCTGGGCAGGGTGAGGTCCATCGGGATACCGCCGAAGTGCCCGCGCGGCTCGTGCGGCAGCGTGCCGAACGCCGAGCGCAGACCCCGGCTGGCCAGGATCTCCATGGTGCGGGCATGCAGGGTGGAGGCCCGCGACTCGGTGGCCGGCCGGTCCCGGCGTTCCAGCACGATCACCTCGGCGCCGCCGAGGCGCAGCTCACCGGCGAGCATCAGCCCGACGGGACCGGCCCCGACGACGACGATCTGGGTGTCCACCGTCGGCCTCAGCGGTTCCGCTCGGCGTAGGCCCGGGCGTACCCCAGGGTGGCCCGGCTGTTGGTGCTGAGCGCGTTGCGCACGTACTCGCGGGCCTCGGGCACCCCGGCGTCCGGCCCGAGGATGCGGGTGATGTTGTCCGGGTTCAGCACCACGGTGTGCTGCGAGGACGCGGCCACCCCCTGCTCGTTCTCGGTGAAGGTCCAGATGCCGGTGTGCACGGTCATCAGCGCCGGCAGGGTCACCTGCTTGTAGACGATCCGCTGGTGCGGGAACGTCACCCGGTACGACTTGGTGCGGTGGGTCGAACCGTCGCTGCTCCGGGTGTCCATCTCCAGGGTCTGCAGGCCCGGAGCGTCCTCGGCGAGCGTCACCGCCGCGACGTGCGGCAGTCGCTCGGCCCACAGGTGCGCCTCGTTGATGAAGTCGTACACGTCCTTCGCGGAGCCGTTGATCTGCACCGTGTCGGTGAAGGAAAAGGTCAGCTCCGCGGTCGTGGCGGCGGTTTCGACGATCCGCTTGAGCGACTCCAGTTCGGACCGAGAGTTGCGGTCGACCGCCTCGTCGATCCAGGCCAGGTGCTCCGGGTCGTCGTCGACCGCCCGGTAGTCGTGGAACAGTCGCACCTTGGTCTCGGTGTCGGACACCGGCTCGAACCACCAGGCGCCGCCCATGGCCGCGACCGGGTGGGTGGAGACCTCCTGGCGGAACGTGATCCGCAGGGCGTCCGGGTCCAGTTCGCGGCGGGAGGTCCAGTTCTTGGCCTCGCCCTTGGCGGTGGCCCAGATCCGGATCCGCTCGCTGCGGTCCCCACGCTCGGCGTGGTCGACGAAGATGGTCGGCGGAAACACCTGGGGCCAGTTCTCCACCTCGGCGATCAGCCGGTACACCTCCATCGCGGGCGCGCAGATGGTGATGTCGTGCTCGACCTCGCGCTGGGCCGACTGCGACATGTCAGGCTCCTCACACTCGTACCGGATCAGAAGTTGCCGAGACCGCCGCAGACGTTCAGCGCCTGCGAGGTGATGGACGCGGCCGTGTCGGAGGTCAGGTAGCCGACCAGGCCGGCGACCTCCTGCGGGGTGGAGTACCGGCCGAGCGGGATCTTCGCCTGGAACTTGGTGAGGATGGCTTCCTCGGTGGTGCCGTACGCGGCCGCGTACCCCTGGCGGACCCGCTGCGCCATCGGCGTCTCCACATACCCGGGGCAGACCGCGTTGACCGTGATGCCGGTCGGGGCGAGTTCGTTGCCGAGGGCCTTCGTGAAGCCGACCACGCCGTGCTTGGAGGCGGAGTACGGGGCACCGAGGACCACGCCCTGCTTGCCCGCCGTGGAGGCGATGTTGATGATGCGGCCCCGGTTCTTGTTCCGCATCCCGCCGGCGTTGAGTACCTCGCGGGTGACCCGGAAGACGCTGTTGAGGTTCGTCTCGATCACGTCGGACCACAGCTCGTCGTCGATGTCGGCGGTCACGCCGCCGCCGCTGCGGCCGGCATTGTTGACCAGGACGTCGATCGGGCCGAACCGCGCGACGGCGGCGGCGACGAACGCCCGGACGTCGTCGGTCGACCGTACGTCCACCGGGGCGCCGTCGACGTCCAGACCTTCCTCGCGGAGCTGCTTGACCGTCGAGGTCACCGACTCCGGGGTACGCGCACCGATGAACACCTGGTGGTTCTGGCTGGCCAGCAGGCGGGCGACCGCGAGCCCGATCCCGCTGGTCGCGCCGGTGACCAGGGCGACCCGCTGCTCCTGTGCCGTCATCATCCGTTCCTTCCGTCAGGCCGGGGTTAGGTTGGCGTTGACCACGTCGAGCAGGGCACGTGGCGTGGGGACGTCGGTCATGGTCGAGTCGCCCAGGGTCACGGCGTACTCGCGTTCGATCCGGCTGCCCGCCTCCAGCAGCGCGAGCGAGTCGTAGCCGAGGTCCTCGAAGCTGGTGTCGAGGATGTCGGCTTCCAGGTCGACCCCCTCGTCCGCGCCAGCGGCCTCCCGCAGGATCTGCATGAGGTCGGTGAGGGTGAACTGTTCGGCCATCTGCGTGTCTCCTTCCCTCTGATCGGTCACTCGTGGTCGGGCCGGGCGCCGGCGCCCTGGTCGGAACGCACCAGCATCGCGGAGTTGAACCCGCCGTGGCCGCGGGCCACGACCAGCGCCGTGCGCAGCTCGGCCGGCCGGGGCGCGGCCACGACCAGGTCGAGTTCGTACTCCGCGGCCAGGTCGACGTTGACCGTCGGCGGAATCAGCCCCTCCTCCATGGCGAGGAACGCCGCCGCCAGGTCCAGCGGGGCGGCGCCGGAGTACAGCCGGCCGGTCATCGTCTTCGGCGCGGTGACCGGGACCCCGCGCGGGCCGAAGACCGCGGTGAGCGCCTCCGCCTCCACCCGGTCCAGGTGCGGCTCGGCTGCGGCGTCCGCGAAGACCACGTCCACCTCGGCCGGAGCCACCCCCGCGTCGGCCAGCGCGACTTCGATCGCGGCCCGCAGCGCGGGTTCCCGCCCCGAGCCGGGACGCGGATCGAACGTGGCGCCGTAGCCGGCGATCTCGCCGTACACCCGGGCGCGCCGGGCCCTCGCCGCCTCAACCGACTCCAGGACCAGGATCGCGCCACCCTCGCCGGGTACGTGTCCCCGGGCGCCCTCGTCGAAGGGCCGGTACGCGAGCGACGGTTCCCCGCTGTCGCTCAGCCGGTTGCTGGTCTGCAGGGCCACCCAGCCCCACGGGCAGATCGTGGCGTCGATCGCCCCGGAGACGACGAGGGCTGTCCCCTTGCGGATCTGCCGCCGGGCCTGGGCCACCGCGTCCAGCCCGCCGGCCTGGTCCGCGACCACCACCCCGCTCGGGCCCTTCATCCCGTTACGGATGGAGATCTGGCCACTGTTGACGGCGTAGAACCAGGCGAAGGACTGGTACGCGCTGACGTACTGGCTGCCCTTGCTCCACAGGTTCGCCAGTTCGCCCTGGCCGAACTCGAAGCCGCCGGAGAAGCTGGCTGTGATCACGCCCATGTCGAACGCCGGGATGTCCTGTGGCCGGATGCCCGCGTCGCCCAGCGCCCAGTCAGCAGCGACGAGTGCGAGCTGGGTCATCCGGTCGGTCTGTGGCAGCAGACGGCTGGGTAGGTGCTCCTCGGGCACGAATCCGGGGATCTCTCCGGCGAGCCGGGCCGGGTAACGGTCCGGGGTGAACCGGGTGACCCGGCCGATCCCGCTCTTGCCGGCGCGTGTCGCGGCCCAGTAGGCGCGGGTGCCGAGGCCGTTGGGGGCGGCGATGCCCAGCCCGGTCACCACGACGGGGGCGGTCATGCCATTCTCCTGTCCGGACGGGCGAGCACCATGGCGCTTTGGAAGCCCCCGAATCCGCTGCCGACGGTCAGCACCGCGTCGGTGACGTGGTCGCGGGCATGCAGTGGCACATAGTCGAGATCGCATTCCGGGTCCGGCGTGTGCAGGTTGGCGGTGGGCGGGACGACGTTGTGTTTCATCGCCAGGATCGACGCGGCGATCTCGATCGATCCGATCGCGCCGAGCGAGTGGCCGACCATCGACTTGATCGAACTGACCGGGGTCCGGTAGGCGTGGTCGCCGAGGCTGCGCTTGAAGGCGGCGGTCTCGTGCCGGTCGTTCTGCTTGGTCCCGGAGCCGTGCGCGTTGATGTAGTCGATCTCGTCGACGTTCATCCGGGCCTCGTCCAGCGCCACCCGGATCGCCTCGGCCATCTCCACGCCGTCCGGCCGCAGCCCGGTCATGTGGTACGCGTTGCTGCGGGTGGCGTAACCGGCGATCTCCGCGTAGATGTGCGCGTCGCGGCGTACCGCCCGGTCCAGTTCCTCGAGGACGAACACCGCCGCCCCCTCACCGAGCACGAACCCGTTACGGGTGCCGTCGAACGGCCGGGACGCTGACGGGGGGTCGTCGTGCCGGGGCGTGGTCGCCTTGATCGCGTCGAAGCACGCCATGGTGATCGGGGAGATCGGCGCGTCCGAGGAGCCGGCGACCATGACGTCGACCGAGCCCTCCCGGATCAGCTCGGCCGCGTAGCCGACCGAATCGATGCCCGAGGTGCAGCCGGTCGAGATCACGCCGGTCGGCCCCTGGGCGCCGACCGTCCACGCCACCTCAGCCGCGAACGAGCTCGGCACCAGGTAGTTGTAGAGATGCGGTACGGCGTACTCGTGGTCGACCAGGTGCAGCCGGCCGCCGTCGCTGACCACCCGGTACTCCTCGTCCAGGCCCATGGTGGCGCCCACCGCGCTGCCGATGCTCACCCCGACCCGGTACGGATCGAACTCGTCGAGATCAATTCCGCTGTCCGCGACCGCGCCCCGTGCGGCCACCACGGCGAACTGCGCCGCCCGGTCCATCCGCCGGGTCTCCTGCGGGCTCAACCCGTGTTCCTCGGGCACGAAGTCGATTTCCGCCGCCACTCGGGACCGGAACGGGGTGGGGTCGAAGAACGTGATTCCGCGGGTGGCGGTGCGCCCGTCGGTGAGCAGCTGGCAGAAGGCCTTGGTTCCGGTGCCGCCCGGGGCGAGCACCTCGACCCCGGTGATGACAACCCTGCGCCCGGTCATTCCGACGCTTCCCAGTTGTAGAACCTGGACGCCATCGCGTCCGCCGGGGACCGCCAGGTCTTCGGGTCGTACGCCTCGATGTACGGCTTCAGGTCCTCGCTGATGGCGACGAACCGCGGGTCGGTCTTCGCCCTCTCGATCAGCTCCCCACCGTTGTCCGAATCGAAGTCCTGGAGGTGGAAGTACAGCCCCCGGTACGCAAACAACTGGCGCCGCCGGGTGCCCATGAGATGGGGCATCTCAGTCTCGTCGAATCTGGCGAAGAGTTCGGCGACGTCGCTTCTGGAACCGGGTTCCATCCGGGCCACGATCAACGTGCTGTGCATTGCTTGTCCCTTCTCCGGTCGGAGTTACGACAGGGCTTTGATCTCGCAGATAGCGGTTCCGCTGGTCACCACGTGACCAATTTCGGCGGTCAGCCCGACGATCGCGCCGGCCTTGTGCGCGTTGATCGTTTGTTCCATCTTCATTGCCTCCAGGACGACCAGCAGGTCGCCCTCGGCCACGGTCTGACCGTCCTGGACGGCGATCTTGACGATGGTGCCCTGCATCGGTGCGGTCACCGCGTCGCCGGACACCGCCACCGCGGCCCTGCGGTTCGTGGGGCGCGGCGTCCGGGTCGCGCTCACCGCCGGACGGCCGGACAGGACCCCCAGATCCGGGGGCAGTGACACCTCGATCCGCTTGCCGCCCACCTCGACCACCACGGTCTCCCGGGGCCGGCCGTCACGCGGACAGTCCGGATCGCCGTCGAACGGGGGGATCTTGTGGGCGAACTCGGACTCGATCCAGCGGGTGTGCACCGCGAACGGCTCGGCCACGAAGGCGGGGTCGGTGACCACCGCCCGGTGGAACGGCAGCGTGGTCGCGAGGCCGCCGACGGTCAGCTCGGCCAACGCCCGCCCGGCCCGGCGCAGCGCGTGCTCCCGGTCCACCCCGGTGACGATCAACTTGGCCAGCATCGAGTCCCAGGCCGGGCCGATCACCGAGCCGCGCTCCACCCCGGAGTCCAGGCGCACGCCCGGACGCGACGGCGTGGTGATGTCGCCGACCGTGCCGGGAGCGGGCAGGAAGTTGCGGCCAGGGTCCTCGGCGTTGATCCGGAACTCGAACGAGTGGCCGCGCACCGGCGGGTCGTCGTACCCCAGCGCCTCGCCGGCCGCGATCCGGAACTGCTCCCGGACCAGGTCGATGCCGGTCACCTCCTCGGAGACCGGGTGCTCCACCTGCAACCGGGTGTTGACCTCCAGGAACGAGATCGTGCCGTCGGTCGCCACCAGGAACTCGCAGGTACCGGCGCCGACGTAACCCGCCTCGGCGAGAATCGCCTTGGAGGCGGCGTACAACCGCTCGTTCTGCTGCGGGGTCAGGAACGGCGCCGGGGCCTCCTCGACCAGCTTCTGGTGCCGGCGTTGCAGCGAGCAGTCCCGGGTGGACACCACGACCAGGTGGCCGTACCGGTCGGCGAGGCACTGGGTCTCCACGTGTCGGGGCCGGTCCAGGTACCGCTCGACGAAGCACTCCCCGCGCCCGAACGCGGCGACTGCCTCGCGTACCGCGGAGGCGAACAGCTCCGGGATCTCCTCAAGGGAGTGGGCCACCTTCAACCCTCGACCGCCACCGCCGAAGGCGGCCTTGATCGCGATCGGCAGGCCGTGCTCGCGGGCGAACGCGACCGCCTCGTCCGGCCCGGAGATCGGATTCGTGGTACCCGCGACCAGCGGCGCGCCGACCCGTTGGGCGATCTGCCGGGCGGTCACCTTGTCCCCGAGCGCGCGGATGGCGTGCGGCGGCGGCCCGACCCAGACCAGACCGGCGTCCAGCACGGCCTGGGCGAAGTCCGCGTTCTCGGACAGGAAGCCGTACCCCGGGTGCACCGCGTCCGCGCCCGACCGGGCCGCCGCGTCGAGCAGTTTGGCGATGGCCAGGTAACTGGTGGCAGGGGTGTCCCCGCCGAGCGCGTACGCCTCGTCGGCAGCGCGAACGTGCGGCGCGTCGCGGTCCGGCTCGGCGTACACCGCGACGCTGGCCAGGCCCGAGTCGGAGCAGGCCCGGGCGATGCGGACGGCGATTTCGCCACGGTTGGCGATGAGTACCTTGCGCACGATTCAGCCTCCTGGTTCTCCACCCGGCTCCAGCGGCGTCGGACAGAGGAAACTGTCTGCTGCGGCCGCGGCCCATGCTTCTCGACCCGATCACACCGTTCAATACACGGCAGGGCAGGATTGGGTCAGCTTCTTGCAGCCGCGTTAGCGCTCCCCCACGCGAGTGTCATTTCTGCCGCACGAACGTCCAGATTCTCCGCGTGAATGTCAGACGAGCGTCAAGAGTGTCGCCGGAAGATACATATGTACTGGCGGAGGCTTGAACGGCCGGGCCGCGTCGGCGAACCTCCGGGGTGGAATCGACCACCGAACACCAGGGAGCCCTCGCATGTCCACAGTCGACGCCACATCCCTGACCCGCGAGCAGCTCACGGCGACGGTCCACCGGATCGAGGTGGCCGCCCTGCTCGACCGCTACCTGATCACGCTCGACACCGGGCAGCTCGACGACGCCTGGGCGGAGTCGCTGTTCACCGCCGACGCCGTGGTCGAGTTCCCCGTCGGACGGCACGAGGGCATCGACCGGCTCGCCGCGTTCCACCGCACCGCGCTGGCGAAGTTCGACCGCACCCAGCACCTGAACTCCCCGGCAGTGGTCGACCTGGACGGCGATCGGGCCGTCCTACGCGCGAACCTGACCTCCACCCAGGTGCTGCCGTCCCAGGCGCTGTTCGTCACCGGCACGCTCGCCCACGGCGAGGCGGCGCTGACCATGCGGGGGTGGCGGCTGCGAGCGCTGTCGTTCCGGCTGATCTGGAAGACCGGCGAACCACCGAGGACCGGCGGCGCACCCAGGACCGACCAGGCCACGCGGTGACCCACCCGGGGCGTGGCCGGCCAGACCGCCCACGAACCGGGCACAGTCCGTGGTGGCTCCGGTACGATACGGTCCGTCTGTCGCCGCCGACCTTGAGGGACGGGATGCGTACCACCCCGCTGGGATCCACCGGTCTGACCGTTCCGGTCCAGGGCCTGGGCTGCATGCGCCTCGGCGGATCCCGCGCCCCGGACGGCGATCGGGCCGCCACGGCGGTCGTCCACCGGGCGCTGGACCTGGGTGCGACCCTGCTCGACACCGCCGACCTGTACGGCGGCGGACGCAACGAGGTGCTGGTCGGGCGGGCCCTGCGGCAGCGCCGCGACGAGGCGATCCTGTGCACCAAGTTCGGCGTGGTCCCGACCCCACACGGCGAGTTGGGTACGCGCGGCGACGCCGCATACGTGCGATCGGCGTGCGAGGCCAGTCTCACCCGGCTCGGCACCGACGTCATCGACCTGTACTACCTGCACGACCGGGACCCCACCGTGCCGATCGAGGAGACCGTCGGCGCGATGGCGGAGCTGGTCAAGGCTGGCAAGGTCCGGCATCTCGGCCTGTCCAACGTCACCGGTGAAGACCTGCGTGCCGCGCACGCGGTCCACCCGATCGCCGCGCTGCAGTCGGAGTGGTCGCTGGTCGGCCGGGCGATCGAGGCGGCGGTACCGGTCTGCCGCGAACTCGGTGTCGGCGTGGTGCCGTACTGCCCGCAGGGTGCCGGCGGGCTCAGCCTGGAGCCGGTCCCGCGCCCGCCGCACATCGCCGGGGTCTCCCCCACCCTCGGCGGGGTCGTACGCGACATCGCCGGGCGGCACGGCGTCCGGCCCGGGCAGGTCGCGCTCGCGTGGGTCCACCAGCAGGCCGAGGTGTGGGGGGTGTCGGTGGCGCCGATCCCGGGCACGACCCGGGTCGTCCACCTGGAGGAGAACGTCGCCGCCGCCGAACTCACCCTCGACGCCGAGGAGCTGACCCGGTTGGACCAGGCCAGCCGCCCGGGCCGAGCCCACACCCAGTAACTGGCGAGGGCGGCACGCCGGCTTCGAACCGGCGCGCCGCCCTGGTGTTCGGACCGGCGGGCTTCCGCCTAGTGCGACGCTCCGCTCGCCACCCGGACCCGGCGCAGCGCGACCGCGGCGACGATCGCGGTGACCGCCAGCATCACGGCGCTGGCCACCGCAGCCACCTGCAGCCCGTCGGTGAACGCCCGCCCGGCGCTGTCCAGCAGCCCTGGGCCGAGCTGGTCGGCCAGGCCGTTGGCGGCGCCGAGGGTGGACCGCGCCGCCTCCGCAGCCTCCGCGGGCATCCCCTCCGGCAGCACCGCCTCCCGCATCTGCTGCCGGTAGATGGCGGTGGTGATGCTGCCCAGAACCGCGATTCCCAGTGCGATGCCGAGCTCCTGGGCGGTCTCGGTGATCGCGGACGCGGCGCCGGTACGCTCCGGCGGCGCCGCGGCGACCACGATGTCCACACCCAGCGCCAGCACCGGCATGATCCCGCCGAACAGCAGCACCAACCCCGCCACCACGTACCCCACCCCGGAGTCGTCGTTCGCCCGGCTCACCACGAGCAGCCCGATCGTCGCCACCGCCAGACCCAGCGCGGTCTTGCTGCCCGGCCCGATCCGGCGGCCGACCACCGGGGTGACGATCGTGGTCACGATGCCGGTCAGCAGCGGCGGCACCATCCACAGCCCGGCCATGATGGGCGACTTGTCCGCGACCAGTTGGAGGTACTGCGCGCTGAGGTAGCCCACGCCGCCCACAGCGACCGCGCCGATGGTCAGGGCGAGGACGGACACGCTCGCGGTGCGCAGCCGGAACAGGCTGAGGTCGAGCAGCGGGGCCGCGACGGTCCGCTGCCGCCGTAGGAACACCACTCCGAGGACGAGCCCGACCACGACCATCACCAGCGGCGTGACCGTCAACCCGTGCTCGGCCACCCGCTTGAGCCCGTACATCACGCTCAGGATCGCGACCAGGGCGGTCAGCGCGCCGGACAGGTCCATCCGACCCGGCTGCGGGGCGCGGTACTCCGGCAACAGGACCGGACCGAGCACGAGCAGCAGCGCCATCACCGGTACGCCGATCAGGAAGGTCGACCCCCACCAGGCCACCTCCAGCAGGGCGCCGCCGATCAGCGGCCCGACGGCGGAGCCAGCCATGAAGCTCATGAACCAGATGGAGATGGCGGTGGTGCGCTGCGCCGGATCGTGGAACATGTTGCGGATCAGCGCGACCGTGGACGGCGCCAGGGTCGCGCCCGCGATCCCGAGCAGCGCTCGGGCGGCGATCAGCATCTCGGCGTTGACCGAGAAGGCCGCGACCACCGATGCCACCCCGAAGGCGCCCGCGCCGATCAGCAGGAGCAGCCGGCGGCCGATCCGGTCACCGAGGGTGCCCATGGTGATGAGGAAGCCGGCGATGAGGAAGCCGTAGATGTCGACGATCCACAACAGTTGCGCGGCGCTGGGCCGCAGGTCCGCGCTGATCGCCGGGGCGGCCAGATGCAGTACGGTGAGGTCCATCGAAACCAGCAGGGCAGGCAGTGCGAGGATCCCCAGGCCGAGCCATTCCCGGCGCCCGGCCCGCTCCGGCGTGATCATATCGGTCGTGCTCATGGTTTCCTTCGCGCGTGAGGGCAGGGAAGAACCCTCATCGTCCGGCCGCGCGACGCCCAGTGGGAGGCCGGGGTGAGCGTATTCCCCGTGGTGCCACCCTCCGCTGGCATACTTGGCGGCGTGCTGACAGGAGAACTGGGAGCCTTCCTGCGCAGCCGAAGGGAATCCGTAACGCCAGCCCAGGTCGGGCTCCCGGTCAACTCCGGCCGGCGTACTCCCGGTCTGAGGCGCGCCGAACTGGCCACCCTCGCCGGGGTCAGCGTCGAATATCTGGCACGACTGGAGCAGGGTCGGGATACCCGCCCGTCGGCCAAGGTGCTGAGCGCGCTGGCGAGGGCGTTACGGCTCAGCGACGAGGACGCGGAACACCTGCATCTCCTCGCCGCGGTCACCTCCGGCATCGAGCTCGGTCCCCGTACCCGGCAGGCCGTGCGGACGGTCCGTCCGGCGGTGCTGGCCGTGCTGCGTCAACTGGAGCCGGCGCCGAGTTTCGTGGTCAACCACCTCGGTGACCTGCTGGCGTGGACCGAGGCGTACGAGCACCTGGTCCGTTCCCTCGGCATGCTCGACCGTGATCCGCCGAACGTGTTGTGGTTCACCTTCGTCGACGACCGGGCCCGCGCGGCGTACCCGGACTGGGACACGGTCGCGGACGAGCACGTCGCTGACCTGTACGAGCTGCGCTGGGGCGATCCGGCGGTGGACGCGTTCGCCCAGGAGTTGGCGCGGACGGCCGGGCCACCGTTCGCCGAGCGGTGGCAGCGGCGCCCGCTCGGCGGCCGCCGCGCCGGGGTGCGGGAATTGTCCCATCCCGAGGTCGGCACCCTGCGGCTCACCTTCGAGACGCTGCAACTGTCCGATCCGGAGCTGCGTCTGGTGATCCTTCTGCCGAGCGACGGCGAAACCCGGGTCGGCCTGGACAAACTCCAGACCGACCGTCGGTCCTAGCCGGTTTCATCAGCGGATCCGCCGCCGGGGCCGATCCGCCCGGGTCGCTCAGCTCGTCCGCCCGCGCAACGCCACGACGGTCTCCCGCCAGCCCGCGCCCCGGGCGATGGCCGCCCGCAGCTGGATCACCGTGCGCCGCTGGTTCAGCCCCAGGGCACCGATGACCCGGTCGCCGCGGCGGTACAGGGCGAGGAAGCTGTCGGCGTCGACGTCGCCGGCGACGATCATGGTTTCCTCCGCCTCCGGCAACCCGACGAACTGCACCCGGTCCCGGTTCCAGTCAGACCAGAAGTACGGCACGGTGGCGCACGGCCGGGTGCGGTCCGGGTCGACCGCGTTGCGGGCCGCCACCGCGGCCTGCTCCGCCGCGGTGGTCCAGTTTTCCAGCCGCATGACCTGCCCGAACACCGGGTTGAACCAGCGCGCCACATCCCCGGCCGCGTACACCCCGGCGACGCCGGCCGACAGCGTCTCGTCGCAGACCACGCCGTCGTCCAGTTTCAGGCCGGAGCTGGTGAGCCAGTCGGTCGCCGGCGTCGCGCCGATACCGACCACCACCAGGTCGGCGGGCAGTTCGGTGCCGTCGGACAGCCGCACCGCCCGGACCCGGCCCGGGCCCTCGATCCCCACGACGCCGCTCCCGCACCGCAGGTCCACACCGCAACGCCGGAGCACCCGGCCGAGCACCGGACCGAACTCCGCGCCGACAGCCCGCAGCAGCGGCGCCGGCCCGGCCTCCACGACCGTGGCCTCGATCCCCCGGCGCCGGGCCGCACAGGCGATCTCCGCCCCGATGAACCCGGCGCCGACGATCACCACCCGGGCGCCGGGCACGAGCGCGGCCCGGATCTCCCGGACGTCGTCGAGCCCGCGCAGGGTGTGCACCCCGGCCATGCCGGCAGTACCGGGCAGGGGGCGGGCTCCGGCGCCGGTGGCCAGCACCAGGGCGCCGTACCGGATGGGTGAGCCGTCCACCGTGACCGTGCGGTCGTCCAGGTCCAATTCTGTGGCCGGGGCGCCGAGCCGCAGATCCACCCCGAGGTCGGTGCGGAGCGAGTCCGCGGTGCGGAAGTACGGTGGCTCGGGTTCGCCGGGCCCGTCGAGGAACTCCTTGGACAGCGGTGGCCGGTCGTACGGCAGGTGCGTTTCCGCGCCGATCAGCGTCACGGCGCCCGTGTAGCCGGTCAGTCGGGCCGCCTCCACCGCGCGCAGGCCGGCGAGGGACGCCCCGACGACGACGAGACCCGCGGCGCCCACTAGTGCGGCAGGGAGACGAGACCGAGCTGGCCCAGGATGCCCATGTCGTCGGTGAGGCCCCACCGTTCGACGACCTGGCCGTTCACGAACCGGAAGATCTCCACGCCACTCACCTTGAAGGCCCGGCCGGACGGTGGCACACCGTTGAAGTCGCCGAGGTGGGTACCCGACACGGTGAAGGCCATCGACACGTGATCTTCGTCCGCGGTCACGTGCCGCTGTTCCAGGCGCAGGTCGGGGAATGCGGTGGTGAGGCCACGGAAGAAGGCCAGGAAGCCGGCGCGCCCCGGGCCCTGGCCCGGGGCCGGGTCGTGGTCCACAGCCCCCTCGGCGAACAACGCGTTCACCCCGGTCTCGACGTCACCGGCGTTGATCGCCGCGATCGCCCTGCTCAGGGTCGTCTCGTTGGTTTCGCGTGACATCGGCTCTCCTTATCGGACCTGGGCGACCGGGGCCGCGGACCGGCTGTGCACCGGCCGGTACGTGTTCGCCCGGCGTCGGGTGACGATGGTGTCGGTGAAGGCGCGGATCTTCCGCACCTCGTCGGGGCGGTCGGACTCCGGCAGGTGGTGGAAGGCGTCGTAGTGTTCCTTGCTCTCCCACTGGGCGTACAGGATGATGAACGTTCCCTCGATGCCTCGGCAGATCGCGTGTGAGCGGTACCCGGGCACGGTCATCAGCCACTCGTCGCGCTGCCCGAGGGCGTCGACCAGGGCCTGCTGGTTCTCCGGCTCGCAGTCCATGACGATGATCACGGTGTGGTCGTTCCGGTGCGGCCCGATCTCGATGTGGTCCAGGTTCTGGTGGTGCTGGACGAAGACCGCCTCGGTCTTGAGCAGCGCGACCGACGTGGCGATCTGCTGGAACAGCGGAACGACCCCCTGCTGGTACTTCGCGGTGGCGTACCGCGCCTCCAGATCCGCCAGGCTGCGCCACTGCACGTAGTTCGCGGTACCGGGCGAGTCCACCGCGGCGTGCACGGTGGAGGAGATCCACCCGGGGTAGGCCGCGTTGTCGACGATCGCCTTCATCTCGTCGACGATCCGCGCCTGCTCCTCGGCGGTGTTGCAGGTGAACATGTTGAAGACGGCCAGGTACCCGTCCCCTGCCTTGATGAACGGCATGTCGGCTCCCCTCTCTCGGTGCTCAGACCCGGGTGGCTTCGACGACACTGCACAGCCCGCCCGCGACGATCCGCGACAGCTTCAGCCCGACCTGCTGGAACAGCGCGTCGAACTGGGCGCCGCTGCGCTGGTGGCCGCCGCTGATCACGAGCATGTCCAGGTCCATCAGCTTCACCGTCAGCGACGGGCTGGTGTCGTCCGGCAGCACCGCCTCGATCAGCAGCACCCGGCCGTCCGCGGTCATCGCGTCGCGGCAGTTCGCCAGGATCTGCCGGGACGGCTCGTCGTCCCAGTCATGGATGATGTTCGACAGGACGTACGCGTCACCGTCGGCGGGTACCGCCTTGAAGAAGTCGCCGGCAACGAGTTCGCTGCGGTCCCGGACCCCGGCGGCGTCCAGCGGCGCGCCCGCGCCGGCGATCACCTCCGGCTGGTCGAACAGCACCCCACGGGCCTCCGGTACGGCGCTGAGGACCTGCGCCAGCAGGGTGCCGTGACCGCCACCGACGTCGACGATCCGGCGGAAGCCGCTGAAGTCGTACGCGGCCACGGTCGGCGCGATCACCTGCCGGGAAAGCTCGGTCATCGCGTTGTCGAAGATCTCGGCCACCTCCGGGTTGTCCCGGAAGTGCTCCCACACCTCGGCGCCGTGCACATCCACGAACGCGGGCTTCCCCGTCCGGACGGTCCTGGCCAGGCCATCCCAGGTGTGCCGGTCGGCGGGCAGGGCTACCCAGCGGGCGAAGTTGCGCAGCGAGTTCGGCGAGTCGCTGCGCAGGGCGTGGCCGACCTCGGTGAGGGCGAAGACCCGTCCGGGTAGCTCCTGGAACAGCCCGATGTCCGCGCACGCGCGCATCAACCGGTACAGCGTCTGCTCGTGCGCGCCGACCGCGCCGGCGAGTTCCTTCACCGTTCGGGCCCCGGCGCCGAGGTGGTCGGCGACCCCGAGCTCGGCGGCGGCGCTCACCGCCGACGCCATCCAGCTCGCGGTGGCCAGCTTGAGCACCTGCATGGCCGGTGGAATGTCCATGTTCTCGACCTGCATGACAGGTACGCCCTCCTTGTGTCGCGCTTCGGGTTGCGTGGGTGCTCTCAGGCGGAACACCGACGGTCAGGTCTGTCTCCGGGGACGCCGACGGTCAGGACCGGCTGAGCGAGGCGCTCGGGTTGGTCCCGGTTCGCACCTGCGGGGTCGCCGCCCGGCCCTTGAGCAGACGGCCGAGCAGCGCCGACTTCTGGCCGAGCAGACAGCCCAGCGCGTGCCGGTAGATCATCAACGGGGTGATGCCCCGGGTGCCGGTCTCGATACGCGCGGCCAACTCCCTCAGGTCCAGCGGGTCGGCCGCGACGCGGTGCCGGATGGCCAGCAGCGGCACGTAGACGTTGCTGCGCTGGAAGATCAAGTCCGCCAGCGCCAGGGTGAGCAGAGTGTGCGGGACGGACCCCTGGGCGAACGACAGTCCCCGACCGGCCATGGTCAGCCGCAGGTGCGCGGCCCGGCCGGCGACCGGCCCCAGCACCTTGGAGTCGCGGCAGATGGCATCGAGCGAGGCACGCAGCTCGGCGTACGCTTTCTGGTGCCCGGCCACGGTATCCAGATCCATCGCCCGCAGGGCGTGCACCGAGATGTGCGCGCCGAGGTTGTGGTGGAACCTGTTCCGCAGCCGGGCGACGTGCTCCGGGTCGGTCTCGTTGGCCCGCCGGTACACATCCTCGGACACCATCACCGCCGCAGCCGGCATGGTCATGTCGCTGATGGTCTTGCCCAGGGTGACGATGTCGGCCGGCCGCATCACGTCCTGGTGGCAGAGGTAGTGGGTGCCGCTGCGCCAGCCGCCGGTGAGCACCTCGTCCACGCCGACCAGGTAGCCACGCTCATCCCGGAGCCGGTCGATGGTCGCGAGCAGTTCGGCCGGCAGTTGCCGACACGACGCGCCCTGAATCAGCTCGAACCACACCAGGGCGACCGAGTCGTCGCGGACCACCCGCTGGAACTGCTCGACCGCGTCCGTCGCGAACGGGTCCAGGTAGATCAGCTTGGCGTAGTACGGCCGGAACGCGTCCTCGACTGACTCGGTCTTCTGCGGCCCGTACTTGCTCAGGTTCAACGAGAACAGCGTCTTGCCGCCGTAGTTGCCCTTGAACGTCACCACGGTCCGGCGCTGTGGATGCGCCAGGGCCGCCAGCGTCACCGCCATGTGGTTGCCGATGGCCCCGCTCACCGAGGGGAAGCCGTGCGCCAGCCCGGTCAGCCCAGCGAGTTCCCGCTCCAGGTCGACGAAGTAGTCATGCTCCGGATCGTGCCGCTGGAAGACCTCCGGCACGAGGTCCGGCGGATTGTGGCCGCGCAGGTTACTGCCGAACCCGCCGGCGCAGTCGATGACATCCCGGCCCTCGCCGACGGTGAGCCGCCCGCCCACCGCGCGGCGGACGTCCAGGTTGAGGTTGAACGTCTTCGCCATCTCGGCGATGGTCGGGTTGATGTGCCGGCCCCAGTACTCGAGCGTGGTCGCCGGGTCGGCCTCGATCTCGGTCATCACCGTCCGGTGCCGGTCGGTGATCACGCCGGCCCGGTCCAGCACGTCCAGAACCAGCTCGGCACAGATGACGTTGCCGCCGTACGTGGACGTGTGCGCGAAGCAGTCCACGTGGTTGCGCCAGATCTTCTGCGCCTCGTCCGCCATCGTGAGCGCGCCGAACGGCACCTGCCGGTCGGCCAGGGTCTCGCCGAACACGACCGCGTCCGCGGCGACCGGGTTGGCGAACATGTCCGCCCCGGTCAGCTCCAGGTCGGTACACGACAGGATCACCAGTCCGCCGCCCTGCCGGCAGTCGCGCAGCAGGTCGCGCAGCCGGGCGTCGTCGAGGTCGGTGTCCGCCTCACGGACCACGATCACGCCCGCCCACGGCGTGCCCGCGTACCGGCTGCCTGCCTCCTCGGCGGACGACGCGCTGACCACGTGCGGGATCAGCGCATCGTCCACGCCCGCCCCGAGCGGGTCCATGAATTCCTGGTACCGACCCCGCGGGTCGATCAGCAGAATCCAGCCGCCGGAGTCCCGCCCGTCCCTAACCGCGGTGTGCCGGGCCAGCTTGATCGCCGCGGACAGGGCCTCCAGGCCGGAGCTGAGCAGGTAGGTCACCCGAGGCCCGCGTGACTCGACCCGCACCAGGTCGTCCAGCAGGTAGCCGAGCTTCGCCGCGGACGGGTTGACGTAGTTGCTCGCCATCAGGAAGTTGCAGCGTTCCTCCCGGTTGAGCTGGGTGATCAGCTCGAGGGTACGCGCGGACGCGGAACGGAACACCGATTGCCCTGCGCTTCGCGGCATGGCGTCAGTTCTCCAGCTTCAGCGCGGCGACCGGGCAGGTGAGGACGGAGTTCGTGGCCGCGTCCCACTGTGCCTCGGGAATGTCGTGACCGTCGAGGTGGAAGACCAGGTCGCCCTCGTCGTCGATCTGGAACAGGTCCGGGGCGGCGGTTTCGCAGACGCCGTGCCCCTCGCACCGGTCGCGGTCAACAATGATTCGCATCAGGACCACCCTCGCCAAGTGGAAGTTCGGGATCTGTCAGGTGTGCAGCGTCGTGGGCAGCGCGGCCAGGCCTCGGATGGTGTTGTGCCGTCGCCACGTCGGTTCCCCGACCTCGATGTGCTCGACCCGGGCGACGAGCTCACGGATGAGCGCGTGTGCCTCCATCCGCGCCAGCCCCTGACCGACGCACCCGTGGATGCCATGCCCGAAGCCGAGGTGGCTGGCCACGTTCGGCCGGGTGACGTCGAAGGCGTCCGGGTCGGTGAAGACCCGCTCGTCCCGGTTCGCCGAGGCGTACAGCAGGAACAGGCGGGACCCGGCCGTCATCGTCACCCCGTCGGACAGTTCGTGGTCCCGGGCGACCAGCCGGCAGAAACCACGGGCCGGGGTTTCGAGCCGCACCACCTCGTTGAACGCGGCAGGGATCAGGGACGGGTCGGCGCGGACCTTGCGCCACTGCTCCGGGTTGTTCCCGAAGAGCCACAGCGCGCTGGCCAGGGCGCTGACCGTGGTGTCCAGCGACGGCACCAGAAAGTCGCCGAGCAGCACGGACAGCTTCCCCGCCTCGACCTCGCCGGAGTCCACCGCCGCGACCAGATTCGCGCCCCAGCTGTCCGGACGCAGGTTCCGGGACGTGGCGAGCTCGTCGAGGAACTCCCAGAGGTTCTTCAGGACCGGGAAGCCGGCCATGGTGCGCTCGTTCATCGGGCCCAGGGCGTTGAACCCGGCTGAAGCCCAGGCAAGCAGGTTGCCGGTCTCGTTCTCGGGCCAGCCGAGCAGATCCGGGATCATCGACACCGGGAACCTCTGCGCGAACTCCGGCACCGCGTCGAAGGAGCCACGCTCGACCAGTTCCTCGACCAGCGCCGCGGCCCGTTGCTGCACGTGGTCCTGGTGCTGGCGCAGCGCCTTGGGGGTGAGCTGCCGACCGATGACCCGGCGGAGCCGGTCGTGGTCCGGCGGGTCGCTCCCGATCGTGCCGCCGGCCATCACCTGGTTGAGTTCCTCGCTCAGCCCGACCCCTGAGCCCGACGAGAAGGTCTCGTAGTCGTGCAGGGCGGCGTAGACCTCGGCGTACCGGGCCATCGCCCACACCTGGTACCTGCTCAGCCAGACCGCCGAGCCGATATCCCGCAGCATTCGGTAATTGTCGTACGGTGCCAGAACTGATTCGTCGGAGTAAAGGTCGACGTCAGATGTGGGGGTTACGGTCGTTACGGTCACATCGAGCAGCCTTCCGGGTTATCGGACACGGTGACGGGACGCACATTGCGAGCTTCTGGGAATCGTTGCGGGAACGGCTGACGTACGCACAAGCGCCGATAGAATGTGGTGTTCAGTTTTTCGGGGAGCCCTCGAAGGGTCAAGGCCGCGATCTCCAAGTCTTGGCGAACTTTCGTCGGGTCGATGTCAACTCCGTGCCAGCCTTGATTCGGCAGCGGGCATCGCCACCGGTCAGCCGCCCTGGTCTGCCCGGCTCGGCTCTCGTGACGCCGAGGGTCGCCCCGCCAGTGCCAGTCTCAGCCGGGCCTGGTTGCGGGTCGGGCGGATCCACAGAATGCGCGGGGAAGGCACAGCGCCGGCAACATCCACAGAGGGGACGTCCATGTCAGGCAAGGTGGTGAAGCTAGCCGTGATCCTCGGCAGCGTGCGCGAGGGCCGCTTCGGCCCCGTTGTCGCGAACTGGACCGTCGAGCAGGCGCGGCAGCACGGACGGTTCAAGGTGAACCTGGTCGACCTGGCCGAGGTCGACCTGCCGCTGGTGCTCGGGCCCGAGCCACCCGCGATCGCGACGACGGACGCCCGGCCGGCCGAGATGGCGCAACTCACCGCCGCGCTCGACGAGGCCGACGCGTTCATCCTCGTGACGCCGGAGTACAACCGCAGCTTCCCCGCATCGATCAAGTCCCTGATCGACTGGCACTACACGCAGTGGCGGGCCAAGCCGATCGGGTTCGTGTCGTACGGGTCGATGTCCGGCGGCCTGCGGGCGGTCGAGCAGTTGCGCCTGGTGTTCGCCGAGATGCACGCCGTCACTGTGCGTGACTGCGTCAGCTTCGCCAACTACTGGGAGCAGTTCCAGGAGGACGGCACGCTGGGCAACCCGGAGCCGGCGCAGGAGGCGGCGAAGGATCTCCTCAACCAGCTCGGCTGGTGGGCAGAGGCGCTGCTGGACGCGCGGGCCAACAACCCGTACCAGCCGTGACCGCCGGTCCGGCCGATCGAGCGATCGCCGCTCTGCGTACGGGACACCAGGACCTCGCACGTCGTGTGACGGTGATGACGCCGCAGGACCTGACCAGCAGGTCGGCAGCGAGTGAGTGGACGATCGCGGACGTGCTGAGCCATCTCGGCAGCGGCGCCGAGATCATGCTGGCCACCCTCGACGGGGCGCTGGGCGCCGCCGCCGTGCCCGGCCCCGGCTTCCGGGAGTCGGTCTGGGACCGCTGGAACGCGCTGGCTCCACAGGAGCAGGCGGGCGCGTTCGTCGGGTCCAACGAGGCCCTGGTCAGCCGCTTCGAAGGGCTCGACCCTTCCCAGCGGGAACACCTCCGGGTCGACCTGGGCTTCCTGCCGGCACCGATCGATGTGCTGACCACAGCGTCCCTGCGGCTCAACGAGTTCACCCTGCACAGCTGGGACATCGCGGTGGCGTCGGACCCGTCGGCGACCCTCGCGCCGGAGGCGGTGGAGTTCCTCTTCGAGCCGCTGCGGATGCTCATCGGCTGGATCGGCCAGCCCGGCAGGATCGGCGGCGTCCCGCCGGTGCTCGACGTCCGGACCACCGACCCGGAGCGTCGCATCGGTCTCGACCTCGGCGAGACCGTGCAGATCGTGCCACCACCGGCGGACCCGGCGCCCACCCTCGCAATCCCGGCAGAGGCATTCCTCCGCCTGACCGCCGGACGTCTCGCACCGGAGCACACGCCACCGGGGGTCTCGCTCGACGGCGATGGACCGACCCTCGACGACCTGCGCACGACGTTTCCCGGCTTCTGACACCCCTGCATCGGGCGGAGCCCCGCCGCTTCCCTGCAGTGCTTGCCCAGGCGTGGTGACCATTGATTTGCTTCAGTGCCAGATCGGAGTGCCATGAGAATCGCCGTAGTGGGAGCAAACGGCCGCACCGGCCGGTTGGTGGTCGAACAGGCGCTGGCGCGTGGGTACGACGTCATCGCACTCGCGCGACGGCCGCGGCAGTCCACACCGCCGGACCGGAAACTCAGCAGTGTCAGTGTGGATGCTCTTGACCGCGAGCGGGTGGTCGAGGGTCTTTACGGGGTGGACGCCGTCATCTCCGCGCTCGGCATCGGCACATCGCGAGAACCCACGGTCACCTATTCGGAAGGGACGGCCAACCTGCTGTACGCGATGGGCAGGCAGGCGATCAGGCGGATAGTGGTGATCTCCGCCTCCCCGGTGGGCCCACGGCAGGACCAGTCGTTCTTCGACCGCCACGTGGTCGTCCCCGTCCTTGAGCGCTTCTTCGGGGCGACGTACCAGGACATGCGGCGGATGGAGGCGCTACTGGCGGCCAGCGACACGGACTGGACCTCGTTGCGACCGCCGCGGCTGTTGGAGAAGCCGGCGACCGGCAACTATCGGCTCGACGTCTCGCGGCCGCTGCCGAAGGGCCGCACGCTGACATACGCCGACCTGGCCACAGCCCTGCTCGACGCCGTGAACCGCGACGACCTGAGACGACGGCCAGCGTACGTTGCCAACTGAGTTTTTCACCGTCTCCCCCGGCCACCCGCCGCCCCACGCCGATCGAGGGGTACGGCCGTGGCCGCGCGTCCCTCACCAATACGGCCTGCCGCCACCGCCGACGCCGGGAAGCGGTTCCTGGGCGCTTGACCGCGTCCTGTTGTCCGGAACACTCGGGTTGACGTCTGCGCGCGATCGCAAGCGCCCAGCCGCCCTGTCCGATACATTACATGCGAATCCCCTTCACTTCTCGGACGCATGCCTGATCCCGACACAATGCCAGCCTGCCGGGCGCCAATAGAACACCAGTTCAGGGCATCGCTTGAGTTTAGAACTCCACCCGAATCACTGCGCTGGGCGCAGGATGCTCATTGGTGGACTTGATTGACACACTCCTGCATTGATCGGTACGGTCGGAGCAACTTCCACAAGGTTGAAATGACTGGTTGAGGGAGAAATGGCGTATTCGTCTGATCTTCTCGAACTCGACAAGCAATGTACCTGCGGCAGAGAGACGCTGGTTCCAGCGGAGGGGGACCAGCCCCAATTCCTCCGGGGCCTAGCCGGCCAGCTCATCAACCGGAAAGTACTGGTGGTGGAGAGCAACCGGGCCGAGGCAGAGACGCTTACGCGCGGGTTGCGCCGGCACGGGCACGAGGTCGTCAGCGTCGAGACGGGCGTGGCGGCGTTGCAGGTGCACGAGGAGGCCGACATCGTGCTGCTCGACCTGGAACTGCCCGACCTGGACGGCCTGGAGGTGTGCCGGGGAATCCGGTCGGCCTGCGACACCCCGATCATCGCAGTCACAGCCCGGGGGGCGGAACTTGACCGTGTACTGGGACTCCAGGCCGGAGCCGACGACTATCTGGTGAAACCGTACGGGTTCCGGGAGTTGCTGGCCCGCATGGACGCCGTGTGGCGCCGAATCCGCCCGCGCGCCCAAGTCGCCCGGACCATCTGCCAGGGGCCGCTGGAAATCGATCTGAACGCCCGGCAGGTCCGCCTCGCCGGCCGGCCGATCGATTTGACGCGCAAGGAGTTCGACCTGCTGTACCTGCTGGCATCCAACCCGGGCACGGTCATCTCCCGGAGGCGCCTGATGCTGGAGATCTGGGGCGACTCCTGGTCCCGGCGGACCGTCGATACGCACGTCGGGACGTTGAGGAACAAGCTGGGAGCCAGCAGTTGGATCATCACGGTACGAGGTGTCGGTTTCCGGCTCGGCCACGGGTGATCACAGAATCACGGTCGCTCGTCAGCTGACCACCTCCATGGTTGCGTGTGCTGCTGACCGCCAGCCCGGATCGTGCCCGCCGCGATCCGGGCTGCACACGCCGGGGCGCCCGCCGGAGTTCACTCACCGTCCGGCGGGCATCACCCAAGGTCAGAGAGTGGCGAAACCCAGGACCAGCACGACGATCGAGAACACCGTGAACACGGCGGGCATGGGCGCGCCCTTGGCGTCGTTCGCGCGCAGGTGAGAGATCACCGCACCGAGGAAGAACAGCACCACGCCCGCGGCCGCGGCGACGCCGAGCGGGCGGAAGAAGATTCCGATCAGCAGCCCGGCGACACCGAGCAGCTGCAGGGCCGCCAGCACCGGGAACATCCGCTCCGGAACCCCGACCCTGACCAGGACGTCAACGACGTCCTTCTGCCGGACGAGCTTGTTGCGTGCGGTGAACACGAGCAGGGCGGACAGCAAGACCGCGGCGATGATGTACGCAATATTCATGCTTTCTCCACTATCTGGCGACCTCGATCGTTGAACCATATCAATAACTTCCTTGGGCGCGCAATACGCGTCCTGTTACCGTGCTTGACATGGAACGATCTGGCCGAGGCGACCCGATGAACCGCCTGAGCCTGCTGCTGGCCAAGCGGGGCTCGCTCACCGACGCCCGGCTGCGCATCGCACTGAGCGCGAACGGGCTCACCCCCCGGCATGCGATGGTGCTGAGCTACCTGGAATCCGAGCCGGCGTGCCAGCAGATGCTGGTCGATCTCCTGGAGTGCGACCCGAGTGTGCTGGTGGCGATCCTCAACGAACTGGAACGCGCCGAGTTGACCTACCGCCGGCGTGACCCCTCCGACCGGCGCCGGCACATCGTCGAGATCACCCCCCACGGCCGCCGTGCGCTCAAGACCGTGGAAACCACGTTCGCCGAGGTGGAGGACGAACTGTTCGGCGACCTCTCCGAAGCGGAACGGGCGACGCTGCGCGAGCTGTTGAGCCGGGTCGCGCCCGGCTTGGGCGAGTGCCCGCGCATCGGGCTGAAGGCGAAGCTCCAGGTCATGCGGTAACCGGACCGATCGGGCCGGCCGGCGCTGCGTCCCCGGAGCCGGTCACCGCACCGGCGGTGGCCCGGAATCCCGGACGTCTGACCCAGCCGAAACACCGGCACCAGCCCGGCCGCCGAAACAGGTTCGGCTCGTCGATCGACACGCCCGCCCGCGGCCACCGGTGGCTGCCAACGCGGGGGCAGACCTACCAATGTAGACGGTCGCGGCACTAGCCTTACCAGTTATGGGCATCAACGTTTGGAGCTACCTCGCCGAGTACGAGGCGGAACGGGAAGACCTGCTTGAGGCTGTCGACAAGGTGTTCAGGTCGGGGCAACTGGTGCTCGGAACGAGCGTGCGGTCGTTTGAGGCAGCGTTCGCCGCCATGCACGACGTAGGCCATTGCGTTGGTGTCGACAACGGCACGAACGCACTCGCGTTGGCGCTGCGCGCACTCGACGTCGGGCCAGGCGACGAGGTGATCACGGTTTCGAACACTGCCGCACCCACGGTCGTCGCGATCGACGCTGTCGGTGCAACCCCCGTCTTCGTCGATGTTCGGCCGGAGACGCAACTGATGGACGTCAGCAAACTGGCGAGCGCCGTGACCGAGCGGACCCGCTGTCTCCTTCCGGTACACCTGTACGGGCAGGCGGTCGACATGCGTGCGGTAAACCAGGTCGCTCAGGACTTTGGGCTCGCGGTCCTCGAGGACTGCGCCCAGGCGCATGGGGCTCGCCAGTCGGGTCAGATCGTCGGGTCGTTCGGTGACGCGGCCGCGTTCTCGTTCTATCCCACGAAGGTGCTCGGCGCCTACGGCGACGGCGGCGCGGTGATCGTCGACGACGAGCAGGTCGCTGCCACGCTGCGACGATTGCGGTACTACGGCATGGATGACCGCTACTACGTCGTTGAGACGCCTGGATTCAACAGCCGCCTCGACGAGGTCCAGGCCGAGATCCTGCTCCGGAAGCTCTCACGTCTGGAGCAGTACATCTCGGCCCGGCGGGCGATCGCGGCAACCTATGACGCGGCGTTCGCCGGATCAGACCTCGGTCTGCCGACCGTCGCGGCCGGCAACGATCACGTCTACTACCTGTATGTCGTGCGGCACCCGGCTCGCGAGGAGATCATGCGGCAGATGAAGGGCGCAGGAATAACGCTGAACATCAGCTATCCGTGGCCGGTGCACACGATGAGTGGCTTCGCGCACCTGGGGCAGGGCGTCGGGTCGCTCCCGGTCACCGAGCGCCTGGCGGACGAGATCTTCTCGTTGCCGATGTACCCGACCTTGTCGGAGCCGGACCAGGCTCGGGTGATCGACGAGCTGCTGAGGATCCTGGCCCGCCTGTGAGATGAGCCGGCTATGCCGCGTTCGCGTCGGCTGCCGACCGTTCGTAGACCGAAATGACGAGCCTGCTGTCGGGCTCGGCGGGCGTGCGTTCCCAGTCGCACCACCGCTCGCGCAGTCGCAGCCCGGCAAGCCGTGCCATGAGGTCGAGTTCAGCAGCCGTTACCCCGCGGCCATCGAAAGGAATAACACGCACCAGGTTCTCGCCGAAGATGATCTCGCGGATATGGAACTGCTGCGACAGGGGGTCCACCTGGTAGGCCCACAGCACAGTGGCGTTCTCACCGAAGTGCGCGGGCATCACCCCGAAATCGCCAGGTGCACCGACGGAGGTCTCAAGAACTAGCACACCGTCGTCGGCCAGGAGTTGGCCTGCGTTCAGCATGCACTGTGCCTGCTCGTCCTGTGTCGTCAAGAGCAGGAAAGTGTTGTCGACGCACGCGACGAGCTTGTACTGGCCATCCACCGCAATCTTCGGTAAATCGCTGACTGTGGTTTGCACAGCATCGCCGCCGGGCTTGGCGGCCAGCGCGCTGAGCATGTCCGCCGAGCTGTCGATACCAGTCACCTTGAGACCGCGGGCAGCAAGTGGAATCGCGGCGCGGCCGGTACCGACGCCCAGCTCAAGCACCGGCCCGTCCCCAGCCAGTTCAGCAAGGGTGGTTACCGTTGAGTCGGGCGCGAACGCGCCGTAGACAGTGTCAAAGAGTTCGGCGTAGCCGTCTCCATAGGTGGCTGCTGCCATGTCGGTTCCTTCCATTGGGGGTGAGTTCAAAGACCCGCCGGGAGCGATCGCCTGCCGTTCCCCTCGTAGGCGACGCGCGAGCAGCCGAGGCTCAGTTCTTCCGCTCGGCTGCTCGCGTAGGGGACCCTTGGGCGACGGCGCGAGGTCTTCCCGCGGATCATTGTGTGGCGATCATGCGTGACGGTCGCTGAACCGGGAGGGCACATGGTGACCTGAGCAGCAAGGAATGAGCTGTGCTGGCGCCGTTGCTACCGATCCAGCCCGTTCGGAATTGCCAGTGACGTGGTGATCGGCAGGTTATACGCGATCTGCTGAGTGGGCACCGACTCCTGCTGAGTGGGCACCGACTCGCCGTGGAGAGACCTGCCGGGACGCTCAGGCCGCGCTGACCGTCTAGCAGGGTTCATCCGATGGGCGGCCGGTGGCACGTGGGCAAGCTAGGGTGGCGGCAAGGACATCGCGCTGGCGAAACTCGCCGACGGCTGGAGCATCCGGGGCTTTACGTCACCATCGCGCGTCGGCGTCAGTACGGCACCGATGCGGCCAGAAGGGACTGCGATTGCCGAAGCGCGGGTCTCGAGGGCAACGGCCGGGCCAGCAGCGGGCTGGCCACCCGAGGTCCACACCCTGGCCGCCAGCCGCGGCCGATCCCCTGCCACGGTCACCACCACCGGTCAGGCCGCAGATTCCCCCGCCGTTGTGATCCAGACGCTCGACCAGGTCCGGGCACCCCGGCCCGCCCAGCCGGCCGGTTCCGGACCCGGCCGAACTCGGCGAACCGACGGCCTATCCGCAGCATAGAACCTCTCGGCCCTAGGCTGTCGATCTACTCCATCGGAGGCTCGTACTTCGGGTTTTCCCACACAAAGTTAATCTTGTTGCCACCTGGGTCCAAGACCTCCGACAGCTTGATGAAGTCGTAGTCCTGGATTTCGCCGCAGGTCACGCCCCCTCTTTCGAGACTGGCGACGTGGGAATCGATGTCCTCGACCCCGATGACGATGCTGGTCTTGCCCGCAGTCTCCGGGTCGTGGGCGACCTGAATCCATGCGTTGTCGGCGATCTGCCACTCCGCGACGCCCTCCGCCGGCTCGACGTCGGGGTCGCGCCCAATCCACTGCTTGTACCAGGCAACTGCAGCGGCATGGTCCGAGACCGGCAAAACCGCGTTAACATTCTTGAGGTTCGGCACGCTGTCTGTCCTTTCAGGTAGATGCGTGCTAATTCTTACGCCCTCGGAAGACTGTACGCAAGGGTATACGACACCAGCGTTTCACACGTGTCAGGCGTGTCTTCCGGCCGGCAGTGTTCACGGGTAGCGACCACTTGCCCGCGGCCGGCCAAACCCGTAAGTCCACCATGGCCTGTACCTGGCACGATGTCGAAGTTCATCACGAACGACCCGTCGGCGTTCTGCACGCCTTCCGACTCGAACATGAAGCCGCCCTCGAATCCGTCGAGGCGGCCGACAAAGGCGCCGGCGCTGTCGATGCTGCCGTAGCCGCCGGGGTCCAAGATCTGGAACTCGGTGTCCTGAGTCTTTCCGGCGAGCCCGCCCGAGTACTCGATGCCGTAGGCCATCCGCCAGATCGAGTGGCCGGTTGGCGTGTTGGCGACTTCGTAGAAGTCCACGTAAACCGGCCGCACGGTGCCGCTCGCAAAGGTGGACGGTCCGGACGGGCTGGGTGTGACAGACGGCTTGGGCTTGCCGGGCGGCCCTGGCGTGACGGGCGGCCCAGGTGTGACAGGCGGCCTTGGCGTGCCCGGCGGCCCCGGCGTGACAGGCGGCCCCGGCGTGACAGGCGGCCTGGGCGTGCCTTCCGACATGGCGCTCGATGTCGGCGCTGTGGCCGGGGCGAGGCCGGCGACCCCAGCGAACCGCAACTGCAGCGCGCGTCGCCCGCTCGACACGTTAGCTTCCGCTCGGCGGATCTTGTCGGCGCTCGGCGTGGCGGTCAAACGGGCCGGTGCGCTGGCTGCGGCGGATTCAGACGCCGTCATGAGGGAGGAAAATGGAAGAAGAGCAAGTAGGCACGGTAGAGTCATGAGACGACTAGTAAGTTTGTAACGCATTCGAGCTACCAGCTCTCCTGTCCTTCTCGCCTTGCTTTGACGACGGTCGACATGTTGAGCGAACCGACGAGTGGCGACGAACCTGCCGTCGCAGCTCAAGGAGCGAGCTGCGACGGCAGCGCCGGGCGAACCTCGGCCCGGTGTCGGGTCAGTCGGCCGTGATCACCGAGTGCAGAGCGGTCTCGGTGAACACCTTGATCGCGACGACCTCCTTGTTGGCGTTCGCCATCGGCACGAGGCCCTCCTGCAGGTAGCTGAAGCCGACCGGCGGGACCTTGTTGATGGTCGCGAACATGTGCGCCGCGTCCGGGTTGTGCAGCGTGCCGATCGGCGTCTCGACGGCGAGGTAAATCATCTGGTGGCTACGCACCGTGTCGCCGGCGGCGAAGTCGGTCCCCAGCGGAATCTCCAGGCGGCCGAGCGACGGCGGCAGGCTGACGTCGAACGACCGGCCGATGCCGAGGGCCACCTTCTCCCCGGGGAACAGCACACGGCTGGTCGCCTCGGTCCGGTACTGCTTGATCTCGAGGTCGAGCCGAAGGGCGCCGTTGAGCGTGAGCACCGGGTCGTGGAGCTGGATGTGGCAGGGTGCTTCCGGGAACTCGAACCGCTCTCGCGGCGCGCTTGCGTCGTAGGGGTCCTTGCCGACGACGACCTCGATCGTCGTCTGCGCGATCGCGTGGTAGCCGCGGCTGCCATCGGTGAAGGTTCGCCGCGGCGTCATGACCTCGAGCACCTGGCCCGCGCGGCCACGCAGGGCAGCGACTGGGTCGGCGATCTCGCCGGGGAGATCCCTCCCGAGCTCCTCCAGGAGCATGTCACCAATCTTGATCATTTGGTTCACCTTTCTGCGAGTCGACTTGACCGTGCGAGTTTCCTGACCTTTCCTGCGAGTCACCATCATGGAGATCTGGTGACATCAGTCCAATTAAGGACGACGGCGCCTGCCGATCAGAAAGATCGAGCAGCCGGAGGCTCTCCCGTCTCCCACAACACTAAGAGCACGGCGCGCAGCCGGACACCGGCAAGTTACGCCAGGCAATCAGACGGCTACGCCACAAATCGTGGCGCAGCTGCGACGCCCACCGACACGACTACGCCGCTGTGTGTGAAATCCACGCCAGACGGCGGGCTGCGACGGCCATGAGCGCCTAGCATCCGCTACATGTCTTGCAGAGCCTGTGGCGACGCGGTGACGCAGTTCCTGGACCTCGGCCCGCAACCGCTGTCAGACGCATTCCGAAACCCCGACGATTCCTCAGACGAGTTCTGGCTTCATCTGAAGGCAGTGGTCTGCCGCGGTTGCAAAGTCGTTCAGCTTGCCGACCCGGGGCCGGTCGAGCGGATGTTCCACGATGGGTATCCGTTCCGCACTTCATCGTCGGTGCGGATGTCGTCACACTTCGCCGCGACTGCCGACCGCCTCGTTGCCGGGCTGAAATCGCCAGACCCCTTCGTCGTCGAGATCGGCAGCAACGACGGCACCATGCTCGCCTCGATCGCCAATCGCGGCATTCGACACCTTGGCATCGATCCGGCAGCCAACATGGTCGGCGAAGCTCTCTCCCGAAAGGTCAACGCTCGGGCGGAGTGGTTCGACGCAACCACAGCTGCCAAAACCCGGGACGAGTTCGGCCCGGCCGACATCGTCTACGCGGCCAACACCATGTGCCATATCCCGGATCTCCATGGCGTCTTCGAAGGGCTGGAGACGCTGTTGGCTGACGACGGCATCGTCGTTTTCGAAGACCCCTACCTCGGCGACGTCCTTCGCCTCGGCTCGTATGACCAGATCTACGATGAGCATTTCTACCTGTTCTCGGCCACCGCGGTCGCGCGGATCGCGGAGCTGCACGGTTTCGCGCTGGTGGACGTCGAGCACCTTGAGGTCCATGGCGGAGAGCTGCGGTACACCCTCGCTCGTGATGGCCGACCTCCGTCGCCTGACGTTGCTGCGCTGGTCGCCAGAGAAGATCGGGAGGGAACGCACAGTCCGGCTCGACTCGAAGCGTTCGCGGCAGAGGTCGCTGACCGCCGAGCCCGGCTGCGAGATGTGCTCGTCGAGGAGTGCCGATCCGGTCGAAGCGTCGCCGGATACGCCGCGACCGCGAAGAGCGCGACGATCCTGAACTACTGCGGCATAGGGCCGGAGCTTCTTCCTGTCGTCTACGACACCACGCCTGAGAAGCAGGGCCGCATAACTCCCGGCTCACACATCCCGGTCGAGCCGTTCCCGACCGATCTCGCCGACTATCCGGACACTTTCCTGCTCTTCGCCTGGAATCACGCCGACGAAATCATCGCCAAGGAGCGGCAGTTCGTCGACCGAGGCGGCCGATGGATCCGTTACGTGCCGGACGTGCGGATTGGCTAGCACCGTGCGCGCCCCGTCGCACCTCATCGAGTCGCATGCTGACCCGACGCTACTCGACGAAATTCGACACTGGCGCGAGGCGCTCGGCCGCACTCGATACGCGCATCCGTCCAGGCTCCCACTCGACGCCGTCCCGGGCTGGAACACCAGCGCCGGGGAACCTGCCTTCACGCATCGGAGCGGCAGGTTCTTCGCCATTCGAGGCCACGGCGTACGTACGGTGGACGGCCAACGATCGTGGATGCAGCCAATGGTCGACCAGCCGGAGATCGGCCTGTTGGGAATTGCGGTGACACCGTCCAGCCGCGGCTACGCGGCACTTGCCCAGGCGAAGGCTGAGCCCGGCAACATCAACGGCGTTCAGCTGTCGCCGACCGTGCAGGCGACTCGGAGCAACCAAGAACGTGCGCACGGAGGTCGCGCTGTCCCATACCTCGAACTCTTCGATGCCGCGACAGCCGACGTCATCGTCGATTCGCGACAGTCCGAGCACGGCGGTGTCTTCTGGAAGAAGCGAAATCGCGTGATGATCGTACGGACGCCGCAATTCGAGCCGATCGAGGGCTTTCGCTGGATCGAACTCGCCGATCTGATGGCGTTGCTCCATGACGATGACCTTGTGCACGCCGACACCCGGGCCGTTCTCGCTTGTGCGCCATGGACGCTGCCCGACGAGTTCGTGACCGCTGGGGCGCGGCTGCCGTCGCTCGCCCGAACGTTGGCCGGGTCCACCACCTGCGACCTTCGGCCGCTGGCGCGCTGGCTCTCGGCACAGCGCACCAGGCGATCGTCCGTTTCCATCAGCGTCGCCTTGCCAGGCCTGGTCGGCTGGCGACGGACCACCGATGCGCTCAAGCGCGACGACGGAACCGGCTTCGAGGTTGTCGCCGTCAGCGTCGAAGCGGCGGGACGCGAGGTCGACGGTTGGTGTCAGCCGATGATCCGGCCGGTTGATCTCGGTGTGGTGGGTCTTGCTGTTTCAGACCGTGATGGTCAGCTCAATCTGCTCATGCAAGCCTGTCCCGAGCCGGGCCTCGTCGACGACGTCGAGTTGGGCCCGACCATCCAGATCGCGGGCGGCGACCCACCACGATCCGTCGCGGAGGCGGAGCTGCTGGCGCTCCTCCTCGACAGCCCGGCGGAGGCGGTCCTGTTCGACGCGGTGCTCTCCGACGAGGGCGGGCGGTTCCTGCATAGCCGCTGTCGGCATGTTGTCGCGCTGATCGACGGCCGCGACGCGCCGGAGGGCTTTCGTTGGTGCCCCGTAAGCGAGGTCGTCGGAATGCTCGTCCACAGTCACCAGGTCAACATGCAGGCGCGCAGCGCCCTGGTGTGCCTGCTCGGCGCGGTCGTCGGCGAGCCGCTGTCGAAGCCAAAGTAACTACTGCGGGCGCACGAACTGCTGTCCGATGCGCGGACTAAATTCGCTCGGCCCGTGACACCCGGCGAGACGCGGTGCCCTTCGGCCACAACGACAGTTCTGGGAGGCCGCTTGGGGCGTGCGCGCGGCCCCGCCAGCGTTGCCGGCCGAGGCCAGCGTTACCTGCCGGCCGCAGCATCTGCGCGGCCGAGGTCCCTTCCTTGAGCCGGCGTTCATGCTTTGGAGAATCAACTGCGGCTCGCATCTGCCGTTGCGGATCCGAAGGCTGTCACGCCGCACCGGGCCGAGCGCGGTCAGCACCGTCTTCGGGGGGGTGCCGTCGCGGGGGGACCATCCTTCGACGTCCGTTGACAACCGCGCGCTGTCGCAGGGCGTCCAGGGACCCGTCGAGGAGGCCCCATCGAGCGGCGACGACGACGGCCTCATGCCGGTTCGACACGCCCAGCGTGCGGTACAGCTCCTGCAGGCGCCGGAACATCGCCCGTGTCGAGAAGTTTTCGTGGCTGGCGAGGCGTTCGACGCTCCATCCGTTGGCGAGGGCGGCGAGGCGCATGACGTCGGACTCACCCACCGGAGGGGCCGCGTTGGTCCTTCCGGGTCGGCTGAGAAGGTCGACGGCGATGGCTCTGGGAAGCCGGACAACGCCGGCCCACGTCGCTTCGAGCGCCGCCACGATCTCCTCGGGGGATGCGGCGTAGTCAACAACCCCCCAGGCGCCGGCCTGGAGCGCCTGGCGATAGTTGTCAACAGTGGGGTCTACGAGCAGCGCGAGGAGCGCGACCTGGTCGTCATATGCGCGGAGCGACGCAAGGGCTTCGGCGTCGGCTTCGCTCCGGATGGAGAGGAGCACCGCGAGGTGGCACTCGGCAGGGTGAGCTGCGTGGCGAAAGCGCTGAACCCAGGCAGAGCAGTCGCCCGGCTCGGCAGTTTCGTAGCCGGCGGCGTGAAGTTCGCGCGCGATTCCTTGTCGGTAGGCCGGAATGGGGTCTCGGATAGCGCACACGCGTCTTGGTTTGGTCATGCTGGTCGCTCGGGGAGTGGGAGTTCGCTCCGGATCTGTCGCTGCCAGGCCACGTAGCCACCGTCGGGACTTGACGCGGCTCGCTCGGGCGGCTGTAAACACCGGTCGGTGGCCGCGGCGACCCAGCTGGCGCTGGGCCGATCGAGTTGGTCGATCCACCGACGGAAGCTGTCTGGTGATGCCTCTCGACGCGCGGTCAAGCCGAACGCCAGGCCTTGAAGGAAGGCACGTCGCTCGATCTCGCTGCCCGATGGCGCTTCGGGCAGGGTACGCAGACGACGCATCCCCGCGAACGCGGTCGCCAGACCGAGTCCGGCGCTAAGTTCCGGTCTTCGTTGGGGGTCCAGGCGTTCGTGCTGGTCGCGGAAGACCTCGGGATGGCCGCTGGCGACGAACCAGAGCGCTCGGCCGTAACCCTGCAGCCACAGCGCCTCGAACTCCGGGTTGGGGAAGGGGCAAGGAACGTCGAAGCGCGGTGGTCTGGCCTTGAGGAAGCACGTCGCGAACGCCATCCCGTCGATGCTGAGTGCGGCAAACAGGCTGTCCTGTCGCCAGACGGGACTTCGTCTGATCGCGAGGGCGCCGAAGGGCCGAACGGCGTACCACCATCCCCAACCAGCGAAGATCAAATACTTGTGGCCCGGCAGATCCGTGAGGAGGACCCGATGCGCCGTGCGGGCTTTGCTCGGGTAAACAGTTCGGCCCGCGGCGAACGCCATAGCCGCTCCCTCGACGTAGAAGGGCGCGAGGTAGGCATCATTCAGTGAATCGAGCTCAGCGGTGACTGCTGCCGCGTCGAACGTCCGCAGCGAGTCGTTGAAGCCGTGAGCGAACTCGCGGCCGATGGCTGTGATCAGGTCGGCGTCATCTGCCGGGGCGAACAGTGAGATCCTGCGGTCGAGCCTTCTGTCGGTGAGCCTCATGCGGGCCACCAGGCGCGACCGCAGGCGATCGACGACGGTGATCATCGGCGCGGATTTGCGGCGTGGATCCGCTCAAGGAACTTGATCGCGGCGTCGTCGATCGGCGGCACGGTCAGCGTCCGGGCTTGCAGCCGGCGCGCCGCCCGCTTGTACTTCGGGTCGTTGAGGACGGTGGTCGCCGCGGTCGCGACATCTTCAGGGGTGAAGCTCGTCCAGTCCAACTGCACGCCCATGCCGTGTTGCTCGAAGCGGTTGGCAATCTCAAACGCGTCGAAGAGGAGCGGAACCGCGACGACTGGAACGCCGTTGACGATCGCCTGACGCGCAGTGGCCGGGCCCGCGTGCGTGAGCAACATGTCGATGGAGCGCATGAGCAACGCCTGGGGCACCCACTCGACGACGCGCACGTTCTCGGGGACCGGGACCCCGCCCATGATCTCCTTCCCATGCCAGTCGAGGCCCTTGCCGGTTGAGACGATGACGTTGGCGTCGACGCCGCCCATGCCGGCGATCACCTTCGCCAGTGGCGGCCCGTAGGAGGGAATCGTCGACGCGGCGGTGCCGAAACTGGCGTAGATGAGCGGGCGTTCGTCGTCGACGAGTTCGCCGACCCACGCCGGGAGCACGTCGCCGCGGCGGACTCCGTCCACTCGGACAGTGAACACGTTGGGCAGCTCAAGCTCTTCCGGTGCGAAGTCCGGTGCAAGCATGTTGATGTGGCCGTAGGCGTACTGCCGTCGACCGTCGGGGTCCGACGGCAGCCCGAACTCCTGGCGGCGCAGGTCGAGCGCGGCGACGACGCCTTTGCCGAGCATCATGCCGTTGAAGTCGAGGACCCCGACGGTAACGTGGGGCAGGCCTGCTCGCTCGGCAGCGAGATATCCGCCCAGTTCACCCGTGTCGCGCAGCACGATGTCTGGATTCCAGTCCTCGATCGCTTTGGCGACGTCGTTGCCCATCGCGATCGCAGCGTCGCCGCAGAACAGCTCGGCCAGGAAGGTCTGCGTGAAGTCCTCCATATCTTCGGGGAGGACGTCGCCGTCGAGGTCGTCGATGAAGGCGCCGACCCAGTCCGGCCCGGCGGTGATGTGCTCGATGCCGAGCGCCTCGACGGTTGCGGCGAAGCGCTCCGACACGGCAATTGCGACGTCGTGGCCGCAGCGCTTGGCGGCTTCGGCGACGGGGATCAGCTCAAGCAGGTGATCGTGTGCGGGCAGACTGCAGAAGAGAAGCTTCATAGCGGGTCGGACCTCCGTGATGAGTTGTGTTGTGGACGGTAGTGAGCTACTGGCCGCTTCGTCGGCCGCCTAAGGGGCCACGAGGTGGGAGAAGCGGGCCGCGAGATGTGAAACTGCGAGATGGGCGGACTCCATGGCGCCATCGAGGAAGGGATGGTCGATGACGTCGACGCCGGCGATGGCGATCCGTCCTACGCCGGCAGCGAGCTGACGTCGTGCCTCGGTCGCGGCGTCGCCGTCGCCTGGGCGATCGCGCGAGGTGCTGTAGCGGGCGTAGCCGTGCGGCCAGATCTCGATCCGGGCTTCGGCGATGTCGCGTTCGGCATCGAATCCACCGGGAGCGAGGGCATCAGTCAGGAGGTTCCGCAGTTCCGAGGCGATCTCGCGGCGTGCTGCGGCCGCGGCAAGCCGGCGACGGCCAGCGGCTGCGCCGGCGGCGGGCGTCATGCCCGCCGCGGTGAGTGATCCGAGCGCGGTCGCAGTCGTCGGGTTGTCGGGCGACTGCGACGGGGCGGAGGCTCCGATGGTGACTGGGAACTCCAGTCCAGCGATCTGCCAGGTGGGGTGGCCGGGCCAGGAGATGCGAGAGATACCGAGCGACTGCCAGGCGCGCCAGTTCCGAAAGGCGATGGAGGCGGACACGATTGGGTACCGGCCGAGAGAGGCAGCAGTCGCCTGCTGGTCTCGCTCGAGCTCTGGGACGAGCCGCGCCGCGGCGAACGCGGGGGCGGCGACGATCGCGGCTCGCCCCCGGTACGTGTTCGTGCCTTCGCCAGGGTGCTCGACATCGACAACGACGTTGCCGGATCCGTCATGTCGAAGGTTGGTGGCCTTGGAGTTGAGGCGGATCTGGACCTGGCTACCTGGCCGGTCGAGCGCGTCGATGGACATGACGGCCGTGAGCCGGTCGTCGACGGTGGTGGCGCCGAACAGGTCGGGGATGAGGTGGTGCGCGATCGCCCGAGCGATGGTTGCGTTGCCGTCTGGGAACCGGAATATTGGCGGGTCCATGTGCGGAAAGAACCTTGCGCCGGTTTGGGTCAACCCCTCCCAGGGGTCGCCGGCCGCGCGGATACCGAGCCCGTTCAAGCCCATGTAGCCGACGAGCGCGGCGTCGAGGGCAGGGTGCTGGTCGAAAGTCATGCCCGACTGCGCAGACGTGCTGTATCGCAAGAATCGATGCGTGTCGTCGTCGAGCGAGGCGAAGTCTCGAAGCAGTTGGTCACAGCTCCGGCTTCGTAGCTCGGCGAGCTTCTCGTCATCGGTCCTGCCCTTGAGCCAGTCAGTCGGTTGGCTGACCAGAGCAGCCACCTCTGGTCTCGCCCGACGCGCGATGGGTGCAGCGGCGAAGTCAGCGGCGGCCGCCTGGTCGTCGGCGACCAGGTGGCTTCGCCCCCAAACCGACGCCGCGAAGGCGAATCCGTGGCCACCGGCGCCCCGCTCGATGTAATGCGCTGGTGCCGAGTCGGAGTAGAAACGATCGGTGTCGACGCCGAGCTTGGACAAGGCGGATTTCACCGCGGGGGCGAAGGCGGAGGGGAAGGTGAGGTCCTGAGCGCCGCCCGGCGAGATCAGCCTCCGACCGTCGACCTCGAAGGCGTGCTGGATTGCTGGGCCGCCGATCCGCGCACTCTGCTCGATGATCAAAATTCGTGCGTCTCGGTCGACGTCCGTGATCCAGTAGTAGGCGGCCGACAGCCCAGCGATGCCACCGCCAACGACGATCAGGTCAAATGCCTGCATGGTGTTGTCCGGCGCTGGCGAGGCGGAGCGCGCGTTCGTCATTGTCAGTCTCCTGCTCGCGAATGTCGGGGCTGGTCGGGCGACTCGTGGCCGCGGCGAAGCAGGCACACGCCGACGGAGGTGACCAGGCCGCGGCGGCCCTGACGAATGCCTGGATGGCGCGATGACCTCGAGCGCCGTTTCGTAGGCGACCGACCACGCTTCGTAGGCGAAATCCAGCGCGGCACCAAGCGGCGTGATGCCGGCGCCAACGAGCACGGGCCGGGAACGGCGGCGTGCAGCCCGCTGCCTCGCGGCGTCATGCGGACCCCTGGTCCCCGTGCGGCGGGATGATCGTCAGCGGCCGACCGGACGCGTCAAGGTCCCAGACGAGGCGCGCCGCGAACGTGCCCGGGGCCTGCTGCTCGGCCCACTGGTCGCTGACGATCGTCGCGAGCTGGGATCGGGTCGGCGTCCAGCCGAGCGCTTCTCGGGCCGGACGCAGGTCACACGCGGGTCGCTCGTCGACATCGGCGCGGTCGGGCAGGTACCGGCGCAGCACGCGGCGCCGGGTCACGCGTTCCACGGCCGCGACGATGGCTTCGATTGTGGCCAGCTGGCCGCTGCCGATCTCGATGGCCTGGTAGCGGGCGGTCGGCCGGCGTGCAGCGGAGATAACCGCGCGCGCAGCATCGAGGACATGCAGATAGTCGCGGCCTGATGATCCTCTGCCGTACACGGGAAAGGGCCGGCTTTCGTGAGCGGCGCGTAGCGCCGCGGCGACGACGCCACGGTCGGGCTGGATTCGCGGTCCGCTGAGTGTGTTCAACCTCAACGAGATGGCCGGGCTCGCCTGGGCGCTGTAGCGCTCGACGAGTTGCTCGGCGACCAGCTTCGACTCAGCGTAGGCCACCCTTTCGGACTCCGACCTGGTCCTCGCTCCGTTCAGACCGGTGATCATTGCGGTTGATGCGAACACGACATGGCACCGGCTCGTTGCGGCGGCCGCGTCGAGAAGCAGGTGCGTCGCGTCGACGATGCCCTGCGCGTAGGCAGCGCCGTTCGGCGGGCCGGGCTGGAGCGGCGTCGCGGCGGCCAGATGGCAGACGACGTCGGCCTTGGCCGTCGCCTCCCGCAGAACTCGGGCCGTTTCCACCGACGGTTCGGCGAGCTGTCGCCCGGAGAAGGTCGTGACATCGTCGCCAAGTGCGGCGAACCCCTCGGCGACCCAACGGCCGAGGTAGCCGGTTGCTCCGGTGAGCAACACACGCACAGGGCGCTTCGACGGCACTGCTCCCATGGCAAGGGCGCGAGGTACGCCACCTTGGGGCCAGCGGACCCGGCGGCTCTGTTGGAGGCTCACGGCTCAGCCTCCGCGGGGGCGACGGCCACCATCACCAGCTCCGGTCCCACCGCGTTGACCTGGATTTCCGCGGCGATTCCGGCAGCGTCGAAGTGGGCCCGCCATCCTGCCTCAGCGTAGAAACGGCTTCCGCGTGAATAGGCGTCGGCCGGCATCGGTAGGAGATTGAAGATGAACTCCTGGTGCACGAGGTCGCCGGCGGCGCACAGCGATTCGCTGAGCACCAGGGTGCCGCCCGGTCGCAGCAGCGATCGAAGGTTGCGCAGGGTCGAGGGGAGATCGACGGCGTTGTGCAACGCGTTGACAGCGAGCACGAGGTCGAAGCTCCTCGGGACCAGTCCCTGGTCGTCGACGAGGTCGAAGTCGAATCGTCGGAACCTGAGGCGAACGTTGGACGGGGCTCGCTCCCCGTGCGCCCGCCGGGTGCTCACCAAGAGGCTGGCGCTCGTGTCAGTGACGGTGTAGTCGAAAGCGCCGGAGAGGTCGTTGGGCCACTCCGCGAGCAGGTGGGCGGTCGCGCCGCCGGTTCCGGCGCCGACTTCGAGAATCCGTGTGCCGTTTCCCGTACGAAGGATGCGGTTGACCGTGGCCGCCGCAGCGGCGTTGAGAGGTTCGTACAGACAGTTGCGTGACTGGAAGTAGCCGTTCCACAGCCGCATGCCCTCGCCAGACAGAAGAATCGACTGACCGGAGGCGGTGCCGTCAAGGAATCGGGGGTACGCGCTGGCGGCATGGCGCAGGAGGTCGACCGTCGGTGCGAGGGCTTCCGCCGACGAGTCAGCCAGTCGCGAGGGCTGGGAAGGCATCCGGTAGGTGGCGGCCCGGCGAAGCCAGTCGACGCAGTGCATCCGATGCTCATCGGTAGGGTCGACGGCGCCGAGGTCGAGCGCTTCGAGGATCGACTGTGCGAGTTCGGTCGTGACCTCCCAGGCGCGAACGCACGTGTCGAGGTAGGGCTCGTCGACGAAGGCGTCCACGGAACCCGCGTTGACATGCGTCTGGTCGGCCATTTCATTCCACATCTACATCGACTCCAGGACGATCGCCCCGTAGAACCCGCCGAAACCGACGGCGGTCTTGACGGCGTGCCGAATGACCTTCGAAGACCATGTGGTCGGGAGGTCGAGGCCGTGAGCCGGCACGACAGCCGGCTCGGTGGCGCGGACCGCAGGAACGCGCCGTTCCTTCATCGCCTTGAGCAGCAGGGCCGTCTCCAGCAACGACGAACCACCGAGATTGTGACCGACGAACGGCTTGAGCGGCAGGCACACCGGTTGCTTGCGCCGGTCCGGCCACAGCTCGCGGATCGTTCTGATCTCGTAGTTGTCGATCATCGATATGCCGGTGCCGTGGGGAACGATGGCGTCGATGCTTTCCGCGTCGATCTCTGCCTCGTGGAGCGCTCGCCGGATGGAACGCGCCTGGTTGGCGCTCGCGGGGTTGGGCGCGCTGATGCGCCACCCGTCCTGCGTGAACCCGGCGCCGAGTAGGCGGCCGTAGATCCGGGCGCCCCGGCGTCGCGCGTGCTCCTCGTCTTCGAGGACGACCGCAGCGCCGCCGTCGCCGAAGACGGTGCCCGACGTCGCCGTGTCGAACGGCCGAGGAACCCCATCGGTCGCGTAGAGGTGCATGTCGGCGAACCATCGGAACTTGCCTGAGCTGAGTGGGTCATCAGAGGCTGCCGCAATGGCAAGCGGGCTGCGGCCGAGCCGTATCTGTGTGGCCGCGTTGTCGATCGCGGTGAGACCTGACGCGCACGCAGAGTTGACAAAAGCACACTCACCGCCAATGTGGAGCGCTCGAGCAACGAGGTAGGGGGCGAGGAACGTGTTCAGCGCAAAGATCTGTTCCGACAGGTCACCGTAGCCGGGATGCAGCGGTGTGGTGGTGACGTCGGCGACTGACCCGTACAAGGTGCGTGCCAGGCGCTCGACGCCCGGGTGTTCGTCGGCGACCACGAGTCCGATCTCGCGTAGGTCGAGATCTGAGGTCGATCGCAGACCAGCGTCGTCGATCGCGAGTCCGGTGGCTGCGACAAGATGTTTGATGTCGCGTTGCTGGTCTATGCCTTCGCGCTCGAGCTGAGCGCCGTCGACGTAGGTCTCGGTGATGTCGGCGATCCGATAGTCCGGGGCGACGAAAACCTTGAACTTACGATCCTCTTCGCGTGCGGAGGGTAGCTCGACGACCTCAGCGCAAGGCGGTGCCTTTTCGATCGTCCGCCACGTGCTATCAATTCCGATGCCGGCGGCGCTGACGACGCCGAGCCCCGTGATTACCACTTGCCTGGTCATCAGCGCCCCCTATGCTGTTAGCCCACCGTCGACGACGAAGGTCTGACCGGTGATGTATCGAGCGCCGTCCGAGGTGAGAAAGCTCACGAGTGGGGCGATATCCGCTGGTTCTGCGAAACGCCGGAGCGCGATTCGGTTCAGATAGCCACGCTTGACGGCGGCCGGAAGACCGGCGGTCATCGCCGATTCCACCAATCCCGGCGCGACTCCGTTGATCGTGATGCCGAACTGCCCAAACTCTCGCGTCAAGGCTCTGATCATTGCCTCCATGCCGCCTTTGCTCGCGCCGTAGTTCGCTTGACCCGGAACGCCGACCTGCCCGGAAACAGAGGAAATAAGGATGATCCGGCCGAATCCGGCACGGACCATATCCGCGCCGGCGAGCCGAACGAAGTGCATCGCTCCTCGGAGATTCGTGTCGAGAACATCAGTCCAGTCCTCGTCGGCCATGTGCAGGAGGGGGCGATCGCGTCGGATGCCGGCGCTGTAGACGAGTGCGGCAGGCGGCCCCAGCGCCTCGACGAAGCGCTGGTAGGTCGAGCGGATCGCCGCAGGATCCCGCGTGTCGCATTGGCTGGCGATGCTGTCCACCCCGGCCCGATCGGCTTGGCGCAGGAGGTCCCGGATCGGCTCCTCGTTCGCGTTGTATGTGAGCGCGACGCGGTGGCCGGCGTTGATGAAACTGGCTGCCATCGCCCGGCCAAGATCGCCACTGGCGCCTATGAGGAACGTTGCGGGCCGCGCCGTTTGGCTCCGGGTCGTTGGGCGGGCGTCGTCCTCTGGCCGTGTCGTCACCGCACTACCGCCTCTGCCTCGTCGACTCCACCCGGCTCGGTCACGCCGGCGGGCTTCGAAGCAAACGCGTTCGCGAACCTGACGAGCGCCACAACGCTTGTCGCACCAGGATCGCTTGGCAGGAATTCCTCGGATGAGCCCGCGTCCGCCGACGGTCTCGGCAGAACTCCCGCCCGGTGCAGCTGCATGCTCAGTGGCGCGAGGTGGTTCGCACCGAGCGTGGTCGGGTCTGCGCTGACGGCGATGAGGGCTGCGACGGTGCCCGTCGTGCCGTTCGCCAGTCGCCGCGACTCGAAACCGCCGACGAACACGACGTCCGCGCTGTTGTCGCGAAGCAGGCCGCGGGCTGCGACGAGCGCCGACCACACGGACTCGATGCCTGCGCTCACGACGACGTTCGGGCCGCGACATCGCGCGGCGATCGCCGCGTTACCGGCCGCTGCGTTGTGGACGGTCATCGGGAAGAGCGCGGGGTTCACGAGATGGTCTCCCACGCGGATCGACTCTTCGAGGAACTCCTCGATGTCCGGAGCGGCGCCAGTTGCCGTACCGAGAACGATGCCGCGACGGTCGGGCTCGGGAAGGTCGGGGTTGGCTCGCTGGAGCCAACCCCGTAGAGCCTGCACCACGACGGCGGAGCGCGAGGACCGGTATCGGCGAACGAGGGCGGCGAGGTCAGCCGGTGGTTCCGGAGGGGCCGTGAGGTTCGCGACCTGGCTGAGGTCGAAGTCGGCGGCGATGGTCGCCGTGGAGCAGTGGATCTCGTTCGTCATGTGGTGGTCGCCTCCAAAGCAGCCTCTGGCCGCCGTAGACCGACACATGTGTTGTTGCCGCCGAAGGCGAAGGCGTTGTTGAGCACCAGGTCGATCTGGGCCGCGTCGTCGCGTCCGCCGGTCGCTGGCCGGATGCCGAGCGAGGTGCTGGCTCCGTCGAGACCCCACTGCGGAATCGTTTGCTGGTGCTTGATCACGAGCGCGCAGGCGACCGCCTCGATCGCGCTGGCAGCGCCGAGAGAGTGCCCGATGAGCGCTTTGATCGAGCTGATCGGCGGGCGGGGCTCAGCGAACACCTGCAAGTAGGCGGCCGCTTCGGCTGCGTCGTTCTGTGGCGTTCCGGTGCCATGGGCGCAGACGTAGGCGACTTCGGATGGGTCTGCGGCCGCGATCGCGGATTTCATTGCCCGAGCTACGCCGTCGCCGGACGGATCCGGTGCCGCCGGGTGCTTCGCGTCACAGGTGAGTCCGTAGCCGGCGATCGTCGCTCGCACGGTCGCGTCGCGGGCGGCAGCGTGCGCCGCCGACTCCACGATCAGGAAGGCGGAGCCTTCCCCGAGCAGCAATCCGTCTCGTTCGTCGCTGAACGGGCGGCAGCGCTCTTGCGCCATGCCTCGCATTCGCGAGAATCCCACGAAGGCCATCCGCGAGATCGCCTCCGCACCGCCGCAGATCACGACGTTGGCGGAGCCGCTGGCGATGAGCTGTGTCGCACGGATCAGCGCCATGTTGCCCGCGGCGCAGGCCGTGACAATCAGGTCGGTCGGGACCGAGCCGCCAACGTGCCGCGCGATCCGCGTGCGGAGTGACTCGTCCAGGCTCAGGGAGCCTGGGCGACCGGAACCCGCCTGCATGGCTTCGCGCCGTGGCCCCTCGTGGTCTGCGACGTCGCCGACCGTCGTTCCGACCAGTACGCGGTCTGGTCGGACGCCGCCGATGCCGGCGTCGGCGATCGCTTCGTCCAGCGCCGCGAGCGCGAACGTGGCCGTCCGGCCAGCGTGGAGCTGATCGGCGTCGACGCGATCAAAGCCAGGCGTCCAGGGCCCGATCTCGCCCGCGACGTGGTTCGGCAGGTCGTCCGTCGGGAACAGCGATACCTCACGGAATCGAGGCGTGTCGCGCTGCAGCCCCAGCCAGAAGTTCCCGGCTCCGATGCCGGCGGCACTGACGACCCCGAGGCCGGTGACGACCGGAGTTCTGGCGATCATCCGGCCGCGACCGCTTCGGCGAACTGTACGACCTCGTTGATGTTGTCCAGCTGCGGAGTCTGGTCCTCAGGCACGATCTTGCCAAGGTGCTGCTCGACGAGAGCAATGAGCTCAAGCCGGCCCAGCGAGTCGACCCCTAGCTCAGCGAACGATGTGTCAAGTTCGATCTCATCTGGCTCGACCATGACCAACATCGCGACCGTCTCTCGAAGTGTCTCTGCGAGTTCCACTTCTCTCCTTTTCGGGCCTGCCCGGTAGCGCGCGGGCACCTGGACCATTTGTCGACCGACTCAATCAGCGGCACGAATCTGTTCCGTGGCGTGACTTCTGACGATCGTCGGTGAGGTCCCGCTGCCGGTCGGAACCGTGGACGCGCGGCGTGAGGCCGCGGCGGACCGCTTCGACGCGACCGTGTTCGCGGTCCACATTCCGATTCCGCGACATGCACTGACGATCGTGAGCGCGAAGAAGACGCCGAAGGTCACGTGGAAGGCCATGAGGACTCCGTAGACGGCGGCGACCGAGAGCCCGAACGCAACCTGACCCTCCTTCGACCTGGGTGTCGTTCCAGGGTCGGTGATCATGTACAGCGTGAAGAGCAGGAGCGCCATCCCCGTGAGCGGAGCCATCGCGGCGAGGAACGAGGTGTCGTCGATGAGGACAGCGCGGACCGCAGCTTGGACCGTGAAGCCGCCGACCCAAGCGAAGATCAGCGGGAGCTTGCCGGTGAAGATGAAGTTGATGAACAACCCTAGGCAAGCGAGGAACGCAGGGAGCGCAATGTCGCCGAAGTGGCCGAAGCTTTCGGTGAACTGGTACGGCGGCGCGATGCTGACGGTACCGGCGAACAGCAGAAGCACGGCGGTGATGCCGAAATTCGAGGGGTTGAAGTAATGCTTGTCGCCGCGCTGGGTCCGGACCCGGAATATGTACTTACTGCTGATCGCGATGACGGCGGCGACTGCGAAAAGATCGAGGCGATCGCTGATGAACAGCAGCATCGCCAGCGCGCACCCGCTGATGTGCGCCGGGAGGAGGAAGTTGACGAGGGAGACGACCCGCTCGCGAGGGGAGGGAGTGACGGCGTTGGCGAGGTAGCTGGGCCGCCTCGCATCGCGCGCGGCCACGAGCGTCTCGAGCGCCAGCTCGGTGGCGTAGCACGTCAGCACCGCGATGATCAACTGGGCGATGCTCTGCTCGAAGCCGAGGAACAGGTGTCCGGCGACGTTGAGCACAGTGATCGCGACGGCGAATCGCCGCAGCGCTGCGAGTCGCAGCTTCACAGGGTCCGAGGGTCGGATCTTCGCTGGTAGGTCCCGAAGCCGGGTGCGTGGTTTCGCAGGCGCAGGGGAGAGCGCCACCGTCGCGGTCATGGCAGCACCACCGTGTGCCAACCAAGGCCGACCTCGACCTCGGCGGTTTGCACCTTCCCTGCGGTATCCCGCCAGGTCAGGGTAACGGTGGACGGTGCCGCCGGGTCGGTGCCGAGACCGAAGTGGACGTCGGTGCTGCTTTGGCCACCGTGCCCGTTGCCTCCGTCGACATAGGAGCGCAGGGCGGTTCCGTCGGCGGTCTTGACGGTTGCCGAGGCGCCGATCGCGGCGGTACCCCCTAGTTCGTGTGGCGGGCGAAGGCCCTGTATCACTCGGGGCGCACCTTGATCGCCCTGTCCGGGGCGAGGAGCGCCGTTGGCTGCGCGAAGGATCCTGAGGCCGACGAATGCGCCGCATTTGTCGCAGCCATTGACGACGAGCCGAGAGTCGGCCCACTGATTCGCCTCGACCCAGTCGAGGTCGCCGTCGCCGTCAATGTCGGCGAGCGCGATTCCGCGCATCAGGCCCCCATCGTCGAGACCAGAGGCTTCAGCGATGTTCGCATACCCGTCCTCGGTCTGTGTCATCACGACCCGAGGGGCTTCTCCACTGATGTCCGCGCCCGTCAGGTCCGGCCATACGTCTGGGTCAGCGATCAGCGCGTCATTGGAAAGCGCAAGTTCTTGAATCTCTGGCCACCGGTTCACCGCGCCACGAACGAAGCCGGTCGCCTGTAGAAGCTCGGCTCGCCCGTCGTTGTTCAGGTCACCCACCTTGTTGTCCCACGAGAAGGCCGTTCGGGCAAGGCCGAGCGTCTCGGCCCCTGGCCGGAAGGTGGGCACGCCGTCATCGGTTTGGCCCTCACCGAGAAAGAGCAACTGGCTCTCGAACAGGCCGAACTCCTGCGTGATGTTGCTGACGTAGATGTCGTAGTCGCCGTCGCGGTCGACATCGGCTATCGAGACGCCCATCCCCTTGAAGGAGTCTCGGCCGATCATCGTCGACCGCGGGTTGGAAATCCCCTTGCCGCCGCCGTCGACGTTCTGAAGCGCCAGCCTGCCGTCGACCGACCGGTTGACGAAGAAGCGGTCCGGGCCGAAGTCGTTGGCGACGTAGAGCTCGGGCAGCGAGTCGCCGTTGACGTCAGCGGCTGCTGCAGCAAGCGTCCAGCCCAGTGAGTGATCGTCCGAGAAGGCATCCGCGACGAGCTCGAACGAGACACCGGGGAATCCAGGCCGCCCGAGAAGCACGTAGTTCCTGCCGCCGTTGAACGCTCGTGAGAGCGAGTCGTTCATGGCGACGGTCCTCGACGAGCCCTGGTCGAGGAGTTCAGAGCCGTCTGCGAAGTAGTTGCCGATGAAGATGTCGAGGACGCCGTCACCGTTCAGGTCGCTGAACACCGCGGTGTTCGTGTACCAGTCGAGGCCGGCTCCCTCGCGGCCCAGCACGTCATGTGGCTCGAACGTCCTGCCGCCGCGGTTGAGGAAAGCGACCGGTCCGCGTCCCCAGAAGTAGACAAGAGCGTCCGTCCAGCCGTTGCCATCCATATCGGCGAGCCGGCAACCCGTCGGCGCCTGCTTGTCCGCTTCATAGGGAAGCGCCGGTGCGCCTGGGCCCGTGACGATCCCATCCCGGCTGACCAGGGTCACCGCCGGCTGACCCGTAGCCGCCACCTTGTGGAGGCTGACGGAGTCCGAGCGCGGGTCCACAAGGCAGGCATCGTTGGCGAGGGCGTCGCCGTCGAGATCAGCGATGGCCGCTCCGGCGCCGACCGAGCTGATCCACGTCGCGACGTGGTCGACGGAGGGGTTGAGCTTACGGAGCGACTGGGCCGGATCCACCGCTGGCGCGATGGGGGTAACCCGCAGGGCAAGGGGCTCGGCGCTCGCCGAATTCGGCGAAGCAGGGGCGACCATGAACCCCAGCGCGACCGCGACGAGGGGTACCGCAAGGAGCGCCGTTTGGAACACCGGCCGCCCCCGAGGAACTATCGGCATCGAAGCCCCCAGATCTTCTCAAGTGCCAACTGGTCCGCAGAGGGGAAACGGAGAATCTGCTGGGATCGCGTCTTCTTCAGTGAAAGACAGCGGTGGCGCCGTAAACGCAAAATCCGCCAAGAAGATAGACCTGCAAAGGGGCGTGTGCTGCTCGTGTAGAACTCCACCTCGTTCCGCACCTGCCACTGCCTTCCGATAACGTCCGTAAGGTCACGGAGTAGGATCATCTAGGCGTCAATCGATGGTCGCGTGCAGCTGTCTTGATCACCCCCGTTGCCTGTCGGCCGAACGCGGCCAGGACGCTCCCCTGCTCAGCAACCGTCCGCTGCGGGGCCGGCGTGCCGCGCCACCTCGTCCACTCTGGACGTTATTTCACGAGCACGGCGTGTAGCGCAAGGGGGTAGAAAGCTCTGCCACGAAAAGCCGCGCGACGACCGAATTTGGCGGTCCCTAGTGGTTTGTCGCGGTCCCGGTTTGGGCGATAACGGCGCGTTCGCAGCCCGCCGTGAGCCTGTCACATGCCCTGCTAGGGAAGGCTGTCCACTCCAGCAACCTGCCCGACGACGCGCCGATGGACTGGAAGCGGCAGACGTGGGCCAGGTCTGCTATTGCGGCCGTTCAGCCCCTTGCCTGGAGCGCGGCAGCGGTGCTAAATGTCAGAGGTCAACTGCGGCACCCCCCATTGAAGGGAGCCGATAGTGCCAGAGGTTTTCACCGGAAAAGTCGAGGTTAAGACCACAACGGGAACGAGCGGTTCCTCGCCGACCACGCGCCAGCTGTGCTGGCCGCGCTGCGAAGGGGGCTGGCGCTGGTGACAGTCGACTGCCCGGCCGAGTTCCACGCCGAGCAAAGGCGTTCGACGGCATCGAGGTTCGGATGACGCTGCGCCAGATGGTTGGCAATCACACCACTACGGGGTTCGACTATGTCCGTTTAGAGCCGGGATCGCCACAGCTGCTAGCCCGGGGCGGGCAGGCGGTGGTATGTGCACGCCGAACCGCGGGCGACTTTGACCCCTCCTGGCTGCACGGCGAGCCGAAGAACGCGCTCGAACGGCATTCCGCAGCGGCGCCGGCATGAACGTCGGGATCGTTGGAACCGGTCCAATGGGGCTCGCGCTGGCTCACGGGCTGCGATCTGCCGATCTGGGCGTGCAGCTGTGCAGCGCCGGCAGCCGTCGCGGTGCGGCGAGGGATCAGCGGGAGCTGTTCGAACTCGTCGACTGGGCATCGGCGATCATCCTCGCGGTGCCATTCCCTATCGCTCTCGCGATGGCGAGTGGCCCGCTGGGAAAACGCGGCGAAGGGCGCACGCTCGTAGACGTCACCAACCCGACGATGACGCAAGTCACGAACCCGGCGATGACGCGGGCCGCCTCCCCACCGCCGGATCGTTCGGGAGGTGAGAGGATCGCCGAGGCGGCACCCGGTTGGCGGGTCGCCAAGGCCTTCAACACGGTCTCGGCGGCGGTAGTCGAGCAGGGTCCACGCTCCCAGGGGCCACCGGTTTCGCTGCCCGTGGCCAGCGACCACAGCTTGGCCTTGCGAGATGTCTTCGTCCTCGCGGAGGCCCTTGGCTTTGAACCGCTGGATGCTGGTGGCATCGACAGCAGTCGACACCTGGAGTCGCTCGCCGTCCTGCTGCGCCAGATCAGCGCCCGCCAACATCGCAGCGGACGGGTCAGCATTCACATTGATCTCGATCATGACAAACGTGGCGCCTACCAGCGGTAGTGAGCAGTTGTTGCCCCTATCTCCAGACCTGGCACGGCTGTCGACCTGTCCCCGTTTCGATCTGGACAATGAGCCGAGCGGCGGCGGTTCGATGTCGAACCTCAAGTGTACGTCCGGCCAGGTATCGCACTACCCGCTGCAGGCGCTGCTCGGCGTGCCGGGCGCAGTGCACGACCTGGGCGGCCGGTCGACGCGTGGTGCGCAGGGTGGCCGAAATCAACGCCGCAGCACCAACTGTCCCGCCTCATCGGCACGACATGACAGGAGGACTTCCGCTGACGACCATGGTGCCGACCCGTGGCGCGAGCCACCGAACCGCCTGCTGGTGCTCGCCGCCACGACCCGCCACCCGAACGCCGCCTCCGTGCCGGCACGAACCGCCGGACGCGGCGCCCGAACGCACGGGACATCAGGTCCATCGAAGCGGTCACATCACCGTACCGTCTCACGGTGCTCGGCCTGGCTTAGCCCGACGGCCCCAGAGGCGAGCCTGCTCCCGGGGGAACCGGGCGGCGGCGTAGCGATGAGCGGGTTCGACGAGGCTTTGCGGCTCCAGTCTCAGTCGAGGCTGGTGAGGCACCCGTCCCGCATGTGGACGGCGCGGTCGCAGCGCGCGGCGATGTCGGCGTCGTGGGTGGCGATGATGAGGGTGGTGCCGTGCTCGTCCCGCAGGCGAAGCAGAAGATCGACGATGTCTGTGCCGGTGTGGCTGTCGAGGCTGCCGGTAGGCTCGTCGGCCAGCAGCAGAACCGGCTGGTTGATGAGCGCGCGGGCGATGGCCACCCGCTGTTGCTGCCCGCCGGACAGCCGCGACGGCAGGGCGGCGGCCCGGTCCGCGAGCCCGACCATCGCCAGCAGCTCACGTGCGCGGGCCGCCTTGTCGAACTCGACGCGGAACGGAATCAGCGGCGCCATGACGTTGTCCAGCGCGGTGAGTGCGGGTAGCAGGTGGAACCGTTGGAACACGAACCCGATCCTCCGCCGGTACGCCGCCAGCGACCGGCCGGACAAGCCGGTCACTCGATCTCCGGCGACCTCGATGACGCCCTCGTCGCACTTCTCGATCGCGCCGATGAGATGCAGGAGCGTGGACTTGCCGGACCCGCTCGGCCCCGTCAACGCGACCGCGGTGCCGGCGTCGAGCGAAAGATCGACGTCGTTGACGGCCACCAGCGGCGCGCCGCCGGGCAGCGGGAAGCTCTTCCGCACCCCCTTCAGAAACACCAGCGGTTGCTCCATCGTGTCTTCTATCCCTCGGCGAGCAGTTGGGCGGTGGGCAGTCGGCGGAGCATGGCGACCGGCACGACCACCGATACGGCGGAGACGGCGACGCCGGTCGGCAGGGCGGCCACGGCGCACCAGACGATCGGGGTGGTGATTCCGCCGGCGAAGGCCGCCGCCGCGCCGAGGCCAGCGGCGGCGCCGAGCGTACCGCCGATGACGCCCACGGCGATGGCCTCGATGACAACCAGACGGCGCAGGACGGCGTCGGTCCAGCCGACGGCGCCGAAAAGGGCGAACTCCGCCGCGCGTTCGGAAATGTTGAGATAGAGCACGTCCGCGACGGACACGATGCCCAGCACGATGGTGACCGCTACGGCGATGTGGTCCACGGTACGGGCTTGGAGGGTGACAACCTCACCGAGCAGGGTGCCGGTGACCGCCCCGCGGAACGCGAACGTGATCGCCAGCAACATGGTCAGCGCGGCGACGCCGATCGTCAGGCTCATCGCGCCGAGCAGGGTGCGTCCCGGTGTGCGGGCGAGGTTTGCCAGGGCAAGGGTGGCCACCCGGCGCGGGGCTCGCCGGCGCACGGCGATGCCAAGCGCGGCGGGGCGGATGGTCTGACCGGGGTCCGGTCGGGCGGCCCGCCAGACTGGCCAGCCGCCGGCGAGCAGGGCAAGGGCCACCGCCGCGGGGATGGCGAGCAGTGTGTGGGTCCACGCGATGCTCAGCCCGAAGACGAACGCGAACGCGAGTGCGAAAAGGGTGCCCGCGATGCCCGCGGCGAGGCCGACGCCGGCGATCTCGGTGAACATCAGTTGGGCGAGCTGTCTTCGGTGCCATCCGAGGCAGGCGAGGACGCCCAGCTCGGTGCGTCTGGCGCGGATGGCGGCGGTGTTGGCGTTGAGCACCGCCAGCGCGCACACCGCGAGCACCAGGATGGACAGCAGCACGCTCTTGCGGTCGGCTGCGCGGACGAGCACGGCGGCGACGCCCTTCTGCACCCACGGTTCGGCCAGGGCGAGGTCGGGCCGCCCGTAGTCGCCCGCGGGGTAGTGCACCGTCACCGCGGTGGGTGACGATCCCAGCGTGATGTCGACCTGCAGGCCGGTGCGGCGTGCGATCTCCTCCGCGATCACGCGTACCCGTTCCCGGGAGACAGCATCGATGCCGACGTCGCCGGCGAGCCGCACCCGCACCACGCTGATCGGTGCGGCGGTGTTGAGCTGGTACTCGGGGTAGGCGGGCTCGGTGGAGTAGGCGCCGGGGTCGAAGATGGCCGGCAGGGCCTGCATGGTGGTGAGCATCAGCGGTGGCTGGCTCAGCAGGCCGGTGACATTCGCGTTCGGTGACAGTCGCTTGCCGCCCAGGGCCTGCCGTGACGCCTCGTCGGCGCCGCCGGCGCCCGGGTTGAAGTACGTGTCCATGGGCACCGCCGACAACGCGCTGCCCAGCGACACCTTGGCCGGGTCGAAGGTGCCCACCGCGCCCAGCGCGGCATCGGGCATGTTGACGTCTCCGGTCTTGAGCTGGTACCCGTGGGCGAGGTTGCGATGGACGGCGACGCCGTCGCGCACGCTGGTGTCGGCGAGCTCCCTCGGGACGTAGCGTGACGTACCGCCGTCGTCGGCCCCCTTGCCCCAGATTTTCAGGTCGTACGGCGCCGGCTCGGCGCGCAGCCCATCTCCGGCCTGCGTCGTGTTCGCTGGCCCGACGGTCCAGAACGTGTGCAGCCACATGGTGTTCGCCGTCGCCAGGTCGTACTCGACGCCCAGCTCTCCGGGGTTCAGCATTCGGTCGACCATGCTCCGGTAGGGCTTTTCGATTGCTATCGACCGCTGGGTGACCGGCATGCCGGACTCGCCGCCCAGGGCAGCGCGCAGGCGCTGGTCGTCCGAGGAGGTGCGGACCAGGTCCACCGAGCGCGGGTCCAGCCGCCGCACGTCGACGTCGAGGGTCGTGTCGACCCGGGGCCGGTCCGCGATCAGGATCGGCAGCATCGAGTAGGGATACGGCATCCCCTCCAGGCGATGCGACGTGGGCTGTTCCGCGGAGGTGAAGTACCGGCCCGAGGTGACTGCCCGGTCCAGGCCCGCGAGCGCCGCCTCCGAGTCCGGGTCGACCGCGGCCATCAGGAACGGCACCGTCCACACCAGGGTGACGGCCGGACGCATGGCCTTTCCCTCCCGATCCGTCGACCCCACACCGCCGACGCACGTCAATGACGACCGGGCGCGCAGATCCGTCGGTTGCAGCCAGTCGTCCTCGCCGATCGTCTCCGTCGCCGGGCAGATCTTGACCCGCTGGCCGTCGGCGTCGACCTCCTCCGGCGGCGGCAGGCCCCCGCCGCTCCTCAGTTCGCTGTTCGGCACCACGTCCAGCCGGTTGCGCGTCACGTAGAGATATGCCGGCCCGTCCGGAACCTGGCTCAGCCCCGCGTCGGTCACCCAGGTCGGCTGCACCCGCAGCACCTGGCGCTCCACGGTCGGGTCGAGCACGTCCGACAGGTCGATCGTCACGGGCACCGTCCGCATCACGTACCCGACCACCGCGACCGGCGCCGCCACGGACACGTCCCGCACTGCCTGGATCTCCCGCCACTGGTCGACGGTGATCCCGCCGCGCATCCCGGCCAGCTGACCCGACTGGACCAGGTTGCGCTGCCGCTCCAGCGGCAGCACGGCGTCCTTGGGCCGCACCAGCAGGTCGTACACGGGACGGTAGTTGGCCGCGACAGTGCCTACCGTGTCCAGACGCGAGGTCGCTGCGGCACCGGTGAGCAGCGTGAATCCCGCCACCGCGACGGCGATCATCGACAGCAGCGCCAATGACCGGCGCAGCCGGACCCGCCACTGCGACAGGGCCATCCCCAGCACTACGTCACCAATCCGTCCACGCCCGGGGTCACGGCGCCCTCCAAACATGCTGTCGCCGGCCGGACAGGTGTCCGGCCGGCGATAGTGGATCGACGGTCAGCAGCAGCCGGGGGTGCTGCTGACGTATGGCGCGTCGCAGTAGTCCGCAGTGTTGGCATAACAGCGGACCTGCGACCCGACCACCTTATTGTAGTAGTAGTAACAGTAGGGACCACCGCACCCGACGCGGATGCGCACACAGACGTTGCACGCGGATGCCGTGGCCTTCGGCAGCAGTGCGGCCAGCAGCTTGTCGCCCAGCCTACTGATGATCGCCATCCGTTTTCGCTCCTTCTTCGTGGGCCGGTGGTGTCCGACAGGGCCACGATGTCATTGGCTGCTACCGATCCACTAACGGTGCGCTAACGCTCGTTGCCCACCCGAATCATGCTGACGAGCCGGCCGATCCGCTGGCCAGGCGCGACGCCGAGGTCGGCGGCCAGGAGCTGGCACAGCTGGTCGTGCGCGGCCAGGGCGGACGCGATGTCGCCGCGCCTCATGTGCGCCTCTATGAGATGCTCCCAGGCTCGCTCCCGGTAGGGCCACTGGCGTACGAGAGGCGCCATCGCGTCAATGACGGTGTTGTGGTCGCCGAGCACGAGCTGCGCCTCCGCGAGATCCTCCATCGCTCGCCACCTCCGCTCGTCGAGTGCCGCCGCCACGACCGCCACCTCGGCGGACCCGACGTCGACGCAGGCACCGCCCCGCCACAGCCGCAGCGCCGCGGAGAGCGACGCGACGCGCTGCCGGGCCCCTTCCGGAAGGCGCACGTCGGCACCGCGCCGCGTCAACTCGTCGAAGCGCGCCAGGTCGGTCGACGTACGGTGCGCGCACAACACATAGCCCGGTAGACGGGTCTGCAACACGTTCACGGCTTCCCGGCCACCGAGCCGCACAAGGTTCTGCCGTAACGCGGAGACGTGGCCATGTAGCTTCGTCGTGGCCGTCGCCGGTGGCCGATCGTCCCAGATCACCTGGATGAGCCGGCTGACGCCGACCACCGTGCCCAGATTGAGGGCGAGCGTCGCCAGCAGCGCTCGCTTTCCCGAGCCGCCGATGGCCATGGGCTGGCCCCCGACGGTCACTTCCAGCGGCCCCAGCAACGACACCCGGAGCAACGTCTGGGTGTTCACGTTCACATCACCGCCCGCGTCGCGACAGACTCGTCGTAACCGGACGCCTGGAGACGGAACAACTCGGCATAGCGCCCTCCCGATGCCATCAGCTCGTCGTGGCTACCCTGTTCGAGAACGCGGCCGCCGGACAGCACCGCGATGCTGGTGGCGTCCCGCACGGTGTTGAGGCGGTGCGAGATCAGCAGGCTGGTGTGGGTACGGCGCAGCGCCATCAGCCGCCGGTTGATCTCATGTTCGGTGGCGACGTCGAGGCCCGACGACGGCTCGTCGAGGATCAGCACATCGGCGCCTTCGCGCAGCGCGGCCCGGGCGAGCGCCAGCCGCTGCCACTGGCCACCCGACAGCACCACACCGACCCCGGGTGCGTCCCCATCGCTGAAGGCCCGCGTCAGCATCGTGTCGTACCCGTTGGGAAGATCTCCGAGTACAGAGTCCATGTCGGCCGTGGCTGCCGCCGCACGCACCCGCGTGCGGTCGTCGAGTGCGCTGACGTCGCCGACGGCGATGTTGTCATGGGCGGAGAACTCGTAAGACATGAAGTCCTGGAACGTCGCTCCGATGCGCGCGCGCAGGGAGGCCGGGTCGACCGTGGTGATATCGACGCCGTCCCACCTGATGACACCCCGGGTCGGTGTGTAGAAACCGCACAGCAACTTGACCACTGTGGATTTCCCAGCGCCGTTGTCGCCGACCAGCGCCAGGGAGGAGCCGCGCGGCACGCGCAGCGTGAGACCCCGCAGCACCCAGTCGTGGCCGGGAGCGTACCGAAACCACACGTCGTCAAACTCCAGGCCGTGCTCCAGCGGCGGCACAGCAGGCAGCGGGGTGGACCGCGGCGCCTCGCAGGTGACCGCAGTGATGTCGACGTAGTGGCCGAACATGATGAAGGTCTCGCCGAGCGTCGCTATCTGCCGGACCAGACCCGACGCGGACATCTGCACCGCGGCCAGTGCCGCGATCACGAGCACGAGATCGCCCACAGTGCCTCGTCCGTCCGCCACCTGTGAGACGAAGACAGCCAACGCGACCAGCGACACAACGCCGGTCAACGTTGCCAGCGCGCTGTCGACCCACAGCGCGATACGGTCCTGGTGGCGCTCCTGCGTCTGGGCCGCCCGCAGCTCGCGAAGGAGCCGACCCCCGAAGAATGCGCCGAGCCCGAACAGCCGGATCTCCTTCGCGGCGCGCATGTCGAGCAAGAGCGACGCGTAGAACGTCTGCCTACGAAACATCGGCACGGTGCGTTCGAGCATCGCACCGCGCATCCGGGCCAGGCGGATCTGCGCGACGAGTGTGGGCACGGCGGCCAGCAGGACCAGCGCGCCCGCCAGCGGCGACCAGCGCACCAGCGTGACGCCGAACGCCACGACGGTGATCGTCTCCTGCCCGATCGCCAGGACCACGGTGGTGAGCTGGGTCGGCGCGTAGCGGCTCGCCTCGTGGGCGAGCCGAAGCCGATCATGGAACGAACTGTCTTCCAGCTCGGCCAGGCCGGGATGCGCCGACACCGCAGCGAACAGCTCCTGTTGCGTGCGTACCGTCACGCGGCGTTCGGCATCCCGCTGAGCATACTGGGAGAGGTGCAGGAGGACTGGCGACACAACGGCCAGGACGCCGAACCCGGCGACACCAACCCAGATCGTCGACCCGTCGTCGGCGGTGAGACCGTCGACGATCGCCCGGGTGAACCATGCGGTGGCTACCGCGGACAAGCCGCCCACCACCATCAGCACGATACTCACCACCGCGGCCAGGGGCGCGGCGCCGAAGTAGATACCGAACCCGCGCCGCAGTAACGATGCCGACCGCCTCACTGAGGGTTGATCACCTCGCTCAGCTCGTGACCCCGTGCCAGTAGCCGCCCGTCGTCGCCGAACATCAGGAACGCCGGGGTGCCCTGCACCTGGAAGGTCGTCATCATCGCGCTCGTGTCACCCTCCGTGACGAGCAGACCGGCCTTGCGCAACGTCGGGGCGAGGTCGTCGGTCTCGCCCTCGCCAGCGGTCAGGAAGCTGAGCACCCGCACACCCCCGCCACCGATCTCCTCCGCGCGGTCAGCCAACGCCTCGGCCTGAGCCGGGCAGTGCCGGCATCCAGCGGAAAAGAACCCGACAAGGACCGGGCCGCCGGCGAGGTCAGCGCTGGAGACCTGACCGTCCGGCGACACGAACTCCGGCATCGCGCCGCCAAGCGGCAGCCCGGATGCGGCCGGCGTCGTCATCTCGATGAGCTTCGCCTCCGTCTCGCGCAGCCGCCTGATGATCGCGGCACTCAACACCAGATTGACGACAACGAGTGCCGCCAGCATGGCGACTACGATGGAGAGAAGTAGCAACGTGGCTCCTTGGCTCGAGGGCTCTTTGGAATCAGTGCGCCAACACGTCGCGCCCTGCCATGCGTATGTGGTCGTGCGGGAGCTCAGCGCGCGTGCGTCGCTCCACGCAGGAGCCAGGTAAGGTCGTCGAGCCAGACCAGCGCCGCGACAACCATGCCCGCGGTGAAGACCGCCAACAGAAGCTGCGGCGGGTCCAGGCTGCCCAGCGACATCGCGGGCGCGGCGATCGCGCCCAGCAGAGCGCCGAACGAGGCGAGGGCGAGGAGCCCGCTACGCATGACGTGCCGCCAGGCGACGGGTGCGCTCGTCGCTCCGAAACAGTGGCAACCGGTCGTGGATTCCCGCCGAACGGCCCGGGCGAGCACGACGGCGAACAGGCCGAAGAGAAGGACAGCCGCCGCCAGGCCCACAGGCGCGCCACGTGGCCAGACAACCAGAGCCAGCACCACGGTCTCGGCCGCGATCGTCGCGGTCGCCACAGGACGGGACCACCGTGGGGAGATCATCTGCAGGCTGGTCACGGCGTCGGCGAACGCGCGGAAGCTCGCACGCATGCGCACCTTGCTGAATATGGATATCGCAAGAACGCCAGAAATCGTCAACATGGCCGCAGTGAAAGCAACACCCAACACTTTCCCCCATGTCCTGCGTATCGCACTAGCCATCAATGCGCCAGCGGCGAGTAGGTTCCCGGAACGTACCCTTTGCCATCCAGCGATGTCAACCGATTGATTTACCAGCGTATCGGCGAGAGAGTCACGTGGCGAAGGAGGCGCATGTCCGACACCTCACCGTCCCTGATCGCAGCAACGATCGCATCCGCGGCAGCCGTCGCCGGTGTCGTCGCGGCACGTCATCGATTTATGATCATTGATGTGATGGGCGAGAGCATGAGCCCCAGCCTCGCCCACGGCGACCGCCTGCTGGTGCGCCGCACGCAGCGGCTCCGCGTGGGCGCCATCGTCGTCGCGCACCACCAGCAGGGCGGGCGCCGGGCCGCCGTGGCCGGGTCTCCGGCGTCGACATGGCTCGTCAAGCGACTGGCGGCACTGCCGGGCGACACCGTGCCGGAGTTGGTCGCCCCCGCCGTCGGTCACTCGCGACAGGTGCCCGCTGGCATGACCGTGTTACTCGGCGACCATCCCAACAGTGTTGATTCACGCCTATGGGGATTCGTGCCATTAAGGGATATTGAGGGCGTGGCGATCACAAGACTTCGACGAAACGTTACGTAGTCGTCCACTCCAGGTGCAGGCCCTTCGGCGTGCAGCTCGGCGATGCTGAGTGATGCGGGCGTAGCGTTTGATGGTGTTGAGGCCGAGGTTGAGCCGGTGGGCGCATTCCAGCAGGCCGGCACCCTTTGTCGAGCAGGTCGTGGACCTGCTTGCACCGCTGCCGGGTGGTCACGGCTCGTTTGCCGTCCTGGGGTGGTGGCCCGGCGGTGGCCCAGCATGAGCTGTGCGCGGTGACCTCTCTTCCGACAGCCTCGGCGAGGTTGTGCCACAGATGCCAGCGGTCCGCGCCCTGCAGCGCCTCGGGTAGGGCGCGGCGGACCGCTTCGGCGTAGGCGCCGGAGGAGTCCCGACACACCACCTCGACGCCGGGATGCTCACGCAGCCACGTCTGCAGCGTTGCGGCCTTACGGTCGGGCAGCACATCGACGGGCTCACGAGTGACCGTATCCGATCGCCCTCGTCCGTCACGTCGTCGACCACCAGCGGCAGCAGCCCCGAGAACACTATCTTCGTAAGATCATTGATCTCGCACACGTGACCCCAACGACATCGGCTACCTTCGGCGGTCACCACCGATTATGAGACAGAGCCGTTAGCGAGACAGCCCCCACAGCGTTCCTCACGCCACGTTGGTGTTGTGCATGGCGCTGATCCACCAGGAGTTGTCCTTCTTGACTGCCACGATGGTGCCGCGGTTGCTGAAGGTTTCCTGCGGGGTCGAGGTGTCCTGCCTGAGGTGGACGACGGCGATGTCTGGGCGCAACGGCAATACGGCCAGCACGTTGACTCGGGTCGTCCAGTCCTTGATCGGTCCCGCTAACCGCGCGGTGTGGTAGGTGAACAGATCGTCCCATCCGTGCAGGACGGTGCCGTCGGGTACGACCAGGACCGCGTCGGCGGTGAACCGGCCGTCGAGCACGGCGGCGTCCTTGCGGTTGAAGCCGATTTCGATTTGTGCGACTAGTTGTTCCAGTTCGCGCACGTCTTGTTCGTCGGCGGGAACCTGGTAGACGGTGGGCCGTTCGGTCATCTCTGCACCACTTTTCTGCATTGGTCAGTCGGTAGGTCGGAGAGCGATGGGAATGTCAGGCCTCGGCGAGCGCGGTGAAAAGGTCCTGCTCGGATCGGGCGGCGGTCAGCGCGGGACCGTCGGCGAAGTGGAATACCGGGACGCTGCGCACGCCTGAGTGCCGTACCTGTTGGATCGCCGCGCGTGTTTCGTCGCCGCCGTCGTCGCTCCAGTGGACGCCGACCTCGGCGGCGAGTTTTTTGAGCGTGTCCCGGTCGGCGATGTTGAGTTCGTCGGTGTGGTGGGCGCGGAACAGCCGCTCGACCATCTCCTCGCCGCGCCCTTGCCGGCCGGCCAGGGCGATGAGCCGGTGCGCTTCGAGAGTGTTGGAGAAGATTGCCTTGTCGTGCCGGAACAGCAGTCCCTCCTCGGCGGCCAGAGCGGTGATCTCGGCTACGGCCTCGGTGACGTCGCCGCCGAAGGCGCGGCGGAGTACGTCGACCTTGAGTTCACCCGCGACGGTCGCGTCCGGATCGAGCTGGAAGGGACGGAAAACAACTTCGGCCTGCCCGCCCTCGGCGCGGAACCGGGCCAGCGCCCGTCGAAGGCGGGCGAAGGCGAAGTACGACCACACGCAGGGGACGTCGAAGGTGAACTTGACTTTGACGTTGATGCCGTTGCTCATGCGGCCAACGCTAGAAGCGGTGTGCCGGCGGGGGCTTCTGTCAGGTGACTGGGCCTGGGTGACCTGGTGGCCGGTTGCGAAACCGGGTTCGGGCGAACCCAGTCGATCGACAGAGGAGGTGACGCGCAGTTCCTCCTAGCGTCGTGCTCATCAGATCGCTCGGATGAGGAGACACAGGATGCTGAACGTCGCGGTCATCATCGGCAGCACCAGGGAGGGCCGGTTCGGCCCGGTGGTGGCCGACTGGTTCATCGCTCAGGCGAAGGCACATGGCGGGACGCAGATCGACGTGATCGATCTGGCCGAGGTCGACCTGCCGATGGTGCTGCCGCCGAGTGTGCCTCCCGCGCCCCAGACGTCCGACCTGGCGCGACGGCTGCACACGGCCGACGCGTTCGTCTTCGTGACGCCGGAGTACAACCGGAGTTTCCCCGCCTCGGTCAAGAACGTCATCGACTGGCACTACTCGGAATGGCAGGCCAAACCCGTGGGCTTCGTCTCCTACGGGTCGATGTCCGGCGGCCAGCACGCGATCCAGGCGCTGCGTGGGGTGTTCGCCGAGCTGCATGCGGTCACGATCAGGGACACGATCAGTTTCGCCAATCCCTGGAACCAGTTCGACGACCACGGCCGGCACCTGGACCCGGCGGGTCCCGAGCGGGCTGCCACGACGCTGATGAACCAGCTGCTGTGGTGGGGGCGTGCGCTGAAGAACGCCAGGGCCGAGCACCCGTATGGGAGCTGAGCGATGAAGGCGATCAGACAGTACCGGCTTGGCGACTCGGGTGAGCTGACCTACGAGGAGGACGTCGCCGAGCCCCGACCAGGTCCCGGCCAGGTGCGTGTCAGGGTGAGCGCCGCCGGCGTCTCCCGGCTCGACCTCGCCGTTCGCGCCGGTACCCACAGGTGGTTGCCCGGGTTGCCGACAATTCCCGGCCGGGAGGTGGCGGGCGTGGTCGAAGTCCTCGGCGCGGGGGTGCCGGCCCGATGGCTGGGCCGGCGGGTCGTCACCTGCCTGGGCCTGACCAGCGGAGGCTATGCCGAGCTTGCGGTGCGCGAGGTCGCCGCCGTGCACGAGATCGCGGACAATCTGCCGGAGGATTCCGCTGTGGCGGCCATCGTCACGGGTCGAGCCGCGGTGGGCGTCATGGACGTGGCCCGCATGGCCCCGGAGGACGTGGTGCTGGTGCTCGGCGCGGCGGGCGGCGTCGGCGGCATGCTGGTCCAGGCAGCGGCACGGAGGGGCGCGACCGTTGTCGGTGCGGCGGGCTGCCCAGCCAAGACCGCCGTCGCCCGCAGGCTGGGCGCCACGTTCACCGTGGACTACAGCCAACCCGGCTGGGCCGAACACGTCCATGCGGAACTGGACGGCAGACACGTCACCGTGGTGCTTGACGGGATCGGCGGCGACCTTGGCCGGCAGGCCGCGGATCTACTCGGTTACGGCGGCAGGATGGTCTTCTTCGGTTGGCTGAGTGGGCAGCCCGTCGAGGTGTCGGCACGCGAAGTGTACGAACGCGCGCTGAGCTGGTGCGCCGTGCCCGGCCCGGGTCCGGTGAACCGGCCGGGCAGCGTACGAAGGCTGGAGGAGCGCGCTCTCACCGCGATCGGTAACGGCCTGATCACCCCGCTCGTCCGGCGCTTTCCGCTCGGGGCCGCCGCGACCGCGCACGCCGAGCTGGAATCCCGGGCCACGGCCGGCAAGGTGGTGTTGATCCCGTAATCCGCCCGAAAGGTAGTCTCTCGGCATGCTTCATGGGCGCTCTGCTGAAATGGCCACTATCGACCGGTTACTGCGGGGCGCACGCGACGGTACGAGCGGTGCGCTCCTGCTCCGGGGTGAGGCGGGGATCGGCAAGACAGCCCTGCTCGACCACGCGGTCGCCGCCGCAGCCGACCTACACGTCGTCCGGGGAACCGGGATCGAGACGGAGCGTCAACTGCCGTTCGCGGGCCTGCACCTGCTGCTCAAGAGCGTGACCGGTCGGGTCGGCGGGCTGCCGGACAGGCAGGCACGGGCACTGGGAGGCGCGCTGGGCTTGGTGGCTCCCGTGGAGGGAGACCGCTTCCTGGTGGGTATGGGCGTGCTCACGCTGCTCGCCGACCTGGCAGAGGAGCAGCCGGTGCTGTGCGTAGTCGATGATGCGCAGTGGCTCGACCACGCCTCAGCGGAGGCGCTGCTGTTCGCCGCCCGGCGGCTGCAGGAAGAGGGTATCGTCATGCTCCTCGCCGCCCGTGACGTGTACGCCCCGGCGTTCCCGGCGCCCGGTGTGCCTGAGCTGACACTGGCCAACCTGCCGCGTGAGGCCTCGGCCCGCCTGCTCGCCAAGGAGGCGGCCGACCTGCCCGCGCACGTCCGGGAACAGATCCTCCATGAGGCCGGGGGCAATCCGCTGGCCTTGCTGGAACTTCCCGCTGCCCAGCGGGAAGGCCAACTCGCCGCGGAGCCGCACGGCGTACGTGCGGCCTCCATCTTCAGCCGCATGCAGCAAACCTTCGCCGACCGCATCGCCACGTTGCCGGCGGCGACGCAGACCCTGCTGCTGGTGGCCGCCGCAGACCACGGCGATCCGGCGAGCGTGTTCGCCGCAGCGAAGCTGCTCGGCGCGGATGTGACCGATCTGGAGCCCGCCGAGAGACAGCGGCTGCTGGGCATGTCAGGTGATGCTCTGGTGTTCCGGCATCCACTGATCAGAACCGCCGCCTACCGCGGCGCCACCGTGAGCAGGCGCCTGGCGGTACACCGGGCACTCGCCGACGTCCTGGACGGGGACCGGCGGGCCTGGCATCTGGCGGCGGCGACCACCGGACCGGACGAGTACGTGGCGGTGGAACTCGAACGCAGCGCGGAAAGCGCGCGACGTCGCGGTGGACACGCCGCGGTCGCCGCTGCCTACGAACGCGCCGCCAACCTCAGCACCGACCACCACAGCCGCGGTCGCCGCCTGGCCGCCGCGGCAAGGGCAGCCGCCGACGCGGGCCAGTTTGAACGGGCGGCCGGCCTCGCCGACGACGCCGCCGATCTGGTCGCCGACCCGCTCGTCGGAGCCGAGATGGCCAGGATCAGAGCCGGCTTGGCCGACGAGCGCGGCAGCGCGACCTCCGCGCGCCAGCTCCTCGCCGAAGCTGCCGACGCCGTGGCCGAGCAGGCACCCGACCTCGCTACCGGCCTGCTCTTCGCAGCGATCGAGACTGCCTGGAGCGCGGGAGACTTCCCGGCGGTGCCGACAGTGGCCGACCAGGCCCGGCGACTGTGCCTGCCGGACGCGGCCCGCATCGAGCAGGTAGCCGTCCACATCACCGGGCTCTCCGCACCGGAAGGCAGTGCCGCCGAGGCGTCACGGGCCGTACGCCTGTTATTCGACCGGGATCTAACCAGCGGCCCGATCGGCCTCCGGGAGAATGCGAAGATCGCCTGGTGGGAGGTGCTGCTCGGCGACTACGTCGCCGCACACCGCCGAGCCGTCGCTCTGGAGCGCGAGTGCCGGGCCCAAGGCGCGATCGGCGTGTTGCCGCGCGCCCTGATGCTGCTCGCCCGCACGCAGCTCTGGCTGGGCGCGCATCGGGACGCGAGGGCCAGCGCGAGTGAGGGCGCCCGCATCGCGCAGGACATCGGCCAGAGCCGGGAGTTGGTTTTCCTCCGGGCTGTCCTCGCCCACCTCTGTGCGATCGAGGGCGACGAGCAAAACTGCAGGCAGCTGGCGACCGACATGGGGGCACACGGGTCCGCACCCAGCCAGTCGCGGGCCACGGCCATCACGGCCCTGCTCGATCTCGGCGCAGGCCGGCACGAGGCCGCGCTAGAGAAACTGCTGGCGGTGGTGGAGGGCACCAACAAGCTGGTCACCGTGCATAGCCTGCCCGACCTGGTCGAGGCAGCGGTCCGGGTGGGCCGGCCCGAGCTCGGCTGGGAAGCCGCCCGCCAGTACAGCGACTGGGCCGATCACAGTGCACATCCGTGGGCCCGGGCGGTCGCCGCTCGCTGCGAGGCGTTGCTCGGCGGTGACGAGGAGACCTGGACGCGCGCCGTCCCACTGCACCACCACGACGCGGACTCGCCGTTCGAACGAGCCCGCACGCAACTACTGCACGGCGAGTGGTTACGCAGACAGCATCGACGAATCGAAGCCAGAACCATGCTGAGATCCGCTTTGCAGATTTTTGAACGGCTGGGTGCGAAGCTCTGGGCCGACCGCTCGAGCGCTGAGCTGCGCGCCACGGGAGAGAACCGGTCCTTCCGCACCGAGGGCGCCGACGCGCTGGGTCGTCTGACCTCTCAGGAACGGCAGGTGGTACAGCTGGCCGCCAAGGGCCACAGCAACAGGGACATCGGCACTCAGCTCTTTCTCAGCCCGCGTACCGTCGGCTACCACCTCTACAACGCCTACCCCAAACTCGGCGTTTCCTCGCGCGGCGAACTGTCGGCGCTGATGCCGACCGCAGCTCCTCGTACTGAGAGCTGATCTCGGCAAGCCAGCGCCAGTAACCCACGCTCACCGGGATCCGTACGTTGGCCGGATGTTCGGGCTTCCTTGGGGCCGGGTGGCTGTGCGGGACATCCTACTGTGGTTGATCTTGGTGGTGGTCGTCGCTGCCGAGGCGTGGCAACAGTGGGATCAGGTCACGGTAGGAGCCACGGGTCCGGCCTGGTGGTGTTCGTCGGTCGCAGGCTAGGCGACGCCGTCCAACGTCGACTCGAACGGCAGTGACCAGCGGTTCGAGCCACGATGCGGGCGGACGCTACTCTGCCGGCATGTTGCCCCGCCTGGACGCGCTCCCGCTGATCGGGCGCGACCGCGAACTGGTGGCGGTGACCCGGGCGGTACGCGGCGCGGACCATGCCGGTGCCCTGATCGCCGGGCCGCCGGGCGTGGGCAAGACCCGGCTGGCCGAGGAGGTGGCCTCCGGCGCCGAGGCGGCCGGCCACCGGATGCTCGTGGCCCGGCCGGCCGCGGCCAGCTCCCGCCTGCCGCTGAGCGGGCTCGCCGGTCTGCTGCCGGCACCGAGCGGCGCCCAACCCCCGGACGGGGCGGTACGGGCTGGCCTGGTCGAGCGTGGGCTGCACGTGCTGCGCGGGCTCACACAGGGGCCGCGTACGGTGCTTCTGGTCGACGACCTGCACGAGCTCGATGAGATCTCCGCGATCGTCATCCACCAGCTCGTGGCCGAGCGTGCGGTCACGCTGCTGGCCACCGTGCGCGCGGAAGCGGCCGTGCCCGGCCCGGTGACCGCGCTGTGGAAAGACCGCGGTGTGCTGCGGGTGGACCTGGACGCGCTGACCCCAGCGGAGACCGACGCGCTGATCGGCGCCGCGTTGGGCGGGCCCGTCGAGGGCCGCACGCTGCGCCAGCTCCGTGAGGCCACCGGAGGCAACCCGCTCTTTCTGCGCGAGTTGTTGATCTCGGCCTCGGACAGCGGCGGTCTGGGCCGGGTGGACGGGGTCTGGCGGCTGACCGCGCCGCTGAGCCGGGCGCCTCGGCTGGTCGAGTTGCTCCGCGACCGGCTCGCCGTACGGGATCCGGCCGAGCGGGACGCCTTGGAGACCCTCGCGCTCGGTGAGCCGCTGCCGCTACCGGTCGCGGCCGAGTTGGCCGGTGAGTCCACGCTGGAGGAGCTGGAGCGCCGTGGGCTCGTCACGGTCGGCACCACCGGGCGTCGCCGCGCGGCCCGGCTCAGCCATCCCCTGTACGGCGAGTTGCTGCGCGCCGATCTGCCGGAGCTGGCGCGGCTGCGGCACAGCCGGCGGTTGGCCGACGCCCTCGACGGCACGGGCGCGCGGCGCAGCGAGGACGTCATGCGGACCGCGATCTGGCGCCTCGACGGGGGTGGCACGGTCCACCCGCAGCGGATGCTCCAGGCCGCCGACCAGGCCGCGCTGATTCGGGAGTACGCGTTGGCCGAGCGGCTGGCCCGGCACGCCTACGACAGCGGAGCTGGCATCGCGGCGGGGCTGACCGAGGTACGCGCGATGCTGTGCCTCGGGCACATCGACGAGGCGCTGGAGCGGTGCGCCGACCTGGCCGGCAAGGCCACGAACGACACCGAGCGGGTGGAAGTGGCCGTCCAGCACGCCGCCGCGCTCGCCCACCACGCCGACGACCTGGCGGCCGCGCGGGCGGTCATCGACGCGGCCGCGGCGGATGTGCCGGCATCGGCTGGACAGCTCGAGGTTTCGCGTCTCTATCTGCGCTCGTACGGGCTGGACTGCTCCAGCGTCGGCGCGGCGCTGGCCCTGTTCGAGGCGGCAACGCCGGATTCGGCGCGACAGGAGGCGGAAGTCGTCGAGACGCGGGTGGCGGCGGCCAGCGCGGCCGGCGCGGCGCTGATGCTCGCCGGCCGGTACGCCGAGGCGGCCGACGTCATCGGGCGAGCGGTGCCGCTGGCCGCCCGGCACACCGGCTCGGGCCGGGTGCACGCCGACAGCATGCGGCCGGCCGGCGGCTGGATGCGGTGCGTGCTCGGTGACCCGGCCGGCGGATTCGCCCAGATCCAGGCGTGCTACGAGGCGAGCCTGCATCCGCCGGACCGGACCGCGCAGGCACTGGGCGCCTTCGCGCTCGGCATGGTGGGCCTGATGCTGGGACGACCGGCGACCGCGCTGCGCTGGGCCAAGGAGTCCTTCGTCGTCGCCGAGGGACCGCAGCGGCCGGTCCGTCGATGGGCGGCCGCGGTCCGCGTCCAGGCCGCCGCCCAGCGCGGCGACGAGCACGAGCTGGCCGCGGCCACCGCCGATCTGGACCGCTGCCGCGGCGGGCCGCACAGCAACCTGCTGTTCGAGATGGAGGTGGCCCGCGCCCGGGCGTGGCAGGCCAGCGTCCAGGCCGACGCGGTGGCCGTGCGTACTGTGCTCGGCGACGAGATCGCCCGCCACGGCGCGGGCGGCGCGCTCGGCGCCGCCACTCTCGGCGCCCTGGACCTGGTCCGGCTGGGCGAAGCCGACCTCGCCGCGCGGCTGCTGGCCGGGTACCCGCCACCGGCCGGGTGGAGCCTGGGCGAGCTGGTCGTCCGGTACGCCGCGGCCGCCGCGGCGGCCGATCCGGAAGCGTTGCTCGGGGTCGCCCAGCGATTCGCCGGTTACGGCATGACCCTGCACGCCGCGGAGGCGGCGACCCTGGCGGCCGCGGCGTGGCGACGGGCCGGCGAGCCGCGGGCGGCGGCCCGGGCCCGCCTGATCGCCGAACTGCGGCTGGCCGCCGGCGAACCGGCGGCCACGCCCGCGCTGGCCACGGCCGGCCCGCTGCTGGGGTTGACCGACCGGGAACGGGAGGTCGTGCTGGCCGCCGTGCGGGGCGAGCCCACCCGAGCCATCGCCGGCCGCCTGCACGTGGCCGAACGGACCGTGGAGAACCACCTGCACCGCGCGTACGGGAAGCTCGGCGTGTCCGGGCGGGCCGAGCTGCGGCAGGCCCTCGGCTGAGTACCCGCCCACCGCGATCTGAGTGCCCCGGGACTCATGCCACCGGCGCGGTCCTGTGCTGGAGTAGCCCGGTCCGGGGCGCGGCGCGCACGTCGCCGTCGCCCACCCGTGTCGTACGGTCGAAGGTTGCTCGCTGATGCGTGTCCCCCTCCTGCTGCGTCGCCTGCTCGTTGCCTCGGGCGCGGCTGTTCTGTTCGCCGGTGCCCTGGTCGGGGGCGCGGCGTCCGCCGCGCAGGCCGACTCACCCGAGATCACGATGTCCGAACAGTGCGGCGTCGCGGTGTTCAGCTGGGACACCGGCACGATCGGCGGCGACGAGACCTGGGCGACGACCGTGCTGCGCAACGGCGTGGCGATCGACCGGTTCGAGATGCGCGAGCGCGGCAACCGCCGGTACGGCGCGACCGACCGGGACACCTTCGTGATCCAGCGAACCGGGCTGCCGGACCGGAATCTGGTGTTCCGCGCGCCGGACGGGTGCGCGGACGCGCCCCGGCTGACGGTCACCGCCGACGCCCACTGCCACGTGCTCGAGCTGCACCTGGCGAACGAGGGAACCACCCCGATCACCGGGTTGCGGCTATTCTCCCCGACGCACCCGACCCCGGAAGAGCTGGGGCCGCTGGCTCCGGGTCGGGTGACGCTCGTACGCCGGCTCGCCGACGGCGACAACTACCTGCTGGCCAGCGGGGAACCGGGGCCGGAGCAGGTGACCTGGATGGTGGGCACCTACCGGCAACCCGCGGGCTGCGGCCCGGAGGCGGTCGCGGTGCGGATCGCCGACGCCTGTGCCGGCGTCCAGATCGACCTGATCAACCGCGCCGAGGGCGCCGTCCGGATCAGCGTCCTGGTCGACGGCGCCGCCACCACACACCGGTGGGTCTCCGCCGGTGCCCGCGACACGTTCACCGAGCCGGCCGCCGTCGGCGCCGTCGTGGTGGTCCGAAACGCGGAACTCGGGCTGGACCTCGCCCGGCACACCGTCGCAGCGAGGGTCTGCGGGTCACCGACGCCGGGCGGCCCCACCGACCCGAGCACCGCCCCCAGCGACCCGGCCGGCGACCCTGGTGCCGGTGGTGGCCTGCCGGTCACAGGAGCGCCGGCCATCGCGCTGCTCGCGGCCGGGGGCGCCCTGCTCGCCGCCGGTACCGCGGTCCTGCTGCTCGCCCGGCGCCGCCGGATCCGGTTCTCCGAGCCGAGCTGAGAGCGCGGCGAGCAGACGATGACGCGCGAACTTCCCGGATATGCCGTGACGGCAACGGCGTACGTGACCGCCTGGCTCCAGTCCGGACGGACGCTGCCCGATCCGCGGCTGGCCGAAAACGTCCGGCAGCTGTACGAGTTGGTCCGGCACGAACTGGACGACGACGACGCCCTCGGCGCCGCGTACCTGGCGCAGAGCCCTCGCAGCGGCAAGGCGCGCCGCACGTTCGCCCGCGATGTCGAACAGGCGGCACGGGAGGAGCGTGACTTCGTCGACGCGCTGCGCCTCGCGGTCGACCGGCTCGGCGCGGCCGGCGGGCTGGAGCTGCTGTTGTCGCACGGCGGGGTGGCAGTCGTACACGGAATCGTCGAGGGCGACCGGCGGGGTCCCGAAGCGTTCGGGCCCGGCCTGGCGGCGGCCTTGGGCGCCGCCGCGCCGAACCTGATGCTCGGCGCCGCCGGCCAGGCCGCCGCCGCCCGGGAGGCGGCCACCCGCCCCGCTACGACGCCGTCGCGGGTGCTGTTCCTGACGCTGTGCTGGATGTCCGTCATCAGCTTCATGGCGGCGTGGGTCGCCGGTGCCCTCCGCGTGATGCCGCTCGCCTACGCCGCGGGCGTCGTCTTCCTCGTCGTCGCCACACCGACCACAGTGCTCTACCGGCTGCGGCGCCGGTAGACGGGCTTGCGACAAGGAGACCGGGTGTACCGAATCGGCCGGCGGCTGCTGAGCGCCGGTGTGCTGGTGATGCTGGCGGGCGTTGTCGCGGTGAGTCCAGCCGTCCCGGCGCACGCGGTGCCGTCGATGACGTTCGTCACCGCCACGAGCGCGGTCAACAGCAACCTGGGCAAGACGCAGCTGGTGCACTGCCCGCCGGGGCGGCGGATCCTCGGCGGCGGCGCGTACGTCGGCGGCGGCGGCCGGGAAGTCATCGTGGACACCATGAAACCGGTGAGCACCCCCACCGGGGACTACTTCCACGTGAACGCCTCGGTGACGACCCGCCCCGACCGCACCGGTTTCGGCGGTGACTGGTTCGTGGTCGCCTACGGAATCTGCGGCTCCGCCCCCGCCGGCCTGGAGTACGTGTCCGCCTCCACCGCACGGAGTCTGACCAGCAGCCGCGGCGTCACCGTGTCCTGCCCGGCCGGCAAGCGGGTGATCGGCGCCGGTGGCCAGATCCATCCGGCGTTCGGGTTCGTGGTGCTCGATGACATCGTTCCATCCGCGTCGCTCACCAGCGTCCGGGTGGCGGCGTTCGAGGCCGAGACGACGTGGCCGATCCCGTGGGGCGTCGAAGCCTTCGCGGTGTGCGCCGACCCGATCCCCGGGCTCACCCTGGTGTCGGCCGCCTCGCCCGGCGACTCGCTGGACAAGACGGTCGGCGTCACGTGCCCGACCGGTACGAGGGTGCACGGACTGGGGGCGAGCCTGACCGCGCCCGTAGGCGAGGCCGCGATGATCGCCCTGTATCCGGCGCAGCCGCTGGACCACGTCCGGCTCGAGGCCCGCGAGGACCTGAGCCGTTACGACGGCAACTGGACCGCCCGCGTCCACGCCATCTGCGCGACGTAGTCCGGCCGCGAGGCCCCGCCGCGACACGGACGGAGTGCCATGCCTGATCCGCGGCGCCGAGGGTGGCGGGCGGCGCACCACCGCTCGTGGATGAGCGTCGCGTTGGTGTGGATCTCGTAGCGCACTCGCCCAGCCCGCCGTAGCTCCTCGAGCAACTCACGGTGCGCGCGTGAACCGGTACGACGCCGGGCCGGTCATGGCCGACTTGAAAGACTTCCAACGCGCCACCGTCGCGCATGTCATCGACCGGTACTTCGGCACCGATCCGACCCGCCCGTTCCTGGCGGACCTCGCGGCCCGGCTCGACAACCGGTTCCGGGTGCTCACCGCCACCCTGCGTGCTGCCCCGACACGACAGCGCACGCTGCGCGCGGCCATCGACTGGAGCTGGGGCCTACTCAGCGAGGCGGAGCAGATCGTGCTGCGCCGCCTGGCCGCATGCGCCGACGGCTGCACGCTGGAGGCCGCCGAGGCGGTGTGCGCTGGCGGGCGGGTGCGCCGTGACGAGGTCCTCGACCTGCTCGGACAGCTGGTCGACCGGTCACTGGTGAACCTGCAGGATGGCCGGTACCGGCTGCTGGAGTCGGTCGCCGCCTACTGCGTTGAACGGCTGGCCAAGGCTGACGGCGAAGACGACCGGCGCACGCGGGAACGTCACCTCGCCTACTACGTCGATTTCGCCGAACACGCCGATTCCAGACTTCGGTGCCGCGAACAGAGGCTGTGGTTGGGACGCCTGGAGGCTGAGGCCGCGAACATCCGCTCCGCCCTCGCGTACGCCGTCCGCCGCGAGGTCGCCGACACGGCGCTGCGGCTGGTCAACGCACTCGCCTGGTTCTGGTTCCTACGTGCGGCGATCCGGCGGCGGCCCTCGATTTTGCCGACCGGGCGCACGCCGACTTCGCCGCGCTGGGGGACCGCTGGGGCGCCGCCGCGGCGCTGTCGGTCCGCGCTGAAGTCTTCCTTCACCAGGGCAAGCTGAGACAGGCGCGCGCGGACGCCCGGCAAGCGAGGGCGCTCTTCCAGGAACTCGGCGATGGATGGGGCCAGTTGCAGGCCGCATACACCCTGGGGGACCTGGCCGAAATGACCGGCGATTACGGTGCGGCCGAACACATGCGCCAGGAAGGCCATCGGCTCGCCCATGACTTCGAGCTCTGGAACGATGCGTCCAAGATGCTGGCGCGGCTCGGCCGCAGCGCGTTGCTCACCGGCGACCTCGACCGCGCCGAGGACCTCCACGAACGTGCCAGGCGGCTGGCCGCGGCGCACGCCTACCAGCGTGGTGAGGAATTCGCCGAGGTCGGCCTGGGCCTGGTGGCCCGGCGCCAAGGCAGGCTGGACGACGCCGAGAACCACCTCCGTGCCTGGCTCGACTGGTGCCGCCGTGGGGAAGGCGATCACGGAGTTGCGTTCATCCTGGCCGAGCTCGGCTTCATCGCCGAACAGCGCGGGGACGCCGACACCGCCTGGAAACTCCACCGGGAAGGGCTCGCGTACGCCCGCCGCACCGGCGACCCGCGCGCGCTCGCCCTCGCCTGCGAGGGCCTCGCCGGAGCCAAGGCCCTCGCGGGCGCCCACGCACAGGCCGCTCGAATGCTCGGCGTGGCCGCCGCGGCCCGCGACACGGTCCGCACGCCGCTCCCCGCCGCCGAACGCGGCGACGTCGACCGGATCACCGCCATCGTCCGTTTCCCGAAGCCGATCAGCACCACACCCGTCACACGGTCCAGCAGGCGCCGGACGCCGGCGAGCGGGACGATCAACCGCTCCCGACCGATGCAGAGCCGCTCCCACCGGGTGAACCGGATGTCGACAGCGTCGCCGGCAACCGTGATTGATCCCATCAGTCGCTCCCCTTCATCGCAGCCGGACCCTCTGCGGCCTCCGGGGCCTCCTGTGTGGTGCTAACGGTTCCGGCTGCCCCACCGGCAGCAAGACGGTCGCCAACAGCCGGGCTGTCCTCCCGTTTCCCGGCTCACTGCTCAGCAGTGGACCGATCAGCGCGCTGAGATCGGCGGCGAACCTCGCCAGCTCCGCATCGGTCAGATGCATGACGAGCTGGTGGTACCCGACGCCGTCGGCGGCGAAGTCGATCGTCTCGCGGCTGAGGTAGCGGGTGAACTCGGACAGCAGGCTCGACACGAACGCCGTGAAGTAACGCTCATGATTCTTCGGCGTGGCGGCGGCGAGGGCTGCGGCATCGAGCGCGGCACCGGAGTCGGGCAGCGCGTAGACCCGCTCGACCGCGCCCCGCACCTTGTGCTCCTCGACCACGTCGAGCAGCCCACCCTGGACCAGCGTCGCGAGCTGCCGGTACAAGGGTCCGGCAAGGCCACCGGCCGAGTCTCGATCGCGGGCCTGGCCTGCTACCAACCCGCCCGCGTCCGAACGTGTTGATCTTTCCGGCGATCTCCCTTTCTGCTGCGATGTCGACCGGGCCGGATTCGCCACCGCCAGGAACGGCCAGTTGTCGGACCTGCGTGTAATGCTCGGCCCGTGGTCGTCGTTTTCGATGCTGAGCTGTGGATATGGGATGCCCGGCGTGCCGACAGTTGGACCTTCGTCAGCCTGCCGGTCGAGGCCTCCGACGAGATCCGTGATGTGGCTGGCGGACCGCGTCGCGGCTTCGGTGCGCTGCGGGTGCGGGCCACGGTTGGCGACAGCACGTGGACGACTTCGGTCTTCCCGGACAGCGCACGTGGCTGTTATGTCTTGCCGGTCAAGCGCGCCGTCCGCCAGGCAGAAGCCCTCGACGCGGGTGACATCGTGGCCGTGCGCGTCGAACTCCTCCACTCGTGACAACGGCGAGCGCCCGGCGTCAGCTCATGCGTTCGGCCAAGCTGGTCTGGCCCGACATGACAGGCGATCCCATCGCACTCGACGCGGCACCCAGCGGTCAACACCAGGTCAAAATCGGGCATGTACGGCATGGCGCAGCGCTTCTGTGTCACCGCCTCCAACAGGCGCCGCATCGCATCCCATCGTCGACTTGGGCCGTAAGCCTGATAAGGGTGATAGATCATGTCTGGCCGCTGAGTGGGCTCGCTGCTTGCACTCTCATCGGAGCCACGTCCGGACATCCATCGGACCGTCAGCGGTCACGATCCGTAACGCTCGGATCGCGGCTACCTATTGACTGGTGGTACGACCGCAGCCCGGCCAGATCCGGATGGCCTACCGGGTCAGCGCAGTACCTACCACCGAGGCACCCCGTGCGGAGCACATGGTCGCCGCATAGCCTGCAGCAATGACTGTTGGGCCGGCTCGGTTTGGTGGACGCAGCGACGTCATCCTGGCGGTGGTCCTGGACTGCGCTGACCTGGATCGCTCGGGGACCTTCTGGTGCGAGGCGCTCGGATACGTGGCTGAACCGCTCTCGCCAGGGCGCTACCGGCGGCTGCTACCCGCCGACGGGAACGGCGTTGAGCTGCTGTTGCAGCGAGTTCCCGAACCAAAGGCGCACAAGAACAGGATGCACCTGGATCTGCGCGTACCCGATCTTGAGGCGGAGGTGGCCAGACTGGTGTCCCTGGGGGCGCGGTGCATCACGGATAGTCTCATCGAAGAAGACGGCTGGGCCTGGCACGTCCTCGCCGACCACGACGGCAACGAATTCTGTGTGCTGCGGCCACCCACGACACCCACCGACCACTGATCCGCACCGCGGGCTGGGTTTCACCGCAAACACCCGCCTCCACCCCGGCATGGCCGTACGTCGGACACCGTTGCAAGCCCGCCCGCTTGTTTCAGAAGCGATGGATTGGATGTGCTGCTCGCCGGGGCTACGTGGGTGACGTCGGCGGGGGCGAGGACGAATAGTCCGGGTTCGGTTTCGGCCAGGATCTGGCGGCCGACGAGGCGTTTGAGTTTGGCCCGTAGACCTTCGGTGTCGCGGGCGATGGTGCCGGTGCCAAGGGCGTGGCAGATGTCCTTGGCTCGCATTGTTGGTGGCGGTGTGGAACACGGCGAGGATCTGCTGGTAGGGGGCTGGCGATGGTCGCGTCGGCGGGTGCCGGCGGCGGGTTGGTGTGGGCGTTGAGGTTGAGCAGCGTCTCGCGGGTGATGGCGAATCGATTCGGGCGGCCAATCACGTACCGGCCGCGACGACCGGCAAGGACGCGGCGAAGAAGGTTCCCGGTCGTAAACGGGGCCTGGCCGTGGACGCCCTCGGGTTGATCATCGCCGTGGTGGTCACCGCCGCGTCGGTCACCGACAACGTGATCGGCGTGAACCTGCTGGACAAGGTGAAGGCGCACACCCCGACGGCGACCAAGGCGTGGGTGGACGCCGGGTCCAAAGACGACGTGCAGATCCACGGCGCCGTGCACGGGATCGACGTCGAGCAGGTCAAGCGCTCCGACACCACGACCGGGTTCGTGCCGATCGCCCGCCGGCGGGTGGTGGAGCAAACCAACGACACCCTGATGCTGCACCGTCGCCTGGTCCGCGAGTACGACAGCCGGCCCGCCTCCGCAGTATCACGCATTTGGTGGGCCTCGACGGCGAACCTGGTCCGCCGGTTGATTGGCATCACCACCAAGTCCTGGCGCGACGCATGACACGCACCGCGAGTAGACCGTCAATTCTGGAACTGCTCGCCGAACGGGAAGCCGCCACCACCATCGCGGTCGAACAGCTACGCGAGCAGATCACCGCCCTCACCGACCAGCTCACCGCAGCCGAGACCGAACTGGCCGTGCAAGAACGGCCCCACCACCGCCCACTGCTCATCGGTCAGGTCACTCGGATACGCGGCACGGTTACTCACGACGGTCCTAAGGCGACCAAGCCATGTCAGGTACGGGCCTGCAGGGATCAGCCAACTGCAAAGCGGTTATAACGTCACAGACCGCCCTCTCAAACGCGGCACAAATCTGTCCACCGCTTATGCATCGCGTTCATATGGAGCCGGCAAGCCCACCCCGGGCCCGGCTCGAACGGGCTGTCTCCCTCTCCGTGCTACTGCGGCCCGTCCTCCGAGGATGAGGAGAAGTGGGCTAGGACAGGGTGTACGAGCAGGCGTTAGACCATGTCGTGACGAACAGTCCGTGGCCGTGGGGCCTGTGCGTGAGCGGAGGGCGGAACTGGTGGACCACGCGATCCGGCTTGGCCGGACCAGCCAGGCCTTGAACCTCACCAACTGACCTGGAGGAGGAGCAGGAACGGCGGGATGGGGTTCGCCACGGTGTTCACGTTGGCTGCCAAGACCACCAGCGCGGCCGCGGCGGGCACCGCCGTGAGCAGGCTGAGCAACCGATGCCGGCGCCACGCCACCCCCGACAGGCCGATGAGGACGGCTGCCAGGAGGCCAACCAGCACGGCCTTCACCACGTGCCACCGCACATACTCGTCGAGCATCACCTCCAGGGCGGGCGACACCGGGCCGTTCTCGAGCTGGTCGCGGAGCTGGGCCTGGACGGCGGCCAGATCGGCGTCGGCGGGTCCGGACGCCAGAATCGGCAGTAGCGTGCCGAAGGGCGACACGGCCCCCTGGACGTTGGCGATCAGCAGCACCGCCGCGGCGAGCGCGAGCGCCCCGATCGGCAACCGGAACCGCCGGAGCCGGACGGCCAGTGTCACCAGCACCGTGAGCAGCGGCAGTGCGATCACCACCCGCGCCAGGTAGTAGCGGAACTGGTGGTCGACGAGGTGCTGGAGGTCGGGCGGGAAGTTCGGACCGCCTGAGGCCCAGTAGGCGACAAAGGCGCGCGGGAAGTCGTCAAGCCGGCCGGGGCCCAGCAGCGGCGGCGGGGCGAGGAAGAACGCGGCGGTCAGGAGAACGGCCATGGTGAGGAGCCCGGCGTTACGCCGCCGGGCGGTGGTGGTGATCAAAGGGGACTCCTAGTCCAATCGGCTGCGCAGGTACGCGAGCACGGCGAGGACCCGCCGGTTGGTGTCGTCGCTGACCGGCAGGTTCAGCTTGGTGAGAACGTTGCCGATGTGCTTGGCGACACCGGCCTCGGTCAGGCAGAGGCGCCGGGCGGCGGCCGCGTTCGAGTGCCCCTGCGCGACCAAGGCGAGGACCTCGCGTTCGCGGGCGGAGAGCTTTTTGAGCGGGTCGCGGCGGTGTTGCATCAGCTGCCGTACGACCTCGGGGTCGACCACCGTGCCGCCCTCGGCCACCCGGCGGAGCTGCCCGGCGAACTCGGCCACGTCGCCGATGCGGTCTTTGAGCAGGTAGCCGATGGACCGGCCGGAACCCGAGGCGAGCAGTTCCCCGGCGTAGCTGTGCTGCACGTACTGGCTGAGGGCGACCACCGCGAGCCTGGGATCCTCGGTGCGCAGCGCGACGGCCGCCCGCAGCCCTTCGTCGGTGTAGTCCGGCGGCATCCGGACGTCGGTGATCACGAGCTCCGGGCGATGCTGGCAGACGGCAGCCAGCAACGCGGGTGAATTCCCGACCGCAGCCACGATCTCGACCCCGAACCGGGGCAGCATCGCGCTCAGCCCCTCCCGGAGCAGCACCGAGTCCTCGGCGATCACGACGCGCACGGCAGCTCCACCCGCAGGATCGTCGGGCCGCCGGCCGGACTCGACAACAGCAGCCGGCCCCCGGCCGCGGCGGCCCGGTCGGCGAGCCCGGTCAGCCCGGATCCGCGGACCGGGTCGGCACCACCGTTGCCGCCGTCACGGATCTCGACCAGCAGCCGGTCGGCCCTGCGCCGGACGGTAACGGTAACCTCGGTAGCGACGGCATGCTTCACAGCATTGGCAAGGGCCTCGGAGATCGCCGCATACGCGACCGACTCCACCTCCGCCGGGAGACGCGACGAGGCGACGTCGACACGTACGTCAAGGGAACTCGCGGTGGCCAACTCCTCGACCGCGGCCCGCAGGCCCAGTTCCCGCAGCGTGCGGGGGCTGATGCCGCGAATCAGATCACGCAGCTCGGCCATCAGCGTCTTGGCCTGGTCGTGCGCGGAGGCCATCGCGGCAGCGGCCGGCGAGGAAGGCGGCAGATCGAGCCGGGCCATCCCGATCTGCATGGTCAGGGCGACCAGGCGCTGCTGGGCGATGTCGTGCAGGTCGCGCTCGATGCGCAGCCGCTCGGCGTCGAACGCGTGCACCAGCCGAGTCCGGGACCGGGCCACCTCGACCAGTTCCTCGGACGGCTCCGGGTACAGCAGCATCCGGGCCAGCGCGGCGTGCGCCCCGCCGAACAGCGCGGTCAGGTAGAACAGGACCGGGATCAGAAGCAGCCCGCCACCGGCCCGTCCGACGATGCCAGCCAGGGAGTCCATGACCGAGATCCGGTGCTCCACCGAGAACGGCGTCGAGACGACGATCAGCCCGATGATTCCGAGCACCCCGAGCCACATCGGGCCGACGATGCCGAGCAGCAGCGCGTAGGCCACCGCCCGCCAGGTGGCCGGGTCGGTGTAAAGATCGCCGCGTCGCCTAGGCGACAGCGGGGCATCGCCGACCAGCCGCAGCCGCCACCGTTCGGCCCGGGCCATCGCGAGCGCCAGCCGCGGGCCGAGTAGCGCGAGCAGGCCAACCCCGACCAGCCCGAGGCCGGCCGCCACGATCAGATGGCCACTCGTACGCCCGGTGTAGAGCACCACGGCGGCCGAGAACACCGGCGTCAGCGGCACCGCCAGCAGGAGCCACAGAAGGCCGGCAGCCACCGCCGTCGTGGCGGCGTAGGCGAACCCGCGCCACGGCCAGGCCGAGACCAGGAACCGTCGCCCGGTCACCCACCGGAGCAGCGTGTCTGTCACGCGTCCAAAGTTAAGCGGCCGCCCACAACCTTCGACAGCGCGCTGGTCCAACTCTTGGGGTAGACCTAGCACTATCTATCGGGCGGCGGTCCGGGACCGGGGAACGCCGCCCGCCGGCCGACGGCTCATGGATAGGCGGCAAGTAGCGCCGTCAACCCGGGCAGCCGGACGTCCTGCACCGCGGCTGGCTCGGCCAGCGCCCGTTCCAGTTTTTCCCAGGCGTCGGAGCCCGGGTCCTAAGCCCCACATACACGGCACCGGGCGGCACCACCGGGTGATAGAGGTCCCCCTGCACGCGAACCCGACGATGTCCCCCCACGTCAGCAGCGTAATCGCCGACGACCGGCTCCGAACCACTCACCGGCCAACAAGATCGTCTCCGCCGTGAACGCCCCACCAACTCGGCGCGTGCCTGCGCAGCGTTCCCGAGAAGCGGGTCAGCAGCAGCCAGTCGGCGTCGAGGATCAGCGCGGCGTCCTCCGGCCGCTCGCCCAGCACCCGGGCCACAGACGCCAGCATCTCCCGCGTCGCCCGGTCGGAGGATTCGCCCTTACCCAGCCGGAAGCCAATGTTGACGTACCGCTCCGGTTCCCACTCCCACACCGAGCCGTCACCATCCTCGGCCTCGAAGTAGCCGTGGGAGCCGGCGTAGATGCTCACCGTGTAACCACACCGATCGCTGAGGTCCGCACTCAAAACCCGGGGCCTGCCATCTACCGCCGACTCCTCGACACCGCCCGGGGCGACGACGCCGGCCAGCACATCGAGAGGAATGTCGCCCGCCAGCGTCAAGCGGTACTCAGTCGCCATGGATAGCCCTTCAGTCTCGTCGCAGGATCTGGATTATCGCCCCGCTGCGCGTCACCGCCACCAGTTCCTTCAACCCCGGAATCGGCCAGTCGTCGAACTGCTTCTGCAACGATGCGAGATCGCCACGCCAGTCGTGAAGGTTCACCACCACCCGCTGGGTCTGCTCACTGGCGACCTTGTCGGCAACCCCACTCCACACGCCTCGCACGCTCTTCGCCGGCGTCGGGGAGTAGCAGTCGAAGACATGTCCCTCGACCAGGTAGTCGGGATCCTTGCCCGGCTTACCGGAATCACCGGTACCGAGCCGGGCTTCCGCGACCTCCTGCCTGGTCGGGTTCTGGTGGAGTAGGTATCCCTCGGCGGCGACGGTATCGGCACACTGGTTCTCCAGTTCCAGCGAGCGCCGCACGCGTTCGTCCTCCTTCGGAGGAATCCGGGTACGTCGACCGGTAGGCGAGCCGCCGCGCTCTCCGGTGGGCTTGCGCGTCCACGGCGTCGTCACACCCGTGCCGGTGGACGGGTTGGTGCCCTCCCGGGGGCACGTCACAGAACTGCAAACGCATAGCGCGACCGGTTGATCACTGATCGTAGAGGCCAGTTCCGCGCCCGAGTAGACGTTTAAGGATGCCCCCGGCCGAGCGGCTGGGGGCATCCTCGCGTTGGCCCGATGTACGGGCGCGGAACGCGCCGGGATCGCTGCTACATGTTGACTGGCGGTACGACCGCAGCCCGGCCAGGCTTGGTCGAGGTAACCGGCGGGATCGCTCCTATCGCGGCTGCCCACTGCAATTTGTTGTGGCTCTCATCCGGCATGCGTCCCACCCGACCCATCCGCCCTGACGAACGGCCCGCTGTCAGCGGCTTCACCGATCAGAATTCTTCGGCCACGTCGTCGGTTCTGGCAGCCCTCTCGCACCGGTGGAAGGATTGGTGACCATGACCGACGCTAGACCGCTGGGCGCTGACGAGGCCTCGTTCATCGCGGTGGTTCGCTCAGGCGATACGGCGCGGTTTGCGCTCATCACGGAACGCCACCGGCGTGAGCTGCAGGTGCACTGCTACCGGATGCTTGCGAACTACGAGGACGCCCAGGACATGACGCAGGAGACGTTCCTGCGAGCGTGGAACAAGCGGGAGTCGTTCAAGGGCCACGCTGCGCTGCGGACCTGGCTGTACCGGATCGCGACGAACGTCTGCCTTGACTTCCTGGAGAAGCGCAATGACCGCACACCCGTACCGTCCGGGCTGTCGGACTCCGGCTGCGAGGTGCTGTACCTGCAGCCGTACCCCGACCGGATGCTCCCCGAGGACCCGCAGGAATCGGTGGTGGCGCGGGAGACGATCGAGCTGGCGTTCATCGTCGCCGTCCAGCACCTGCCGCCGCGGCAGCGGGCGGTGTTCATCCTGCGCGACGTCGTCGGCTGGCCGGCGTCGAAGGCCGCCGACGCCCTCGATCTGACCATCGCATCGGTGACCAGCGCGCTGCAACGGGCGCGCGTGACGATGCGCGAGCAGCTGCCCGACCGCCGCCTCGACTGGCGGAGCCCCGCCGCCCACGAGCTGTCGAACGACGAGCGCGGCGTGGTGAAGTCGTACATCGACGCCCATGAGCGCAACGACCTCGACGGGCTGATGTCCCTGCTCCGCGACGACCTGCGCTTCGTGATGCTGCCCGAGGCGGGCACCTCGGTCATCACGGCCAAGGACGCGGTGGACGGCTGGGTCTCCGGTGGGCTCTTCCAGCCCGGCTACGACGACTGGCACTGTATCGCCACGACGGTCAACCGCATGCCCGCCGCCGCGCTGTACCTCCGCACCCCTGACGACCCGGAGTACCGGCTATTCGCCATCGCGGTCCTGCACATCGTCGACGGGAAGATCGCCGAGCTCACCGGATTCGACGCCACCGACAAACCATGGCTGGACCTGCCCCCGACACTGTGATCAGACAAGTCCCCGTCGTCGGCGAGTCCAGCTCCACGGGCCGGCGTCACCGAAGTCACCGCGGAATGAGCACCCCGACCAGCTGAACCCAACGCGACAACGCGAACACCACCGCCCCGCCGGCGTTGCCGGCGGGGCATCTTGCTGCCCGAAGAACGTCAGGAAGGATTTCGACCCGGCCTCACGAACCGAGCAACTGGCCCGTGCTCATCGCCTCGTCTCGTATCGGGTCAGCACGACGCCGCCGGGAAACGTCCGCGTCTCCACCAGGTTCAGGTTCACCCAGCTGTCCAGGGCCGTGAAGAACGGCGTGCCGCCACCCACCAGGACCGGGTATGTGACCAGCATGTACTCGTCGATCAGCCCGGCCCGCATGGCCGCTGCGGCAAGTGTGGCGCCGACGATGTCCATCGGGCCGCCGTCCTCGGCCTTGAGCCGGGTGATCTCGGCGACCGCGTCGCCGGTGACCAGGCGGGTGTTCCAGTCGACCGTGCTGGTCGTCGAGGAGAACACAACCTTCGGCATGTCCCGCCAGCGGCGGGCGAACTCGATCTCCGCCGGGGTGGCGCCGGGCTGCTGGTCGGCGGTCGGCCAGTGGGAACTCATCACCTCCCACAGCTTGCGCCCATACAGCGCCAGGCCCGTCGCCCCCACCCGGTCGGACCACCACTGGAACAGCTCGTCGCTCGACGACGAGTCCGGTCCCTCACCCCCACTCCAGCCGAGGTCGTCGCCGGGCGCGGCGATGTAGCCGTCCAGGGTCACATTCATGCCGAAGGTCAGTTTCCGCATCATGCCAGCCTCTCGTAAGTCGATCCCATACGTACAGACGGGCGCTGCGCGAAAACCTCATCGGTGCGCGCTGCTGGCAGACACAAGGTCACCGCGCAGGCATGGCCAGCCAACCGGTTCAGCGGACGCAAGCTGGCCAAGGGCACGCTCCGTTCCTACGAGTCACACATCCGGCTCTATTTGAGGCCGCACCTCGGGCATCTGCCGCTTGATCGCCTCCGTGGCGTTCACATCTCGGCGATGTTTGACGCGATCGACGCCGACAACGAGTTCATCCGTGCGGCGCGGAGGTCAGGAGACCCGGATCAACGCGCAAAGGTGAAGGGGCGACGGATCGTAGGGCCGGCGACCAAGCAGCGCATCCGAGCGACACTGCGTAGTGCACTGAGCAAGGCCATCAAGGCCGAGCGGTTGATCTCGGTCAACCCGGCGGCATTCGTGGAGCTGGAATCCGGGAAGCGTCCGAAGGCGCGGATGTGGACGGACGCCAACGTCGCCGCGTGGCGCGAGAACCGATTTCGTCGCGCTACGGTAGCGATGGAGCTACGAGCGGCGCGCGAACGGCGCGATGCCTCTACAGCAGCCCGTCTCGTGGTCTAGATCGACCGGCTCGACGAGACTGAACGCCCTTCTCCCGTCATGGTGTGGACAGCGGAACAGACCGGGGCTTTTCTGGACTTCGTCTACCACGACCGCCTCTACGCGCTGTATCACCTCATCGCCTACCGCGGACTGCGCCGCGGAGAGGCATGCGGCGCGAGGTGGATCGACCTCGACGCGGCTTCCCACTCGCTGATCATTTCCGAACAGCTCGTGCAACTGGGCTGGGAGGTCGAGGCGGGCAAACCCAAGAGCGACGCGGGAGGCCGCATCGTCACCCTGGACACAATCACGAACGCGGCGATCGAGACGTGGCGCAAGAGGCAGATCGCGGAGCGACTGGAGTGGGGCAGCGCGTGGACAAATTCGGGGCGGATCTTCACCCACCCCGACGGCAGCGCGCTGCATCCGGCCGAGGTGACCAAGGCATTCAACGGGCGCGCCGCCGCCGGCCTACCACCGATCCGGCTGCATGACCTTCGTCACGGTGCCGCCACACACGCGCTGGAGGCCGGCGTCGACATCAAGGTGGTGCAGGAGGAACTGGGGCACTCAACCAGCGTGCTGACCCGAGACACCTACACCAGCGTCTCTCCCCGCCTGGCACGCGCGGAGGCCGAACGGGTTGCCCAGGCTATCCCCCGCGCCGTCCAGATGGCGCCAGAGGCGGCAACCGGGACGCTCGGTCCCCCTTCGGTTCCCCTTGGGCCGAAAACGAAGCTGCGCGCCCTTCCCTCAAGGAAGAACGCGCAGCTCAAAGCTGGTGCGCCGCCAGGGACTCGAACCCCGAACCCGCGGATTAAGAGCCAGCGTCGAACCGATGCCTCGCGTGCCTGCGGGTCCCACCAGTCCACGCATCGGCAGGTCTCGGCTGATCCCACCGGACGCACGTACCACACAATCCATACGACGCCGACCCTGTCCACGGCGACCGAGCACCCGCCGAGCACCCGGATGTGCGACCATCCGGTTTCCGGAGTGTCAGCCATGAGCGGTCGATCAGCCGTTACTTGTACACGCCCATCGTCGGTGCCACCAACCCGAAGCGAGTAAGAGGACATCGCTCGCCAGCCCGTCACAATGATCAACGACGGAGTCGGTGGCCGGGGTGTGCACACCATTTGGAATGTCGGACGTCGCGGCGAGACCGACCCCAGGCGCAAGTCAGTCGAGGAACCCAGTCACCGGACCCACACCGGTCAGAAGGCCGGCAGCACGACCATAGCGGACCATCTCCTGGTCGAAGTTCGTGTGCTGGTCCCGCATGTGCGCGACGCCGGGGTCGTCCGGGAAGCCCCGGTAGGTGGCGAACATCGCTCCGGCGCGCTGCGCAGCCAACAACCCCGTCAGCGCCGAGGCGCTCACGTCGATAACATTCGCGGACCAGGCCGCCTCGTCTCCGTGCCTGCTCATGCTGTCCGACAGCCCCCACGCGCGGGCGTGCACGGTCCCGGACAGCAGGTCGTAGAGGGCGGGCAGGTCACCGAACGCTTCCGGCACCAGAGTGCTGACCTTCGTGCCCGTCGAGGTCTCCTCGCCGCCGCGGACCACCCGCACGCCCTTGAGGCGTGTGCCTGGCCGGTCAGCGATCGTCTCGATGCGCGCATCCTCCAGCCGGTCAAGGAGTGCCTGGCGCCGCCGCTTGATGCCGTCGCCGGGCGCGGCCATATATGCGGCTGAGGGAACATGCTGGGCGGCCTTGATCGCGAGGGTCGCGTCCTCGACCAGGAACGCGACGCCGCGACCCAGCCGGGTGGCGAACGGCTCGCCTTCAGCGAGCAGCCACCACAGCCATGACGCCGACTCGACGGCTCCGCGCGTCAAGGCTGCGTGCGCGTAGACGGGAGCGCCCTGCTCTCGCACGTGGGTCAGCAGCAGTCCAAGGGCGCGTACGTGGTCGGCGACGTGCACCCCCATGCTCATCGCGGTGAGCACGCAGTCGCGCCAGATGTGCCGGCGGGCCCGGGCACGGACCATCGTGTTGAGCGCCCGGTCGTCGCGGTTGCACCACGCGTCCGGCGCTGGGGTGGCGTCATGCACGCGGGTCAGGGTCTGCTGCAACGTGTCGGCCTGCTGCTGACAGGCGCGGGCCGCGCTCAGCAGCAGCCGCATGGCACGGTCGGGCACCACTTCCCCCTCACCATCCGCCACCATGAAGGGGCGAACGAGGTCATCGTGCACCTGAGCACCGGTCTGGCGCCTGCGGTTTTTGCGCCGGGCTGGTCGTGGCTTTCATCCTGCGGCGGCGAGGTAGGTAAGCAAGGTTCTGGACAGCGGGGCCGCGCATCCGGTGTCGGAGCAGGGCTGATCGCAACTCCATATCGTGAACGCGAATCATTGGCGGTTCGTCGCTGCTATGCCCCGGTAGTGGCCTCACGCAGTCTGCGGAGGCGATCGAGGAGCTGAGGCGGCTTGACCCCGGGAGCATGTCTCTGCCGCGCGAATCGTTCAAGCACGGCGACCTCGGCAGCGGGGTCACCCAGTCGGGCGAATATGATGGCGGCCCTCTCGTAGTACCAGGGAGCCACCCCGTATCCGTTGATTCGTGAGTCGTTCTCCACCGCGTCGATGCATCGGACGGTCAGGAGCAGCGCCGCGTGGACGTCGTTCTTCTGCATCGTCATGATTTGGTCCGTGAGGGTGTGCGGCTGGCGGCCGTCGACCAGGCCATCTGTCGTAGGCGCACACCACAGTGGGAGGCTAGTGCTGTCCGACCACGTACGGCCGTCTCCGCCGCTGACCTTCTCGGTCCAGCCCTGGCCGTCCCAGAATCGGTAGGTCCACCGCCCTGACGGGTCCAGGTACCAGCCAGCGATGACCTGCGGTACGCGTTGAGTGGGCACGTGCGCCGCAGCAGCCGGTGTCGGCACCGTACGGGGCCCGGTCCCTTCGGCGCCCACGGCGGCGGCTGTACTGCCGGTCTGCTGGGATGCCAGGGAAGGCGTGGCGGCGGCCCCGAGTATGTCGTCGAGGGTCAGATCGGAGCGGATAGGTATGGCGAGTTCGCGTGCTCGCGCGACCTTCGTGTTGTCCTGGTCAGCGGCAGCGACAACGGCGGTAACGACGTTGCGGGTCAGGTTCAGCGCCAGAACGAAGCCAGCTTGGGTGAGGCGATCACGGACGTCAGCGGACACGGACGGGCTGCACCAGACGCGTTGTCCCCTCTGCTTGGCGGCCTGGATGCGGTCCGTGGTCTCTATCTCGGGCGCGGTGAGGTCCGCGAAGTAGTCCGGTTCACCGAGAAGTCGTGCGGCCATGACGAGTTGCCGGTACTCGGTGCTGGTCAGGATGTCGTCGGCGAGTGCCGCGTCCCGCAGTCCGTCGAGGTAGCGATGATGCAAAACGCGTACCTGCTGGGCGCCCATGCCGGACTGCCCGGCCAGTCGTGCCAGCGCCTTGGCTTCGACGCCGGTCAGTTTACCGTCGCTGAGTACGCTCCCGACGGCGGCGAGGTACGCCTCGGCCGACGCGGGGTCGGCGTCGCCAGTGGAGTAGGGCAATTTTCCTAGCAACGACTGGATCCAACCGTCCGCGCCCTTGCGCAGGCCGGTGACCCGGGTACGTGGCCGGGCATGGCGCGGGTACCGCGGCAGCGGAACAGGAGCGGACGGGAACCGCAGGGCGGGCGCGTGGGCCAGGAGTCTGGGTAGAAGCTGGGCGGTTGCCCGGGTGTCACCGAGAGCGGTGTGGGCGTCATGCAGCTCGATGCCGTACATCGTGCAGCAGGACACGAGCTGGAAGTTCGGCGCGGCCAGGACCTGTCGGGCCAGCCGCAGAGTGCACACCGCCGGCAGGGGCGCGGTGCTGATGCCGACTCGAGCGAACTCCTGCGCGATGAACCCCTCCTCGAAGCGGGCGTTATGCGCCACCGCCACAGCGCCGTCGAGCCTGGACAGGATCTCCCCCGCCACGTCCGCGAACGTCGGCGCTCCGGACAGCATGTCTGCGGTGATGTGGTGGACGAAAGTCGGACCTGGGTCGCGGCCTGGGTCGACGAGGGTGGCCCACTCGTCGACCACCCGACCTCCTTCGACGCGGACCAGGGCGATCTCCACGATCCGGTCGGACGTCGATGACAGCCCGGTCGTCTCCACGTCCACCACCACGAACGGCACCTCACCCAGGTCGACACCGCCCCTTCCGCCCGCTGACCCGTAGGCGAACAGTCCGACCGACGACATGCGTACCTCTCTATCTCGACAATTCCGCTTGATCATGGTCAGGGCGGTGGGCCTACCGGTGATCCGGCGGACCGCCTCCCCGGGCGCCGGCCGCCCAAGGCCTCGGCATGTCACGTGGTCGCGACTGGTTGCTCCTGCGCCTCGGTGAGGCTCTGCCGGTACTCCAGGGCCTCCGGGACCTCCTCGTACTGCAGCAGGCTGCCGGTCAACGCCAGCAAGTGTTCCTTGGCCTCCTCCGGCGTGGCGTAGAAGAACTCGCGACGGTGGTTGACCAGGTTGACTCGCCGGTCGGCCAGCCGTGCGTGCATCTGCGCCTCAATGCCGACGGCATCCTCGGAAAAGAACAGGGCGTGGACGTCAAAGTTGAAGGGCACCGAGGCGTCACTGAGTTCGCGGACCCGGTCCAGCGGGTCCAAGCGACGGGTCATGCCGACCTTGACCATCTTCTCACCGAACGCGCCGAGGTTGGAAATCACGTACACGTAGCCGGCCCGGACGTTGGCGGCCCGCCGGTCGACGTCCTGGATCGCGGTGTCGATCTGCGCCAACCGGTCCTGCATCTGGGCGGCACCGTCGGCATCGCCCTTGGACTGCAAGGCGGCCAAGGCGTTGGCATAGTGCTGGCGTTCCTTGTCGAGCCGAGCGCGTTCGCGTTCGATTTCCTGCTGGGCGCGTCGCTCTTCGCGCAGCCGGGCCTTCTCCTCCCGATCCCGTTCCTTCTCCTCGGCCAGCTTCTCCTGGTAGTCGGCCGTGAGTTCCAACTCCTTGACCCGCAGCCGGTGGTAATCCTCGGCGATCCGAATGTCCATCGTCTTGCCGAGCTTGGCGATGGTCGCCGCCACCTTTCCCAGCCGGTCGACGGCCGAGTCAAGCTTGTACGGCCTCAACCCTCGTACCAGGTTGTCCGCCTCGGCGTTGTAGGCGCGGAGCATGAGCTTCGAGAAGTCCCGGAGCATGACCCGGCCCTCGGCGGCCGAGCCGTTGACCGTCCATCCGGTGGCGGCCTTGACCGCTCCCCCGTCCTTCCTGGTCATGGCCTTGATCTGGTCCTGAAGCCGGCTGAGCTGGCTCTGGTAGGCAACCGCGTCCGACAGGGGATGCCGGTACTGATAGACACCGGCTTCCTGCAGCAGTGCGGCCTCCTCGGTGACCACGATCTGCTGCCGGAGTCCGCGCAGGTGCCGGTCGAGCTCGGCCTTCTGGGCTTCGCCCTTCGCTGTCAGGTCGGCGACCTCACGGCTGAGTCGGACCCGGTGCTGCTCCAACTCCATCGCGGACAGCACGCCGAGCCGTGACATCTCCGCCCGCAGGCCCGTCAGCTCGACGCGTGCCTGGTCCAGCTCGCTGCGGAGCTGGGCATTCTCCACAGCCAGTTCACGCGCCTTGCCCCGGGCACCGAACAGAGGAATGTCCGGACTCCCGTTGCGCTGCTGTGGGCCGACTGCGGGATCACCAGCAGCCTGCGCGGCGGCCGTGACGGGCGCCGCCGGGGCCGGAGCCAGCAAATCCGGAATCCACAACTGCCAACCCGGCGGAGGAGGGCCCCAGGCGGGATCCGGCGTCCAGCCCGAAGGCGGCACCCATCCAGCAGGCGGCGCCGGCCAGTTCGGTGGTGCGTTGAAACGGTAACCCATTGTTCCCCCCAGGCATCACCACTGCCCGACGAAAGTAGCGCCGTGGCCCTCGGACGGACATCGACGACTCAGATCGGCAGGTCAGCCATCCAGACGGCCACAGATAGCCGAGCGGGGACTTCAGTCTGGTTACCGACAGAAGTGAGCGTTGCTGTAAACCGAGGGTCACCTAACCGTGCCGGTATGCCTACCGCATCCGGGGTTTTCGAAGTCGTGAATCTTCATCCTGGGCCGGCACCGGTGTCATGTCGTACCGATGCGGAAGAATGCACGGAGGTGGTGCGGTCGTCGGACGAGGATGGCCTGCACGATCGCGGTCGCGTGGCGGGGACAGCAGCGCAGCTTGGTCAGGACTTTCCAGCACTTGAGCGTGGCGATGGCGCGCTCGCCGCGAGCGCGGATACGGACGTGTGCGCTGTTGACGGCCTTCTGCCCGCAGGACAGCTTCGGCCGATGCCGGTGACGCTTGAACGGGGTGGGCACGCTCCCGCCGGCTCCTTGGTAGCCCTTGTCCGCGAACGTCATCACGTCGGCGCTGCTCAGCGCGTCGATGATGCCGTCAAGGCGGGCGGCGCTCAGGCCGTCGGTGGCGCCGGGCAGCGCCGGCGAGGCCCAGGCCAGGCGACCTGCTGCGTCCGCGATGACCTGCACGTTCACGCCGTGCCGCTTGTGTTTGCCGGAGTAGTAGGGCTTCTGGTCGGCGACCCGGTCGATCGGGATCAGCGTGCCGTCGAGGATCGCGTATGCCAGCTTGCGGATGCGGCCCATCGCAGTAGCCAGATCGTCGGCGGCTGCGGCGAACAGGTCGACAGCTTCGCGGACGTAGCGCCAGGCGGTGGCGACGCCGATGCCGAACCCGGCTGCGAGGCGGGTGTAGGTGTCGCCACCGGGATCGACGCTGCTGGCGGTGGTTACGGACAAGGTCGGCGAGGTGGTTCAGAGTTCGGCTGGACAGCGGGATCGTGGCGGGGTAAGACAGCACGGCCAGGCTCCCGATCGGGGCATCGGATCTTGGTCGACTGCTGTCCTACCTAGCTAGAGCCTCGCCCTCACCGATCTCCGGGGTCCTCGCACCCGCCGTGACCAGCGTGATCACGACGAAAAGGGCTCACTGCTGCCGGTGGCGTGATTTCAACCTATTTGCGCTCTAGCTCCCGTAGCATCGCGGGCAGCGCCGGGAGAACGTGTTCATACAGCGTCTCCTGCTCACAGCAGTCGCCTGTCTTGGAGATTGCGGCAGCCAGCTCACGTAGTGCGAGGGGCCCGTTCAGGGAAAGCGCGGCGGCGATTTGTCGCGCCATGGCCAATTGCCGATCGTCTTGGATCCGTTTCGTTCCGGCGCGCCACAGGTTGACGCACATGCCAACGGGAGTTATCTCCCTGCCGAGCTCCCTCTCAAGGTTTGCGATCATTCGTATTCCGTACGCGTCCAGGTCTAGCCACGCTGCCATGGGGAGCTTCAGATCCGCCAGGAACCTCATCAGCCTCTTGCTGGGGTTTCCCTGATTCCAGACGCACAGCCACCGGTTGGTAACGCCGTCCAATAGGCACACCTTCTCAAACGCCTCGGTATTCTCGACTAAGAGAATGCCGCGGGCTGTGCAGTCAACATATCCGAGTGTTCTTACGCCGTGGGCTGGCACAGCTATCCACGGTCGGGCGGCAGCAGCGTCGGCTACAGTTCCGTCGATCACCCATGCGAGCGGGCCACTCAACCTGATCGGTATGTCGGCCTCGTCGACCGCTTGGTCAAACGGCCGGTGCACCAGATTGGCGAACGCAAGGCGGCGTTGGTCGGTCCATCCTTTCGTATCGCCGAACGCCTGTCCGGCGAGCTGCTTGGCCGCCAGGCGTCGACCTTCACGGTCAGCTGTCCACCAGACGCAGGCGGCCCTCATCGCTAGTTCATACACTGGCCACGAGGTCGTACCGGCTAAGGTTCCGCTGGGCAGGCGCGGAATCGGACCATCCGGAGTCGCCTGCAGCAGTGCCCTTTCCGAAGCCAGTTCCGGGACGCGTGCCATTAGTTCGAGCAGTTCAAGTTTGATGCGCCGGTTGGCGGCCGTCCGGGCATCTAGGCGGAGCTGTCTCTGTAGCAACGGCTCGCCGGTCAGTGCCACGACGATATCGGACAGCCCTTGCTGGGCTGGGCCGGCGCGGAGTAGCTGGTCGAGGCTCGCCAAGTCGACCCGGATGCTTCGTCCGACGTGGCGAGTCAGCCGCCGGCCGAGAACGGCGCCCAGCTCCGATGCCGTGGGGAGGTCAGTCACCTGGATGGTGATCGCTCCGCGCGGCTCCGCGCCGGTTCGTTCCAGCTGCCGACGGACCCGCTGCCACAACATGCTCAGCTCGGGTCGATCAAGGGCGCGTCGAACCGGTTCGGGGAGTGATGCGATCATGAGCTGCGCCGGAGCTCGATGCCATCCCAGGTGGTGTGTACGAACGCGATACCGGGAGCGCCCTTCGGCCGGAAGATGTCATAGACCTGCATGCGGTCGATTTTTGGCGAGAACGCCGACCCGCCTGGCCAGGTAATGATCCAGTCCATGTCGAGGTCGGCAAGCAACTCCAGCAGTCGGGTAGTGGTGGGGTCGTCGAGGCGTTCGAACGCCTCGTCGAGGAGGACCAGCCGCAGCGGATTGGCGCCCGGGACGGTGAGCGCGTCGTAGAAGGCCGCCGCGGCAGCGAAGAGGGTGACGTACGAGATTAGTCGGGTCTCGCCTGACGAGAGCCGGCGCAGCAGCCGATTGCGCGACTGACCATCTGGCCCGATGTCGCGTACGCGGACGGTGAACGCGTACCAGGTGCGGTAGTCCAGGGCCTGAGCAAGAACCTGGCTGTAGCGGGCGTCGCGGAGGTCGCGTTCGGCCTCAATGCGCTCCTGAAGGGCTCGGCGCAGCTGGGCGTCCTGTTCCGGGCTTCGGGTGGCGAATGACTTCCGGACCAATGCGAGCGCCTCACGGGTGGCGTCATCCAGCGCGGGTGAGGGGTCCCAGCTGAGTTGGACGTGGACGCCCTGGCTGGACCGGGCGTCGGCCAGGATTGCGTTCATGCGACCGCACAGGTCGTCGGCGGCGTCGATCTGCCGACGCAGGTGCTCGGCGAGGTCGCGCAGCAGGTACTCCTCGAGAATCTCCCGGTAGCGGGTGTCGAGCTGTTCCTTGTGCTCGGCAAGACGGTGGGCGGTCCGGCCCGCGGCAGCGGCGATGGGACGGGCACCTTCACCGTCGCTGACCAGCACGGTGAATACGTCATCCTCGTTCCGCACGGTGGCGTCGTGGCCGTCCGGGAGATGCTCGCGGAAGGTCTGAAGCGCGTTAATCAGATCTGCCTGCTGCAAATCCGAGTGCCAGCCGGCGGCGGTCTGCAGGGCGCTTTGCCGATCGACGGGCGGCTGCTCGTCTCCATCGCTTGCAGCCGCCCAGACGCCGAGTGCCCCGGCGGCGGCGGCGAACCGTCGCTCCGACTGCGCTAGCTCGTCCCGTTTTCGTTGTTCGTTCGGCTCGTCAGCCTTCTGGGCGGCCTCCAGCTCGATCACCGCCTTAACGGCCTTGTCCCGCTCTGCGCGCAGCCGGGGAAGGGCCGTGCGCGTGCGCTCCAGCCTCTGACGCAGCTGTGACAGTCGCCTGTCGTACTCCTCTCGGTCGATACCGAGGCTGTCGACATAAAGCGCCATCGCCTTGGCGGCCTGAGCGTAATCGCCGTGGGAGGTGGCTGCCTGATCCTCCGCCTCCTCCCGATCTGCGAGGGTCGCGGTGTAGGTCTGCATGGGGGCCGCGGCGTCGTGGATTGCCGGAAGGTAGAGGTCGTTTAGGTTCGCGGATAGCGCGCCTGCTGCCTCGATCGCGCTGGTGATCTGGGTCAGGCGCTGCCCGAGCGCCGCAGCTGCGTCCGGCAGGTTCACCTCGGCTGCCTGGCGACTCAACTCGCTGTGTTTAGCCTGCCATAGCCCCTGGGCCTGAGCGTGCGCCTGAATCTTGGCTTGAGCCTGCAGCTCCGCCGCCTCGCGGTGCTCCCCAACTGCTATTGCCGTCGCGTGCGCGGCTACGACCGGGGCGGTGTCCGGAAAGTTTTCGACATGCTTCTCCCAAGTGGCAAGGTGAACCTCGGCGTCTCGGCTGCGCTGCTGCTGGTTGGTCAGGCGACCGTCGAGGTCCTCCAAAAGTGCGAGCAGTTCCGTGATCCTGCGCTGGCGGTACGCCTGCCGGGTGCTGGCCCCGATGTGCTCGGCGACGTCCTTGGTCCACGCGCCGGCAAGGCTGCCCGCCCGCCAACGACCGGTCAGCGATACGGCAAGGCCGCCATCGCCAGCTTCGGCCGGGTTATCGGCGATGCGGACCCCTACCAGCAGACGCGCCACGGCGTCGGCTGCCACGGAGCAGCCGTCATCGGGTGCGGGTACGAGCACAGAGGCCAGAGTCGGCGAGGGTCCGGCGTTGGGCGGTGCCGTCTCGGTGACCGCCAAGACGTCGTGGAGGTCTGGGTCGGCGATGGTCCCATCGGCGGCGACCCAGGCGTCAAGAAGGCCGCTGGCCTGCAGCGCAGCTTCCAACCCGGCCCGCTGCTGCTCAGTTACATGCGGGTGAAAGTCGACCAGTTGGTAGAAGGCCGCACCTGGCCGTTCCTTCCTGTCAGCCGAGGCGTACCGGAAGGGGGGTGGCGGAGCATGGACGCCAAGGCGGCGGGCATGCAATTCATCGGCGACGCGTTCTCGCTCCTCAGCCATGGTTTTGAGATCCAACCCGGCTGCGCTAGCGGCATCGCGCGCGTGCGCGACGGCCGGGGCAGCCCACGCCCGATGAGCGGTGCGGCTTTCGGCAGCGCCGCCTGGGTCGTCAACGAGATCGTCCTTGCCCGGTAGCGAAGGCGGCTCGCCGAGATCCACAGCGCTGGCTGGGGCGGCTTCCGCCCACCTGCGTGCCGCGTCAAGCCAGTCCTGGGCGGTCGCCGTGGCATTCTCCACCGCGATGCGGTGGTCGGTGGCGGTCTGGTCGGCAGCCGCGGCTGCCTCCTCCGCGTGTGCCTTGAGTTTAGTGATCTGCTGATGGTCCTGCTCTAGTTGAGAGGCGGTGCGCTGCAGCGTGGCAGCAAGAGCATGTCGTTCATTGGCGGCGTGTATCGCGCGTTGGGTTTCGGCGGCTACCTGCTGCACGGTGGTAGTCAGCCCGTCGAAGTCGACAGGGGGCGGGGCCACTCGCTCGACGGATCCCGGGGCAGCCTCGGGGCCGACATCGATCTGGACGTAGTCGGTGCTGCGTGTCAGCTCGGCGGCTGGTGGCGCGGGTGGTGCCGGCAGCAGCCGCGGATCCAGCCCTGCCCAGCCGAACCGCTCGCAAGCGTCCTTAACGGCCTGTACGGTCCCTTCCGCAGCCCGCTTAACTGACAGGAGCACGGACAGCACAGCGCGGGCGGCGTTGTTCTCGGCGTTGCGGCAGTTTGTCGCGTTACGGAGGGCGGATTCTGCCACTTGTTGTAGCGCATCGACGAGTTGGCGCCTGACGTTGAGGTCTCGGTACTCCTGGTTGCCATCCAACTCCCGGACCTGCGCGTTTAGCTCCCGCTCTAGACACTCGTGCGCCGCAACGTCCAGCGCCGCCTTGTCCCTTACCCGGCATTGCTGGCTCACCTCTCGGACACGCGCCTCGACTACCCGCAGGTGGCCGGTGAGCGCGCCCCGCGCTTGGACAACGGCGTTGGCACGGTCACGAAGGGCCCCGGCCGCGTAGGCGGCGTAGACCCTGAGGAACTCCGACAGCGCCCTATCGGCCTCGCGCAACCGCCCGATGTTCTCCCTGATCGCTTCGAGGTCCTGGAACTGGTTCGCCAGCCGCTTGACTACGTCGGGATCCAGTGGTGGCAGCGCGCGGCCGAGGTACTCCTCTAGCTGTCCCTCCACGGCCTTGACACCGACATCGGGATTGCGGAGCGTCCGTTGCAAGTGAAGCAAGTCGTCGTAGCGGTGTAGGTCGCCGATGCCATAGACAACCGTGGCAATCCGTTGCTGCATGGCCTTCGGGTCCTCGTCGAACACGGCGTCAGCACCGATGCGCTCCTTGAGTCCCTTTTGGTCCAGGGGGGTCTTGTCGGTTCCAGCCAGATTGAAGTCAATGCCGACCCGAGCACCAGTCACGAACCGCCACGAGCTGGCCACACCCTGGGTGGTCTTCGATGCCTTCACCCCGATACCAGCGGTCAGGAACTCCGCACCGCCATCGGGTACTTCACGGCGTAGCTCAATCCAGGCGTAGCCGATGCGATTGGGTCCCTCAGCGTAGTCGTCGAGCATCAGCCGCCGGATGCTCACTGTGTCATACCCTTTGGCTCCGAGATGGTGCAGATCGCCATCGAGGCACAACGGCAGCAGCAGTTCCAGGGTCCGGGACTTGCCCGACCCGTTGGTGCCCTGAAGGATTACCCGGCCGCCCGCCAGGTCGAGCGTGCGCTCGCCATACTCCCAGATGTTGACGATCCCGCCGCGGTACAGCCGCCAGCGCGACCCGTCCGCCTGAGCCCCCGGACTGACGATCACCAGGGCACCTCCCCCTCGCCGAAAAGGGTCAGCTCATCCACGTTGTCTGAAGCCGCCGGCTCGGCAGCGTTGCTCTTTTCCTCGACCTTGGGCAGCCAGCGGTGAGCGGCCGGTACGAGAACCACGACGTCGTCGGAGACGCGTCGGGCGATGCCCACTTGCAGTACCAGGCCGGTCACTTTCGAGGCCAACGCGTCAAGGTTGGCCAACTCGCTCTTTGCCCAGCCCGATGGGTGTCGTTTGACCAGGTCGGCACAGACCGGTCGGATCTGACTGACGCTGACGGCGTGACAGCCGTCGACCTCGCGTGGTTTCGACATGGCCAGCAGCGGCTCCAACGCCAGCAGGGCCATCCGAGCCACTGTCGAGCCGCCGGGAAAGGACAGATCAGTCAGGTACTCGTCGGGATCGGTCGCCACCATGCCCTCGGCTCGCGCCTCGACTTGGAGGCCGAAGTAGCGATCCAGCCAGTAGGACTCCTGCCGATGATGATAACGCAGGTAGTCGGCCTCCTCGATGGGCAGCTCAGCGTACAGCACGACCGGATCCTCTGCGAGCCGACGACGAGCCAGCACGCCAACGACGCGGCCGACAGCGGGAGGTTGGTGCCCGGCCCGGTCGGTGGAGTCGACGTCAGAAGTGCGCACCGGCCGCCCCATCAGTCCCAGCAGCTCTGCATCGACTGTTATAAGCGCCTCCTCGGGACCGCCGGATGCCACCGCCGCTACGCTCCCTTCGGTCTCCTCCAGCACGCCCAGTGTGACCAGGTGACGTAGGGCGGCCGCCAACGCCCGGAGTTCGACCGGGTCGTCGCTCACCGCGATGCCGGCCTCGGCCGCAGCTCCGCGCACGTTGGCCACCAGTTGGGACAGCAGGACCTGGCGGCCCACCTCCACCAGCGCCGCGAGCGTCAGGGCCAGGTACGCATAGCTGCGCGGGGTGAACCCGGACACGCCGCGTCCGCCACCGTCATCGCGCTGCTTGAAGAGACGGGCGAAACGGCGCTCCACCCGCAGTGGGTAGCCGAGGTAGGCCGCGAACAGCCGGCGCAGCACAGCCCGGTGCCGGTACAGCAGGGGTAGCAGCTCCGCCTCCGGCCCGTCGGCGTGCAGCAGAGGCTGCCGCAGCAGCGCACGCGCGCACCTGCGGACCTGGGCAGCCTCGATATGCGGCAACTCACCGAGCAGATCCATGTGGCGGCCCCGCTCATCCATGCGGCGACTCCGCTGCCGACGCCCCTTCGCAGACCTCGACATGGACAGCCACGTCGTGCAGCGTCAAAGTGCCGTGCGCGGCCCGGATACGACACCGGACACCGGCCAGCGGTCCCACGCGTACGCGTAGCTGTGAAGGCGTGTGCAGGAATTCGCCAGCGCCATCGACACGCTCTCGGTGACTCATCGCACGGCGCAACAGATCGTAAAGCACGTCCAGCGCACCGGCCGACAGGGTAACCTCTTCCAGCCGAGCCGCCGCGGCTCGCAGCTCCGCGTACGCCGCCTCACGCCTTCGGGCCTGCTCCTGGGCTTCGACCAGCGCCAGTTGCTCACCGAGAGGATTCTCTACGATCTTGGCCGTGCGGCCTCGCGCGGCTCGATCGCCCCGACTCGACATAGACACCGGGACCGGCGTCCTCATCCCGTCGCGCCACGGCGTCGTGGGCAGCGTATCGTCCACGTCCGGCGCTAGGAGCCAGTGTCGCGCACCCCACACACCAAATGATTCAGCGTATAGGCCGTGCGCTTCCTCTACTGTGGATTCGTCGAACCGGCGGGCGAGCCGAATCAGTTCCGTACGCCGCCCCGGCGCGATGTCTCCTCCGCCGGTTGCTCGCTTGACATTGGCCAGCAGTGACCCAATCGCCTTCGCCGTGGCCTCGCGGAGAGCTCCGACCTGACTGACCTGCCCTGGTCGCTCGACGAACCAGTCCGTTAGGCCACGCCAGTCGCTCATCGAACGGCCCCGGGCGCGCTCGACCGACTCTCCCAACTCGGCGGTCGGCGCAAGGAGCCGCAGCACCTCCGGCAGCGCCGTTTCGAGCGTGCCTATGGTCTCCGCGATCGGTGTCGTGTGCCGCATGACATCGTCGACAACGAGCTGGATGTACTCGACCAGCAGCCCACGGAACCCAGCGATCTCCTCCGGATTCAGGTCATGCCGAGCCACGACCTGTCCCACATGGGCATAGAAGTCACGCACCGTGGCGGCCAGCTCAGCGTGCTGAAGGAACAGGGTGGTCACCTGCTCGGACAACCGCTCCCGCAACTTCGCCACCGCCGACGAACCCGAGCCGTGTAGCTGCTCAGCCACCAATGCTGCGGATATGGTGCCCGCCGCATCGTCCAGGCCACGCCGGATCGCGGGCAGTAGCTCTCTCGAAACCTCCCGAGCACCCTCCGGAATCGCCAATAGCGCCTCGGCCTCGCGATGTATCCGCAGCGCAAGTTTGTCCACCTGATAACGGAGGCTTCCGTGCGCGAACTCGGCAATCGACTTAGCGTTCGCTTCGCGCCGGCCGGGAACGAGATTTCCCCACTTCCTCAGCTGGGTAAGGCGGTCCACCACGCGGTCTACTGACGATTCCCCTGGCTCGATGCGACCGTCACGCTCGGCAGCGAACAACGCGTTTGACACATCAGTCGCCGATAAATCCGCGAGCAAGGTCGAGGAGAACACCCGCATGATGGCGAAATAGGTACGTGGGAATTCCCTGGAAGTCAGGTACGAGTATCGACGCAGACGACTCTCTACATCGGAAGGGTCTCCAGCGACGTCGCCCTCTGCGTCCTCCACGTGTCGTACCGTAGCGAGCGACAGTGCCATCCCGGTACCCCCATTGATGTGGACCTTCCAGGAATCAGCAGGCGAAGTCGCGTGGACGAGCGACCTTGCGCTGCCGCTCGCTTGGAGACGCGACGCTCAGGGAATGCGGCTTCATGCCTGGCTGGGCACACCTCCCATACGCCAAAGACGCTGTCCGGGGCCCACCGCCAGCGCTCCGCGCCGCCCTCCCGCACCGCGGCCTGCCCGACCCCTTCGATGCCAACCGTCCTCACCACCGGACCGCCACCGCTGCCGCCAGCCGTGCACCGCAGTCTGCAACACCCGCAACCGCCACGCAATCTCCGGCACCGACACACCCTCGGCGAACCACCCCGCAGCCTGCCGCCGCACCCCCTCCCGCTCCGCCCGTCCCCGCGCGGACAGACCATTACCATCGGGACACCTCATCCCGCAGGATCTACCCCAACTCCACACGATCACGCCACCAGCCATCCGCAATGGACAAAGCTGGCCTTGCAAGAAGTTTGGTAGAGCCGCACAGGCGAGGTGACGCCGGTCAACCGGAGATGTCGTTCCGGCGACGCACCACCTTCGCCATCGCCACCACTCTCGGTCGACCCTGCACCGAGAAGCCCAGTCCGTGCCGGAAGATCTCCGGAATCCAGTACTGGTCACCTTCCCGAAACACGACACCATTCGTGTCCAGCAGCCGCGCCTCCTCGCTGCTGAGGCCGACGGATTCCAACCGGAACGGCACCTTCTTCTGGTTCACGTCAAGGTCCCGTAGCCGGTCCAGCAGCTTCTTCACCGGTGGATTCTCCAGCCGAATCGCGTCGATTTTCTGCTCGCTGCACTTGGGGAGGGCGTTGCGCATGGCGGTGGGGGCGAGGATCCGATCCGACCAGCGCGGGTCGGCTCCCACCGACTCCTCCGCGGCCTTGGCGAGAAAGGCGACGATGTCCCGGGCCTGGATCTGTCCGCGGAAGTCGGAGAGCGCGGCGAAGAACCACACCTCAGAACGGGCCTCCTTGGACTTGGCACTGCCCATCTTCTCGCCCCAGATGGCCGACATCAGATGGGAGAGCCGGGACTCGGTAGCGGTACGGACGTCCTCGCCGGAGACCTCCGGGAGGCTCCTGCCCCGGTGGCACACCCACGCTGCCAGCCGCAGCGCCTCCTCGGTGTTCCAGCGCAGGGCGTACTTCTCGTACCGCTTCTCGAACTGGCCGGGATTCTGTCGGATGGCGGCCAACGCCAGATCCCGCCGGACAAACGCCACTAGGCCGAGCGGTCGACCGCGCAAGGTGCGAAGCCACTCCGGGCAACCGACCAGAAGTGCCTGGAGGGCGTCCTGCTCCCGGCTCTTGTCGGCGAACGACGGGAACAGGTCCTCAAGGCCGTCGAGTACGAAGACCGCGGAGTGGTCACGGGCAAACGCCGTGAGGATCTCCTCGGCGGTAGCGGGGTCGGCGTCCAGACCGATTGAACGGGCGAAACATGCCAGCCACACCCGACGCCAACCGACCTGGGTCAGTTCCTGGACCTTAGCCTCGTCGATCATGTCCCGAATCGCCCCACGGTTCACCGGCTCCCGGCCACTGAGGCTGCGCGCCGCCGCCGACCGTCGCTCATCGATCATTGTCGCCGGGGCGGGCAGCAGGTTCGTGGAGGCCAGAACCGGCACGGTCGGCACGGTCAGCGAGGCGTTGGGCACCCCGGCGGCCTGTACGAAGGACGCCCAGTCGGGGCGCTGGCACAACTGCATGAACGTGAAGGTCTTGCCGGCCCCCTTGCCGCCGATGACGATCTCCACCGGCAGTTCCGTCCGATGGGCTTCGGCGAGATTGCGGAGAGCGTCCGTGGTGAGGAACTCCGATTCGGCGGACCCTTCCGCATAGATCATGGCGTCGGCGACTCTGGCGAGGTGGTTCCTCACCTCTTCCACCGAGGCCAGCTCGACCTCGACCCGGGCGTGAGCATTCGTAGCAACGACGGGCAGCGCCTCGACCAAGGTGGTAACCACATCGGCGAGACGCAGGCGGGCGATGAGCTCCACCACCTCGTCCCAGGAGGCAGGGAGGTTGAGTAGACCAGGTTCGAAGCGGCTTGTCATTAGCGGGATCGCCGCGTCCGCCGCAGGCAGGTCGTCGTGTAAATCGCCAGCCCGGCCGGACATTTCGAGTGCGCCGTCCCTCAGCTCGGCCACCACGTCCGCCAGCCGATCACCGTGGTCCACCGCATGGAACTGCGTGAGGAGCAGAGCACAGTCCGGGTCGCCAGGCTGTTGACTGGGGGCACGACGGCTGAGCTCACGGAGGATCTGGCGGGTGCCTCGGACCGACTGGTCGCTGATGGTGGTGACGAAGACCCGGAGCACTCGGGGATCAAGCAGCAGGGGTGCGCTCAGCTCGCTCGATCCTGCCCGCAGATCGACAAGTACGGTGTCCGCGCCGACCGCGTGCCCCAGCTTGGCCAGGGCTTCGGTTAGCACGTAGGGGTCGCGGTCCGTGGTGAGTAAATCAACCGGCTCGATGCGAGGTGGGGCAACCCGCAGGTGGTCGCGACGGGCGGGCATGACCACCACGCCATCCAGCTCCTGGTTGGCCAGGAACTTCCGACCCAAGCTGATGGCTTCGACGTACGTCGCATCGGTTGCCCCGTGTACCAGAGCGAGGAAATCCTCATAGGCGAAGTCGATGCGCGTCGAGTCGGCCACCATCCAGGTGATCCCCGGTGCTTCGAGGTCGGCGTCGACCAGCAGTACCTTCCGGCCGAGTTCGGCGAGACGTCGAGCCGTGGCGACGCAGTGGAGGGTGCGGCCGACCCCGCCCTTGAACGAGTGAAAGGCGACGATGGACACGTCGTGCGGCAGGGCTGGACGTGGTGCGGGTAGGGCACCGGCCAGGTCGGAGACCACCCGGCGGTCGTTCCAGCGCGGTCGACGCTCCGCCGGGGGCACCTCACCAGCGGCCTCGATCTCGATGGCGAGCGGTCGCTGGGGGCCGTCCGGGCCAGTGTCGTCGAGCAGCAGCACGCCACGGTCGGGCTCGACGGTCAACGGCCCGAGTGCGTCTCGCAGCCAGATCCAGACCTCGTCCGTCGACACCGTCGAGTCGACGACGAAGCGGGCACTGTCCCAGTACGCGTCGACCTCGTGCAGCCAGTGGGGCCAGCCGCCGTCACGCGCAAGATCGGCGAAGTACTGGTTGACGTCCAACCAGGTGAAGAGGTGATCGGGGTGGGCGGGTAG